>JBDTYX010000006.1:0-31623 GCA_040005435.1 Rudaea sp. | reverse complement strand
CGGTGAGGTAGCCCTTGCCCGCGCCCTGCAGGTCCTTGTAGCTCTCGATCAGCAGGCCCTGGCCACCTGTCGACGCGTTGTACCACGCACCGGTGAGGCCGTGCTGATCCAGATTGAAAGACGCAGCAGTGGCAACAGTCGCGCCGGTTTGTCCAGTCAGAGCAACAACGTTTGCAAATGCTACGGCGATTCCAAGGAACCATCGACGACGACTTGGCGTCACGAGCTTTCCCGATTTAGCTGTCATGAATTGAACCTCGCAGCCTGATCAACATTCACTCATTCTGCCTCCTAAGTAGCTGTCGAGCTAGAAGGCGCCTAGAAATATCGTCGCGTCCGTAATAAAGATACGCAATTGTGCGCAGCCGACCATCATCATTCGCGCCCCGGTTCCATGGCCGCCTTGCCATGATCGATCCAGTCCTCGATCTGCGAAGGCGTCAGATCAAAGACGCGAATCGCTCTGCCACCGTCGTCTTGCCCTGGATGATCTCAAGGACCAGCGCGGACTTCCGCCGCGCCGTCCTGACGTGAGTCGAATCAGCTAGCCACCTTGATGGCGTTGTCTTAACCAATTTGGCAAGGAGAACCCCATGAAGTAGCGACACAGTCTTACGTCTCTCAATGACTGCCATGACAATTCCCCGGTTGCGCAACATTGTGGGTAAGTGGCCCCCCAATTGTCCCAGCCTTCAATATGCGCAGAGCCGACTACGTCTAAAGCAAGATGTATATGGCGACCCGAACAGGATTCGAACCTGTGACCTCGCCCTTAGGAGGGGCGCGCTCTATCCAACTGAGCTACCGGGCCGTTCGCGAATCGGAAGGACTGCCTCAGGTGAGGGCGGTCGCCGCCCGCGGATTTTCGCACGAAAAGGTCAATTGCCGCTCGCATGCGGGTGTTGCAATAACCGTCCTCGGGCGCCGGTCCCGTCGGGTGACGCGTATTCGCCGATTGCGCGCGCAAACCGCTGGCGATTTCATCGCGCGTATGCGATCTTGCGGCCCCGTCGCCAAACTTTCTCCCTGGAGTTGCCATGCAAGTCTCGATGTACGAATTCCTCGTTCCCGCCGCAAACCGCATGCTTGGCAACCTCGCGCTGTTGCTCGACAAGGCCGAGGAATTCGCGACCGCGAGGAAGGTCGAGCCTGCCGTGCTGCTCGGTTCGCGCCTCGCGCCGGACATGTTTCCGCTGACCCGCCAGGTTCAGATCGCCTGCGACATGGTCAAGGGCGCTGCGGCGCGCCTGTCGGGCACCGACATTCCGTCGTTCCCCGACACTGAGGCAAGCATCGCCGAACTCAAGTCGCGCATGACGAAGACGCTGGACTTCATCAACGGCATAGAAGCAGCGAAGTTCGCCGGCAGCGAGGATCGCGAAATCGTCATTGCGATGCGCTCGGGCGAACTGCGTTTCAAGGGCCTTAACTACCTGCGCGAGTTCGTCCTGCCGAACTTCTATTTCCACGCCACCGCAACCTACGCGATCCTGCGCCACAACGGCGTCGAGATCGGCAAGAACGATTTCATCGGCAAGTAGTCATGGCGCCTTGCGCCGGCGGCGAACTAGAGCCGCCGCCGCCTGGCGCAGCTGTCCCTTCTTTTTCTGCACCGCGGCGATGCGCGTCGCATGAGTTTTCTTCTCGAGCTTCATCGCCGCCACGTATTGCGCCAGGCCCTTGCGCACGGCCGCGGCGTCCTCGTCGTTGCGCAAGCCCTTGCTGGTCAGCGCCTTGCGCATGCGCTCGATCAGGTCGAAGTCGTGCTCGTCGCGATAGGGTTTGAGGTCGAGGTCTTCGGGCACGCGCGTGAGACGCTCGTCGCCGATGCCCTTGACGTATTTCTGCATGAAGCGGTCGTAGTCGCGCCAGAGGATGCCGTCCGCGCGGACCGCAGCTTCTTCCGCCCGAGTCGCGATCTGATGCGCGTGGAGATAGTGCAGGCCTAGCTGGTCGATCAGGGTCTTTTCGACCTCCTCGTGCATGATCAGATAGCGGTCCACCTCGACCTTGCGGCCCTTGTAGGCCATCGTGCGCGGCAGGTGGCGGTCGATGTAGATCGTTCCGCCGTCCTGGCTGTAGCCCGCGAGATACGGCACGTCGTGCCCGCGATCGAGCTTCTTCACGCGACGCAGGATTGCATCGAGTGCGCGGTCGAGCATGAGGCTCGACACGTACCAATCGGGAATGCGCAACTTCTTGTGCGCGGCGTGCGGATGGCAACCTTGACTGGGCATTGAAGGACTCCTTGCGTGGACAGCGAGCGCTGCCGGCTTGTGCAAACCCCGGCCGCGACCCATAGTTAGCCTCAGCATGTTAGCTCTTGCCAAACCGATTCTGACAGACGCCGCCGACGGATCAGGGCCGTGAGTCGCGCGCGGCGCCACAAGGGGCTGTCGATCCGACTCGGCCAGACCGAGGTGACGAAGGTCGGCGTGAGCCGCTTCGACCGGCACGATGCATTCCACGTGATCATGTCGTTGACCTGGCCGCAGTTCTTCGCAGGGGCAGTGCTCGTCTATCTCTGCGTCAACCTCGTGTTCGCGACGGCCTATTTCTTCGGCGCCGACGCGATCCAGAACGCACGGCCCGGCGTGTTCTCTGATTATTTCTTCTTCAGCGTCGAGACGCTCGCGACGGTCGGCTACGGTCAGATGGCCCCGGCCACGCTCTACGGGCACATCATCGCGACGATCGAGATCATCTCGGGCATGCTGAGCCTCGCGGTGATCACGAGTCTCGTGTTCGCGCGGTTCTCGAAGCCCACTGCGCGCATCCTGTTCAGCCGCGTGGCCGTGATCGGTACGCACGACGGCGAGACGATGTTGATGATGCGCGTCGCCAACGAGCGCCTGAACTACATCGTCGAGGCGCTCGCGTCGGCGACGCTGATCCGCGATGTCGTGTCCGCAGAGGGCACGAGCATGCGGCGCTTCTTCGAGTTGAAACTCGAGCGCAGTCGTTCGCCGATATTCGCGCTGAGCTGGACGATCATGCACCGCGTCGATGCGACGAGCCCGTTGTACGGCGTCGGCGCCGAGCAGATGCGCGAAGGCGACATGCGCATCGCGATCGCCATCTCAGGGACCGACGAGACGTTCGCAGCCGGCGTGACCGCGCGCCATCAATATGCACACGAGGATATTCATTTTAACCGCCGTTTCGTGGATGTTTTCGTCGATGGAGAACATTCGCGGCACTTTTACCTGCATCTTGACCGCTTTCATGACCTCGAGCCGGCAGACCCCGCGCATTGATTTTTGGCACGCCGGACGAGTCCGGGTCGCGGGGTTTGAGCCGAATAAATGATTTTGGCGTGGGCGATACTTTCGCCACTAGTGACTTTTGTAAAATTTGGGTTATGATCAAAGCACTGTGTTTGCACGGTCACTCGTTGCGTGGCCAGCGAATCTAACGCCCAGTTGCTGGTCCGACGATTCGCTCCATCGTGTTTTTGCAGGGTTCGTTGCATCCCAGTAAGTCGTCCTCTTGGGGGGACTCGTCTGTTCCATGTTCATGCGGGGTTTTTATGTCGGATCGTGAGGTTGGTACCGTTAAGTGGTTCAATGATAGCAAGGGTTTTGGATTCATCAGCCGTGAGACCGGCGCGGACGTGTTCGTGCATTTCCGCGCGATCCAGGGCACCGGCTTCCGCACCCTGCAAGAAGGTCAGAAGGTGAGCTTCAAGGTCGTGCAAGGCCAAAAGGGCCTGCAGGCCGACGAGGTCGCAGCGGCCGAATAACCGCCTTCCAAACGCATCGACGGCTCGCTGGCCGCCGATGCGTTTTTTATTGCCGCGCTGTAAACGTTTACACGCGCGATGGGTAGGGGATCGACCGTGCCCCGTCATGCGACGCGCTAGAAGCGGCCCGAGCGGAAATCCTCGATGGCCTGCACGATCTGCTGCTGGGTGTTCATCACGAACGGGCCATATTTGGCGACCGGCTCGTTGAGCGGCTTGCCCGCGACGAGGATCAGCCGCGCGGCCGCCTGAGGCGCCGACAGGCTTAACTTTTCACCGAGCGTGAGCACGCCGAGGGCGCCGCGCGGCAGTTCGCTCGAGGGTCCTTCGCCGGCCCTGGCTACGCCCTCGTAGACGTAGACGAACGCGTTGTGACCGGGTGCGATGTCGATCTCGGCGCTCGCGCCCGCCGCGAGGTGCAGATCGAGATAAAGCGGATCCGTCGCGATGTTCTCGACGGGCCCACGCACGCCGCGCTGTTCGCCGACGAGGACGCGCGCGAGGACGCCCGCTGCGAGAGCGACCTCGGGAATCCTCTCCGGCGCGATGTCCTGATAGCGCGGGGCGCTCATCTTGTCGCTGGCCGGCAGGTTTACCCAGAGCTGGAAACCCTGCATGAGGCCTTCCTCCTGCTCGGGCATCTCGGAATGGACGATGCCGCGGCCGGCCGTCATCCATTGCACGCTGCCCGCGGTCAGCAGGCCGCTGTTGCCCTGGTTGTCGCCGTGGCGCATGCGGCCCGCGAGCATGTAGGTCACGGTCTCGAACCCGCGATGCGGATGGCTCGGGAAGCCCGCGATGTAGTCGCCGCTCGAATCCGAACGGAACTCGTCGAGCATGAGGAATGGATCGAGCATGTCGAATTGCGGCTGCCCGATCACGCGGGTGAGCTTGACTCCCGCGCCGTCGCTCGCGGGCATGCCGCGAACGATGCGCGCGACCTCGCGCTGCGTGGTGGAAGGAGCAGACACAGGGTTGACGCTGGCCATGGTGGCCCTCCGGAAAATGGGATTGACTGCAATATAGGCCCGCTTCGGATGAAAGCCAGCGCGCGGCGCGCGGACAGATCGTTCTGCCGACAGAACGACGTTGCGACTAGACTTCGCGCATGACGATCGCAAAACAATTCGACGGCCGCGTACACGATCTCGGCGACGGCTTCGTCGTGCGGCGCCTACTGCCGCACGCGCAGGCCCGGCATATCGGTCCGTTCGTGTTCTTCGACCACATGGGTCCGGTACGGTTCGCGCCCGGCCGCGGGATGGACGTGCGTCCTCATCCGCACATCGGCCTCGCGACCGTTACCTACCTGTTCGACGGCGCGATCCGCCATCGCGACAGCCTCGGCAGCGTGCAGGACATCCGCCCGGGCGACGTCAACTGGATGACCGCCGGCCGCGGCATCGTCCACTCCGAGCGCACGCCGGATGCCGAACGCGCCTCGGGTCAGGGCATCCACGGCATCCAGATCTGGGTGGCGTTGCCGCAATCGGCGCAGGAAGTCGAACCAGAATTTCACCACCACCCCGCGGCGAGCCTGCCGCGGATTGAGGGCGATGGCGTGATCCTGCGCCTCGTCGTCGGCAGCGCGCTCCGCAAGACGTCGCCGGTGCGCGTGTTCGCGCCGATGTTCTACCTCGCGGCCGAGTTCGCCGCCGGCGGGCGCTTCGTGTTGCCGGCCGAATATCCCGAGCGCGCGGTTTACGCGCTCGACGGCGACCTCTCGATCGGCGGCGAAACGCTGGCTGCGGGCAGCATGGCGGTGCTCGCGGCGGACGGCGACGTCGAGATCGCCGCGGCGCAGTCGACCCGCGCGGTGTTTTTCGGCGGCAAGCCGCTCGATGGCGAGCGACACCTCTACTGGAACTTCGTCTCGAGCACGCGCGAGCGCATCGAACAGGCCAAGCAGGACTGGCTCGCACAGCGACTGGGCAGCGTGCCGGGCGAGACCGAGTTCATCCCGCTGCCTTAAAGAACGAGGTCGTCAACGATACTGCTGGTGACACTCGTCGCAGACCTTGCCGACCTGCTGAACTATGGGCGCGAGCGCGGCGCAGTCCGCGGGCGGCGCATGCTCCAGCGAGGTCACCAGCCGCGCGCTCAATTCACGGAACGACGCTTCGGGCGTGTCGTCCGCGAAGACCGCAGCGTCGATGTCGGGCGCGAGCGCGCGCAGTTGCGCGAGTGCATGCGCGCTCGCCGTCGGTTCGCAGCGCCGTGCGCGCACGCTCTCGCGCAACCCCGCGTAGTGGTGCTGCATCACGTCCATGAGTCCACGTGCATACGCGTCGCGCTGGCGCAGCGTGTTCGCGACGATAACGGCGCACATCGCGCCGACGAGCACGCCGACCACGAGTGCAATCACTAGCTTCATTCGATTTCCAGACATAAGCAGGCCGTTGGAGGACACGCGCGGCCGGCTTCGACAAGCAGCTCGCATGCGACCGCTATAATACTTTGATGGACGCGCGATTCGACGGTATCGACCGATTGTATGGAAGCGGCGCTTCCTCGCGGCTCGCGCGCGCGCACGTGTGCATCGTCGGCATCGGCGGCGTCGGATCGTGGGCGGTGGAGGCGCTCGCGCGCTCCGGCATCGGCGAACTGACACTCATCGACGCCGACGATGTCTGCGTGTCGAACACGAACCGCCAGCTGCATGCGCTCGAAGGGGAATACGGGCGCACGAAGGTCGCCGTGATGGCGCAGCGTGCCCGCGCGATCAACCCCGCGCTCAAGGTGAACGAGGTCGCCGCTTTTCTCGTGGCGCAGAATCTGTTCGAGCTGCTGGGGCGCGGCTACGACGCGGTGTTCGATGCGTGCGACTCGCTCAAGGTCAAGATCGACATGATCGCGTTCTGCAAGCGCCGCAAGATACCGATCGTCGTTTCCGGTTCGGCGGGCGGGCGCATCGACCCGACGCTCGTCACCGCGCGTGACCTGTCAAAGACCGAGCACGACGCGATGCTCGCGCTCGTGCGCCAGAAGCTGCGCGAGGACTACGGCTGGACGCGCAATCCCAAGCGCTACTTCGGCGTGCAGGCGGTGTTCTCGCGCGAGAACGTCAACTACCCGCAAGCCGACGGCAGCGTCTGCAAGACCCGCGGGATCAGCGCGCAGACCGGCGTAAAGCTCGACTGCTCTGGCGGACTCGGCGCCGCGACGCAGGTGACCGGCACGTTCGCTTTCGTCGCCGTATCGCGCATCGTGTCGAGGCTGCTTGCGGCCTCGGACCCGCCCGCCACGCGCACGCGCGTGGCCAACGCTGTGCGCGCCGGCGCCGGCGCCGAAACCGGCTAAACTGGCGACATTAAGGGGGGTTGTCCTGAGCAAGCACGAACACTCGAAGACCGATCGCGCCACGCTGCTCGAGAGCTCGGGCGTGCAGCAGGACCGACGCAGTCCGCGCCTGATCGTCGTCAGCGGCGTCATGCTCGGGCATCAGATCGAGCTGTCGTCCGAACCCGTCGTGATCGGCCGGGCGGGCGAGTGCGCGATCTCTCTGCAGCATCCGAGCGTGTCGCGTCGCCATTGCCGGATCTCACTCGAGGACGGGCGCTACCACATCGAGGACCTCGGCTCGACCAACCGCACGTTTCTCAATGGCGAGGCGATCACGCGCGCCGACCTGCGCGACGGCGACCAGATCGGCGTCGGACAGAACGCGCTGAAGTTCTTTGTCGGCGCAAGCGTCGAGGCGCGCTATCATCGCGAGTTGATCGACCTTGCGATCTACGACGGCCTCACGGGCTTCCACAATCGTCGCCATTTCCGTGAATTGCTCGACGAGGAAACCGAGAAGGGTCGCACCGGCACGCCGCCGTGCCTGCTGATGCTCGACCTCGATAATTTCAAGGCGCTCAACGACGAACACGGCCACCTCGTCGGCGACCAGGTACTCGCTGCGGTCGCGGAGGTCGTGCGCGAGAACGTGCTGGCGGGTGCGCCGGTCGGGCGCCTCGGCGGCGAGGAATTCGCGCTGCTGCTGCGCGACTCGTCGCTCGCCGAGGCGGTCGCGGTTGCCGAG
Source organism: Rudaea sp. (assembly GCA_040005435.1). Classification (GTDB taxonomy): domain Bacteria; phylum Pseudomonadota; class Gammaproteobacteria; order Xanthomonadales; family Rhodanobacteraceae; genus Rudaea. The sequence continues at coordinate 23,854 of JBDTYX010000006.1, read as the reverse complement.
CAGCTGCGTGAGGCCATCGCCGCGCGATCGATCAGCGTCGGCAACCATAGCCTGCGCGTGAGCGTCAGCATCGGCGTCGCGCGTCTCGATCCGACGCCCGACAGCGCGGCTCTGCTGCGCGCCGCGGACGAACAGCTGTATCGCGCAAAGGAAGGCGGCCGCAACCGCGTCGCGAGCCGGCCCGCCGAGCGCTAGCCGGCGCCCGCCGGTTTCGGGTCGAGTGCGGCGCGGCGCTGCTTCCATTCCTCGAGCCGGTCGGCCTTGCCCCAGCCCGCGTAGAGATCGACTAGCGGCGCCATGTATTCATCGACGCGCCAGTGTTTTTCTCCCCACTCGGCGCGCTCCTGTGTCACCGCGTCGAGCAGGACGGGTTCCGCCTCCGCGTAACGCTTGCCGCGCACGAGTGCCTTGCCGAGTCCGTATTCGAGTTCGGCGGTGACCTGATGCTTGGGCCCGAACAGCTCCTTCGCGAGTGCGAGCGCCTGCTGCTGTGCGGCGATCGCGCCGTCGACGTCGCCGACGTCGAGCAGATAGTTGCCGTAGTTGTGCAGCGCCTGCGCGGTGTTCTGGTGCCTCTCGCCGTATTTTTTGCGATCGCCGTCGAGCGTGCGCTTGTAGTAGGGCCCGGATTCGGCGATTTTCTCCGGCGTCGCCTGCTGGCGCAGCGCGCCGGCGAGGTTGTTGACGATATTGAGCGTGAAGCCGTGCTCCGGCCCGTAGATATTCTCGCAGATCGGCAGCATCGGCCGCAGCACCGCTTCTGCGTCCTTGAACCGGTGTGATTGCAGGTAGACGATCGCGAGATTGTTGAGCGACTCCAGCGTCTGTGGATCCTGCGCGCCGTATTTCTGCGTCTTGCGCGCGACGGTGTCCTTGAGCACTGATTCCGCCTCCTCGAAATGCCCCGTATAGGACAGCACGGATCCGCGCGTCGCCATCGCGTCGAGCATGAGGCGGCTCGTCGGACCCTCGCTCGCCGCGATCAACGGCAACAGCTTGACGAGGCGCGCATCGGCGGCCGCGAAGTCGCCCATTTCCTGGTCGCACGACGCGAGATCGACGCCGGCTTCGAGCGTGAACTTGTTATTCGCGCCCATCGCGCGCTCGAGTGCTGTGCGATTGCGGCCGGTCAACTCGCAACCCTTGCGCAACTGCCCGGCATTCGCCATTTCCAGTCCGACGTCTCGCTGCAGCCTGAGCGTCGCGAGCGCATTCTCGCCGAGCTCCTGCTTGCTCAGCTCGTAGGCCCGCGTCGAGTGCTCGATGGCGCGCTTCGGCTCGGCCAAGCTGTTGTAGGTCCTGCCGATCGTGCCCTCGATCTCCGCGAGGACTTGCGGATGTGCGGCGAGTTCTTTTTGGGCGCGCTCGCCGGCGCCATCGAGGATCTTGTGCAGCAGCGTCTTGTCCAGGTCGCGTGCGACTTCGGGGCTGACGCCACTGAGCAGGTCGCCGAGGAAGCGGCTCGTCTCGCCCGCCTTGTCGGCTTCTAGCGTGGCGCGTGCGGCCGCGTCGCGCGCCTGCAGCATGCCGTAGGTCGCGGCGCCTGCGCCGATCACCAGAGCGACCGCGACGAGCGCGCCGGCGGCGACCATGGTGCGGTTGCGCGTCACGAACTTGCGCAAGCGATAGCCGGATGTCGACGGGACCGCGCGCAACGGGTAGCCATCGAGATAGCGCTCGACGTCGTTGCCGAGCGCCTCGGCGGAATCGTAGCGCTGCATGCGCTCGGGCTGCAGCGCGCTGAGCAGTATCCAGCGCAGCTCGGCAGGAATGACTTCGAGGCCGCGCGAGATCGCCGTTGCGGGAGCCTGGGCGTCGCCGATGCCGACGGAGGCGCGCAGTGCGCCATGCAGCGTCGCGCTGTCGATGCCGGCGGAAGTCGTCGCCTCGACGAGGTCGGGCGGCGCTACCAGTTCGTACAGCACTACGCCGAGTGCGAAGACGTCGGTACGGATATCGATTTCGCGCGACTGTCCCTGAATCTGCTCCGGGCTCATGTAGCGATGCGTCCCGGCGCTCTGCGCGAACGAGGGGGCCGCCCCATCCTGCGGCGTGACGCCGATCGCGATGCCGAAGTCGATGATCTTCGGCCGGGCTTGGCCGTCGATGCGGCTGACGAGCACGTTGCTCGGTTTCAAATCGCGATGGATCACGCCCTTCTGGTGGGCGTGATGCGCGCCGCGGCAGATCTGCACGAACAGCGCGAGTGCGTCGCGCAACGAAGGCGCTTGCTCGGCCACATGGTCCGAAAGGGTGGGGCCGTCGACCCACTCCATCGCGAAATACGGGTAGCCGTCGGCGGTCGTGCCCGCGTCGAAGACCTTCGCAATCGCGGGATGGTCCATGCGCGCGAGCGCCTGGCGTTCGACCATGAAGTAGGCTTCTGCGAGGCCGGCCTGCACATGGCCGCGAATCAGCTTGAGTGCGACGCGGCGCTGGATCGGTTCGAGCTGCTCGGCCAGGTATACGGTGCCCATCCCGCCTGCGCCGAGGCGACGCTCGATCCGATACGGGCCCAGCCGCTGCCCCGCCACGAAGTCGGGCCCGTCGCCGGAGAAGGCCGGATCGGAGTCGATCGTGGTGGGTTGGTCCGGACCGCTGCTCACGGACTTGTCATTGCTCGGCATATTCATCGCGACGCTCCCCTCGGCGTGATGCACGCCGCAAGTGTAACGGGCCTGATCGCGCACGCACCGCGCCGACTTTAAGTTGCCGCGCCGAGCGCGAACAGGCGCTCGGCGTTGCGCGTCGTCGCCGCGGCGATCTCCTCGCGACTCGTGCCGCGCAATGCGGCGACGCAATCGCAGACCTCGACGAGCAACGAAGGTTCGTTGCGTGCGCCCTGACGGCCGTGCAGTGGCTGATCGGGCGAGTCGGTCTCGAGCAGCAGGAATTCGAGAGGCATCGCCGCGACGATGGCACGCAGCCGACGCGCGCGCTCGTAAGTGAGTGGGCCGCCGAGGCCGATGCAGAACCCGAGTTTCCATAGCTGGCGCGCCTGCGTTTCGCTGCCGCCGAAACTGTGCACGACGCCGGAAGTATTGCCGACGCTGCGCAGCGTTGCGATGACTTCCTCGACCGCCTGGCGCGCGTGCAGGATCAGCGGAAGGCCGAACTCGTGCGCGAGTTCGAGCTGTGCGCGAAAATAGCGGCGCTGCGCTTCGCGATCCAGGCCGTCGACGTGGAAGTCGAGCCCGCATTCGCCGACTGCCACCGGACGCTCGCGTTCGAGCCATTCGCGCAGCGCCTCTAGGTGCGCAGGTCGGTGCTCCGCGAGGAACATCGGATGCAGGCCGTAGGCGGGGTAGAGCCCTGCCTCCGTTCCGCACAGCGCCCGCAGCTTGCCGAAGCCGGCGAACGCGATTGCGGGCACCACCTGCCGCGCGACGCCTGCCGCGCGCGCGCGCGCGAGCACCGCCGCGCGATCCGCATCGAACTCCTCTACGTCGATGTGGGTATGGCTGTCGACGAGGTCGATCACGACTGCGCGCCCGTCAGAGCAGAAGCCACTGCGCGAGGCCGAGGAAGATGCCCATGCTGACGACGTCCGTCGCGGTAGTGAGGAAGATGCTCGAGGCCATCGCGGGGTCCGCGCCGAAGCGCTTGAGCGCGAGCGCGACGGCGGTGCCGGCGATGCCGCTCGCGACGCTCGACACCGCCATCGCGATGAACGTGATCAGCGCGAGCAGCAACGCATGCGTGTTGCGTTCGTAGGTCGCGATCAGGAACATCGCGAGTGCGGCAACGAGACCGACGAGCGTGCCGTTGAGCAGCCCGAGCCACGCTTCCTTGAGCATCAGTTTGCGCGCGCGCCCCACGCGGATCTCGTTGAGCGTCATTCCGCGCAGCGTCACGGCCAGAGCCTGGCAGCCGGTGTTGCTGCATTGTCCCGAGAGCACCGGCAGGAACACCGCGAGCAGCACGATCTGGTTGATCGTGCCCTGGAACAGTCCGACCACGGTCGCCGCGACGAAAGCCGTGAGCAGGTTCAGCTGCAGCCAGGGGTGGCGGAAGCGCAGTGAGCGCGCCCACGGTGTGGACGTGCGCTCCTCCTTCTCGACACCGACCATCGAGCCTGCCTGCGCGCTGATCTCGAACGCCTGCTGTTCGAACAACACCTGGCCGCGGACCTGGCCGATCAGCCGCCCGTTCTGGTCGCAGACCGGGTACACCGGAAAATGCCGGGTGACGACCTCGCGCATCGCATCGACGGTCGGCGTCTGTGGATGCAGCGAGAACGGATTGACGACCATCACGTCGGCGAGCGGCGCGTCGGGATCGGCGTAGAGCAACTCGCGGAAAGTGACGACGCCGACCAGGTGGCGCTCGGCATCGACCGCAAAGATGTAGGTGATTAGCTGGTTGCGCACGAGCTCGCGCATCGCGTCGATCACCTTGCGCGCGCTCGTCTCCGGCGCGTACACGGCCGGCGTGGCTTCCATGAGCCGACCGACGCTGCCCTCGGGGTAATGCCAGTCCTTGAGCCACTGCTCGCCCTCGCCCGAAGCGGTAGATGCGGCGATCGTCGCCCGCCGCTCGGAAGGGAAGCGCTCGAGGATGTCGATCGCGTGGCCGGGGCCGAGTTCGATCAGCATGCGGCCGATTTCCACGTCGGACAGTCCCGCGAGCTTTTCCATGGCCGCCTGCGAATCGAGTTCGCGGATGCGTGCCGCGAGGCGGGGAGGGGTCTTGCCGGGTTCTATAGCCGCCATCTTCTGTCCAGTTCATTGCGCCAACGGATGCTAACCCGAACCCGCGGCACATCTCAAAGAGATCGGCCTCGCGCCGGGTGTGCATGGCTGCTGCGGGCACTTGAGCGTCGATCGCGGGCTCGACATTCGGAATGGGGGGATGGGGCGCCTCGGTGCATGTCGGCGCCTTGTCGCGCTCGCGCGTTACGGGCACTGAAGGCATCGAAGACAGGAGCGCCTGCCGATTCCGCAATCATTCACGCAGGCATGTACAAAATCAGCATAGATCAGCGCCTGCGCGCTGCAACCTGCACAATCGAGGACAACCACATGTTGCGCAATCGAGGATTCATCGTAGTTATGCTCGTCGCCCTGTTCGGGCTGAGCGCATGCGTCGTCCCCCCGCCGCGCGAACGCGTCGTCTATCGGGACCCTGCGTCGCAGGGCTATGCGCAGCAGCCGCGCGGGCGTTGTTACAGCTGCGGCAACATCCGCGGCATCGATCAGGTCGAGGTCCGCCAGCAGAGCAGCGGCGGCGGCGCGGTGCTCGGCGCCCTGATCGGCGGCCTGATCGGCAACCAGTTCGGGCGTGGCGGCGGTCGCGCTGCGGCGACTGCCGCGGGCGTCGTCGGCGGAGCGGTCGTTGGCAACAACGTCGAGGAGAACAATTCGCGGCTCGCCTCGGGCTACGCATGGCGTTACTACATCGAACTCGACGACGGCCGCCAGGCGCAAGTGACCCAGTACGACAACCCCGGTTTCCACGTGGGCGATCGCGTGCTGATTCGAGGTGGTGGACAAGGCGCACGGCTGGAGATGCTCGGCGAAGGTCCCCCGCGCGGCTAGAGCCTCGTCATCCGAGAGACGGGCGCCGCTGGCGCCCGTTTTCGTTTCAGGGGCGCAATTTTGCGCGATGCTAGACTGCCTCGATGGGCGTCGCAGAGCGCATATTTCGATTCAACGCGGGTCGTGACGCGGACTTGCTGCCGCGCAAGTTCGCGCGCATCGCGGCCGACCCGTTCCTGTTCCTGCGCGGCACGTGTCATCTGTTCTACGCGGACTGGCACGGGGGTCGCAAGCTCGATGCGGCGCCGTGCAGCTGGATCTGCGGCGACCTGCACGTCGAGAACATGGGCTCGTACAAGGGCGACAACCGCCTGTCGTACTTCGACCTCAACGATTTCGACGAGGCGGCGCTCGCCCCCTGCACCTGGGAGATCGCGCGCTTCCTCGTTAGCGTGCATGTCGCTGCGCGCTCACTGCGCATCAGGCTCGCCGAGGCACGCGTGCTGTGCCGGGGCTTTCTCGCCGCGTATTCGGGCGCGCTCGCCGACGGCAAGCCGCGCTGGATCGAGCGCGACCTCGCGAGCGGCTTGATCGGCGCGATGATGGGGCGGGTGCGCGGTCGCGGGCGCCGCGAATTTCTCGATCGGAGGACCGTCCGTGACGGCAAGCGACGCCGTTTCTCGATCGACGGCGACAGGCTGCTCACTGTCGCCGCGGGCGATCGCGAAGCGCTGATCGCGTGGATGAGGGATTTCGCCGAGCGCCAGCCGGATCCCAAATTCTTCCGACCGATCGATGTCGCGCGCCGCGCCGCAGGGACGGGCAGCCTCGGATTGCATCGCTACGCGGTCCTCGTCCGCGGCAACGGCTCGCCGAACGAGAACGTGCTGCTCGATCTCAAGCCGGCTGGCGCGTCGTCAGCGGGCGCGCGCCTGGCGCGCATCCAGCTGCAATGGGAATCGCAGGCGCAGCGCGTCGTGACGATCCAGAAGCGCATGCAGGCGATCGCGCCCGCGTTCCTCGAGCCGGTGCGTTTCGCGAAGCGTGACTTCGTCCTCAGGGAACTCCAGCCGTCGCAGGATCGCCTCGACCTGCATGCGGTCGCGGGCGACGTGCGCCCCCTCGGCGAGACGATGGGCACGATGGGAAGACTCGTGGCCTGGTCAGCGCTGCGCGGCAGCGGTCGCCAGGGCGCGGCCGGCGCAGACGACCTCGCCGCATTCGCGCGAACGTCCGAATGGACCGGCATGCTCGTCGAATATGTCGAGCACAGCGCCGCGCAGGTGCTAGCAGAGTGGAAGGAGTTTCGCGGCGTCTGGCAGGACGGTCGCGGAGCGCGGTCCTCGTCAGGCGCGGATAGTCATCGTCCCGCGGCTAAGCACAATTAGGCGACGCATTGGCGGCGGGGGAGCTCTCGGCGCTTCAGTCCGCGCGATAGAAGCTGTGCTCGCCGATGCGCGCGACGGGATTGCCCTTGGCCCACGAGGGCACCGGCGTGTTCGAGACGAAGAAATGATCGGCCTGAGGCACGACCGAAGGGCGCAGGTTGGGCGGCAGTGACCAGAGCGCGAACGCAATATTGGAAATTGCCCATGCGCGCTGCAAGGAATCCACTTCTTGCAAAATGTAATTTTGCGGCATTGTGGATAAAGCAAATTGGCCGGGTGCGGTCAGCACCGAACAGACGGAATTGCCCCACTGGCCGCTGTCGGCGCGGCGTAGTGCTACCTCCGCCACAGCCAGCTGGCCGGCCATAGATTCGCTGCGTGCCTCGAGATAGAGCGTGCCGGTCATGCAGGCGCGGTCGGCGACGGGCTGCGGCAACACGGACGCGAGCCAGAGCAGGAAAGCTAGTTTCATCGTGGGTCTCAACTGCAAAAATAAAGCCGTTACCACGAATACGGAGGCGCGTGCTTCGCGCTCAATCTCGTAAATCGCGGATTTTCATCGCGCTCTGATATGAGTCGCGCAGTCTTGATGTTCGAGGACCTTTTCGGTCTCGTCGTAACGGCGCACTCCCGTGGGCCGTTACGCTGTGCCGGATGAGACGTCGGCACAGCAAATTGTGTTGCGGAGTTTACGCGAAAAGCGTACCGCCGACAATCGCAGTTGTTAAGAATGCGCGAAGCTGAACAGTCGTGTTCAGGTGAAATTAAGCATACGCCAAAATGCTAAATTGATATAATTGGTGCATTTGTGATAAATATATATTGGTAAGTAGTAAACAAGTATACACATTCCTATCGTCAGAGTCGTGAACCGATCACGCGCTCGATCGACAGGATTTCGATTTCCTTATTCGCGCCGGCGACGGCCAGCCGGGCGTGGTCTTCGCGCAACGCCACGAGGGCGCGGCCTCGGTCGTCTTCGCTCCACGCGGCGCAGATGACGATCCCTTCGTCATCTGCTGCGCCCAAGCGAAGGCGCGCAGAGGGTGACGGCAAGCGCGGCGATGCGAAAGTGACGCGGTGCAACCAGCGCTTGTTGCCGCCCTTGAAGTGCAGGCGCGCGACGATTTCCTGGCCCGGGTAGCAGCCCTTGCCCACGCTGACCGCGCCGAGCTCGCGCAGGCCCAGCCAATCCGGCAGCAGCAGGTCATCCAGCGCGGCTGTGAGCGTCGGCAGGCCGGCGTCGATGTCCGCGAGCGCGGCCGCGTTGCGTGCTTCTGCCGATGCATCGGCATCGACAGGCATCGCCGGGTCGGGGAGCAGCGAGAGCGTGCGCCCGCCTTCGCCCGGCAGCAGGAGTGCCATGCAGCCGGACGCCGCGAAGCCGATTTCGCGCTCGGCGAGCGCCGCGCCGCCGGTCGATGCCTGTGTCGGTGCGATCGCTGCACGCATCGTCTGGACGACGTCGATGCTGACTCTGGCGCGGAACACGAAGCGCGCGAGCGCGCGGCGCAGATCGTCCGCAGCGCCGCCGCGCAGCAGCAGCAGCAGGCGCTCGTCGCCGAGGCGCAGCAGATGAAAGAACGCGCGCACTCGCCCCTGGGCGGACAACCATGCGCTCCATTGCCAGTGGCCGTTGCGCAGTACGGTCAGGTCGCTCGCGAATTGCGCCTGGGCGAAAGCGATCGCGTCCGCGCCGGCGAGTTCGAGAATCTGCGCATCAGGGAGCAGTATTTGCATGGCGGCGGCGGATTCCAGGAGTGGCCCGAAACGAATATCTACCTCGCGGGCGGGCCTCGGGCAGCGTGTCAAATACAATATGCACGGGTTTCGGCGCTATAATTTTGCCACGCAACGGATGTGGAGTGCGGTTGCGCACTATCAAGCCACGGGAGTCGACCACGCATGAATGATGCGAACGATCCGAGCCAGGCGCCGGATACTGCCGGAAACGCGAATGCCGATTCGCACGCGCAGGTGGCGAAGCCGAAGCCGAAGGAAATCGGCGGGCGCGGCGGTCTCGACCCGGTGCGCTATGGCGACTGGGAGAAGGACGGTCGCTGCATCGATTTCTAGTCGCGCTCAAGTCCAGGCCTAAAGTCAGCAGCAGTCCTCAAGGATAGCCGTATGCCGCAAGTCGCACGCCCACTTTCACCGCACATCCAGGTCTATCGCTGGCCGCTCTCGATGGCGCTGTCGATCGTGCATCGGGCCACGGGCGTCGTATTGGCCCTCGGCACGCTGCTGATCGTCTGGTTTCTGCTCGCGCTCGCGAATGGCCCGGAGAGCTACGCCAGCGTGCGCGCGCTCTGCGCTTCATGGTTCGGCATGATCGTGCTGTTCGGCTGGAGCTGGGCGCTGGCTTTCCACCTCGCCAACGGCGTGCGCCACCTGTTCTGGGACGCCGGCAAGGGTTATTCGATCCAGCAAGCGAAGACGAGCGGCGTCGTGGTCGTCGTCTTGAGCCTGATCCTCACGGGCCTGATCTGGGGCTGCGTGATTTTGTCGGGCACAGGCGCTCAAGGGGGTTCGGCATGATCCCCGGACTCGACCGCAGCGACATGCAGACGCCGCTCAAGCGTGTGCAGGGACTCGGCTCGGCGAAGTCGGGGACGCAGCATTTCATCGTCCAGCGCATCACCGCGGTCGCGCTCGTCCCGCTCGTGATCTGGGCGGTCTTCCTCGCGCTGGTGCTCGTGCACGCCGACTACGCGCATGCGCGCGCGTTGTTGCATCACCCGTTCGCCGCGGTCTGGCTCGTCGCTTTCCTCATTGCGGCGCTCTGGCACGCGCAACTCGGCCTGCAGGTCGTGATAGAGGACTACGTGCACACGCGCTGGCTCGAGGCGGCGTCGCAACTGGCCGTCAAATTCGTCTGCGTGATCGCAGCACTCGCGGGCGTGGTCGCGGTCGCGCGCATCGCACTCGCCTGACTGGAAGGGACAACGATACATGGCTGCGTACAAGATCGAGGAACACAAATACGACGTGGTCGTCGTCGGCGCGGGCGGCGCCGGGCTGCGTGCGACGTTCGGCCTCGCCGCGAAGGGACTCAAGACCGTCTGCCTCACCAAGGTGTTCCCGACGCGTTCGCATACTGTGGCGGCGCAGGGTGGCATCTCGGCAGCGCTCGGCAACATGGGCGAGGACGACTGGCGCTATCACTTCTACGACACGATCAAGGGCTCCGACTGGCTCGGCGACCAGGACGCGATCGAGTACATGTGCAAGGAGGCGCCGGCCGCCGTGATCGAGCTCGAGCACTACGGCGTGCCGTTCTCGCGCACCGAGGAGGGCAAGATCTACCAGCGTCCGTTCGGCGGCATGACCACGAAGTATGGTGAAGGACCGCCCGCGCAGCGCACCTGCGCCGCGGCAGACCGCACGGGCCACGCGATGCTGCACACGCTGTATCAGCAATCGCTCGCGCACGAAGCGCAGTTCAAGATCGAATATTTCGCGCTCGACCTGATCTTCGACAGCGAGGGCGCATGCCGCGGCGTGCTCGCTCTCGACATGGCCGAAGGCTCGCTGCACCTCTTCCGCGCGCACGGCGTCGTGCTCGCGACCGGCGGCTACGGCCGCGCGTATTTCACCGCGACCTCCGCGCACACCTGCACTGGCGACGGCGGCGGACTCGCCGCGCGAGCGGGTCTCGCGCTGCAGGACATGGAGTTCGTGCAGTTCCATCCGACCGGCATCTACGGCGCCGGCTGCCTCATCACCGAGGGCGTGCGCGGCGAAGGCGGCATCCTGCGCAACTCGACCGGCGAGCGCTTCATGGAACGCTACGCTCCGCACTACAAGGATCTCGCCTCGCGCGACGTCGTCTCGCGCTCGATGACGATCGAGGTGCGCGAAGGACGTGGCGTCGGCGAGCACAAGGACCACATCCTGCTCGACCTGACCCACCTCGGCCCCGACGTGATCCACGAGAAATTGCCGGGCATCGCCGAGAGCGCGCGGATCTTCGCGGGCGTCGACGTGACCAAGGAACCGATCCCGGTGTCGCCGACCGTTCACTACAACATGGGCGGCATTCCGACCAACTACCACGGCGAAGTCGTGCAGAAGGTCGGCGACGATCCCGACAAGGTCGTGCAGGGCCTGTACGCGATCGGCGAGGCCGCCTGCGTCTCGGTGCACGGCGCGAACCGGCTCGGCTCTAACTCGTTGCTCGATCTCGTCGTATTCGGTCGTGCGGTCGCGAACCGCTGTGCGCAGACGATCAAGTCGGGCGCAGCACACAAGACGCTGCCCGCGTCCGCCTGCGACGCGGGCCTCGTCAACCTCGACCGGCTGCGCAACGCGAACGGTTCTATCTCGACCGCGGACGTGCGCCTCAACATGCAGCGCACGATGCAGAACGACGCCGCGGTGTTCCGCACCTCCAAGACACTCAAGGAAGGCTGCGAGAAGATGGATCAGGTGTTCGCTTCGTTCGCCGACGTCCGCGTCACCGACCGCTCGCTGGTCTGGAACTCCGACCTGATCGAGACCTACGAATTGCAGAACCTGCTGTACAACGCGGTCGCGACGATCAACTCGGCCGAGCAGCGTCACGAGTCACGCGGCGCGCACGCGCACGAGGACTTCCCGAACCGCGATGACGTCAACTGGCAGAAGCACACGCTTGTGACGGTCGACGAAAAAGGCAAGTGCGCTTTTGATTTCCGCCCGGTGCACATGAATACGCTGACCGATGACGTGCAGACCGTGCCGCCGAAGGCGCGGGTTTACTAGACCTGATCGCTTGCGCCGCTGCGCGAGCGAATGCGAACGAACGACGTAGCTCGATCAACCCAGAAGGCAGGCAGACGTGGCCGAATTTTCGCTCCCCAAAAACTCGAAGATGCAGAAGGGCAAGAAGCATGCCGCGAACGCGGACGCGAAGAACGTGCGCACGTTCCGCGTCTATCGCTGGAACGAGGAGGACGGGCAGAACCCGCGCATCGACGAGTTCGAAGTTGACATGGCGAACTGTGGCCCGATGGTCCTCGACGCACTGATCAAGATCAAGAACGAGGTCGACTCGACGCTGACGTTCCGGCGCTCGTGCCGCGAGGGCATCTGCGGCTCGTGCGCGATGAACATCGACGGCAACAATACGCTGGCCTGCACCAAGGCTATCGAAGACTGCAACGGAGACGTCAAGGTTTACCCGCTGCCGCACATGCCGGTCGTCAAGGATCTCGTGCCCGACCTCACGCATTTCTATGCGCAGTACGCCTCGATCAAGCCGTGGCTGCGCACGCAGACGCCGCCACCGCCCGACGGCGAGCGGCTGCAGTCGAAAGGCGACCGCGCGAAGCTCGATGGGCTCTACGAGTGCATCCTGTGCGCATGCTGCTCGACCGCGTGCCCGAGTTACTGGTGGAACAGCGACAAGTATCTCGGCCCCGCCGTGCTGCTGCAGGCCTATCGTTTCATTGCCGACTCGCGCGACGAGGACACCGGTGCGCGCCTCGACGACCTCGAGGATCCGTTCAAGCTATATCGCTGCCACACGATCATGAACTGCACGAACACCTGCCCGAAGGGATTGAACCCGGCCAAGGCGATCGGCGAGATCAAGAAGCTGATGGTCGAGCGCAAGGGCGTCTGACGCCCGTGTAGGTGTTTTCGTACGCCGCATCGCGCGTCGCGGACGGCAGGCGCATGCGCCTGACGCGGTCGCTTGCGACTACACTGGCATTCCCGCGAATCGCGGACTGCGGCCTCGGTCGTCGTCGCCACCCACGCAAGGACACCGGGCAATGGATGCACGTCTGATTTTCTGGCCCGCGGTCGCAATGGTGGTGCTTACCATCCTCGTGACGTTCAAGATGTTCTTCGAGCGCAAGCGCCAGATCGAAGCGGAGGGCATCCGCTGGCGCGAGATCGCGACGAGCAGCAAGATGAACGAGCGCCTCGTCGACACACGCGCGGCCGACAACTACCGCAACCTGTTCGAGGCGCCGACGCTGCTCTACCTTGCGCTGGTCGTCTCGTTTCTGACCGCGCAGGTGAACGTGCTCACGCTGACGCTGGCGTGGCTGTTCGTCGCGCTGCGTTACGTGCACAGCGCGATCCACTGCGGCGGCAATCGCATACGCTACCGGCTGCCGGTGTTCTTCCTCGGCTGCATCGTGCTCTGGATATTCTGGGGTGTGCTCGCGTTCGGCCTGCTGAAGTGAGCGAGGCGGGGCGCCTGCGCTGGCGTTGCCGGCGCGGCATGCGCGAACTGGACCAGCTGCTCGAGTGGTATCTCGACACGCGCTACGCAGTTGCGCACGAAACTCACAAGGCCGCGTTCGTCGAATTGCTCGATCAGCAGGATCCGGATTTATGGAGCTGGCTGAGCGGTGCCAGCATCGCCCCCGTCGCAGGCTGGAAGCAGATCGTCGATGAGATGCGTCGTCGATAAGACTCGTCTCCGATTAGATGCGCTTCGATCAGATACGTCGTCTATTGGAATACGTCGTCGATGAGAGCGGTACCCGCCATCGCATTCGACTACCGGCCCTCGCGTCAGCTCGCGGCGCTTCTCGTCGCGGCTGCGACACTCGCCGTCGTCGCAACGCTCGCGAGCGGCCTCGACGACTGGATCAAGCTGCTGGTGACGGTCGCTGCGCTCGCGCATGGCGCGCGCACGCTATGGCGCTTCCTACATTTGCCCGTCGATCGCGTCACCTGGCACGCCGCGGGACACTGGCGCGTTCGCGTGAGTACCGGGCCGGAGAGGAGCGGTGAGTTCGTCAGCGCAAGGGTGCTCGGCCCGGTGCTAGTGCTGGTCCTGCGCATCGGTCCGCGGCAGACGGTCGCGTTGCCGTTGCTTTACGACAACTGCGACGACGACACGCGTCGGCGGTTGCGCGTCCGCCTCGCGCGCGGGCAGGCGCCGCGCTAGCAGGCATGCGCGACGCAGCGGTTAGTCGCGACCGCTACGCGCCTGTAGAGTCCAAAAAAAAGCCGGCCGCGGCAGCATGCCGGGCCGGTTGTCCAATGGCGTCCTTGCGGGTGTTCTCCGTCGGAGTGTGGGTTGCGCTCAGAACCGGTATTCGGCGCTTACCGAGACGAGGTTCGGGTCGAAGTTCACGTCGTTCTTGTCGGTCTTGAAATAATCGTAGTTGACGCCTACCGAGAGGGCGTTGCTGAAGTCATAGCCGAAGCCTGCGCCAGCGTAGAACTTGTCGCTCGTGTCGCTCGTGTAGAAGTAGGTCGGGGAACCGTTGGTCAGGCCCGCGAACGCGCCCTTCACATCGGCGCGGAACAGGCCGCCTCGCGCGGACACGTACCACTGCGGGGTCAGGTTGAAATGACCGTTGACGCCGGCGGTCCAGCCCTTGACCGAAGCGCGCGGCAGGCCGAGGCCGCCATCCTTCGCGTCGAACTTGCCGAGATCGGTGTAGCCACCCTCGACACCGAGCGCGACACCCGGATTGATCGCCCAGCGATAGCCTATGTTGACGCCGTAGCCGCTGTCGCTGCCGTCGTAGAGACCCTTGTCGAGATTCGAACGACCGAGATTGCCGTTGACGAAGAAACCGCCATTGCCGTTCGAGGTGTCCTGGGCATGGCTGAGCGCCGGGACGGCGGCGAGCGAAGCGGTAGCGAGGGCGATAGCCAACAACGTATTTTTCATTTTGGAACTCTCCAGTTGCGAATGCTTGAAGCGGTATTGCTTTATCAAGAGGGCATTTCGTGCGGCGCCGGACTGCGTTGCTGTGCGACGTCCGTTGCGCTAGACAGGAGATAAGGCGGCGAAGTGCAATTTCAATACTGCACGGTTTAGAAATTGTTCAGCAGCCGAATAAGGATTCAGGAACGAATCGTGTGCACGTGCGCTCCAACCTGACACCCGCAGCCGCGCCACGTAGAATTGCGCGTCATGCGGACGACGCGGAACCACGTCGGGCATCGTCACGCGCACCACACCGCAAACGGAATTCCCTCGAACCCATGTTTCGACCGCTGCAACTGTTCATCGGCCTGCGCTACACGCGCGCCAAGCGCCGCAACCACTTCATCTCGTTCATTTCGCTGGTGTCGATGCTCGGCATCGCGGTCGGCGTGATGGCGCTGATCGCGGTGATGTCTGTGATGAACGGCTTTCAGAGTGACCTGACCGAGCGCATCCTCGGCATGGTCGCGCACGCGACGATCCAGAGTAGCGGCGAAGGGATCAGGGACTGGCAGGCCACGGTCGCCAAGGTCGAACGCAACTCGCACGTGCTCGGCGCGGCACCCTACATCGAGGCTCAGGCGCTGCTGCGCGGCAGCCGCACCGGCGCCGCGGTCCTGCGCGGCGTGATCCCTGCCCTCGAGCCCCGGGTCTCGAACATCGCCGACAAGATGCTCAAAGGCAAGCTCACCGATCTCGAGCCGGGCAAGTTCGGCATCATCCTCGGCAACGAGCTCGCGATGGAACTCGGCGTCAACCGGATCGGCGACAAGGTCATCGTCTACGCCCCGGAACTCAACGTCACGCCGATCGGCGCGGTACCGCGCTCGCGGCGCTTCGAGGTCGTCGGCATCTTCTCAGTCGGCTTCGCCGAGTACGACACCGGCGTCGGCATCGTGCACATGGACGACGCGCAGAAGCTGTTCCAGACCGACGGGCCGAGTGGCATCCGACTGAAGCTCGACGACATGTTCCGCGCGTTTTCAATCTCGCGTGAGCTGGCGGCGGAGAACGAACTCTATCGCATCACGACCTGGGAGGACGGCCACAAGAACTTCTTCAGCGCGGTCAAGATGGAGAAGGTCGTGATGTTCATCATCCTCTCGCTGATCGTCGCGGTGGCCGCGTTCAACCTCGTCTCGACGCTGATCATGCTCGTCACCGACAAGCAGGCCGACATCGCGATCCTGCGCACGCTCGGCATCTCGCCGAACAGCGTGATGGGCATCTTCATGGTCCAAGGCGTGATCGTCGGCACACTCGGCATCCTGATCGGCTTGACCTGCGGCGTCTTGCTCGCGTGGAACATCCCTGCGATGGTGAAGTGGATCGAGACGACGTTCCATGTCGAATTCCTCTCGCCGGACGTCTACTACATCACCGAGGTGCCGTCGCAACTGCACTGGAGCGACGTCGGCTGGGTGGCGGCGATCGCGTGGGTCTTCTGCCTGATCGCGACGATCTATCCGGCGTGGCGTGCGGCACGCACGCAGCCGGCTGCTGCGCTGAGGTACGAATGATGAGCGCACAAACGACGAACGGCGGCGACATCGTCCTCAGCGCCCGCAACGTGGCCAAGACCTACGCCGAAGGCAGCCTGCGCACCGAGGTGCTGCGCAACGTCAGTTTCTCGCTCGCGCGCGCCTCGACACTCGCGATCGTGGGCGCATCGGGCGCGGGCAAGAGCACGCTGCTGCACATCCTCGGTGGCCTCGACACGCTCTCGGCCGGGGAGGTCGAAGTCGAGGGCCGCAAGTTGTCGACGCTGTCCGACCGCGAACGCGGCGAAGTTCGCAACCGCTCGCTCGGTTTCATCTATCAGTTCCATCACCTGCTGCCCGAATTCAGCGCGCTCGAGAACGTCGCGATGCCGCTGCTGATACGCGGCACGCCGGTCGCCGAGGCGACACGCAGCGCGAGCGAACTGCTCGGGCGCGTGGGGCTCGCCAAGCGTCTGGAACACAAGCCCGGCGAGCTCTCGGGCGGCGAGCGCCAGCGCTGTGCGGTTGCGCGCGCGCTGGTCACCCGCCCGGCCTGCGTGCTCGGCGACGAGCCCACCGGCAACCTCGACGAGAAGAACGCCGCACAGGTGTACTCGATGATGCTCGAGCTTAATCGCGAGATCGGCACGAGCTTCATCCTCGTGACCCACGACCGCGCGCTCGCGCAGCGCATGGATCGCGTCCTCGAGATGCACGACGGAGAACTGGTAGCGGCCTGAGCAGATGCGCAATCGCCCGGCTTCTTGCGAGTCGACGGGTGCGATGCTGGCGTCGAGGTTCGCCTCAGCCGACCTTCGTCGTCGTTGACAGACGATTCGAGTTTCACCGGGCCCGCTGACACCCGCCGGTCGCGGATGTAGGCGAGCACCCAGGTCGCCTTCGACTCGCGCGTGCGACCCTTTGCGTCGGCCACCGACGTCGATGGTTTCCTGAAGACCCGTAGGCGTCTGTCGACGCAATGGACGTGCGCGCCGCGGCGATCGAACGCGCGCCCTACGATGCGCCTTTGCCCGGTCTCGCGCGTGGATCGTCTGCGCTGAGGTCGCGGGGCCCGGAGGGCCGATGGCGCGGATCACCCTGTCGGGTCTGTTCAATCCCTCGACCGCACTCGCATTGCTCGCGGGCGCGGTTGTCGTGCAGATGTTCACCACGCTGCCCCCGGTCGCATGGATCTTCGCGCTGCTCGGGTGCGGCGTGCTGCTGGCCTGCGCGCGGCCGCCGCTGCGCTGGCTCGGCATCGCGTTGCTCGGCATGGCCTGGACCCTCTGGCGCGCGGATGCCGCGTTGGCGCAGCGACTGCCCGTCGCGCTCGAGGGTGAGGAAGTGCTCGTCGTCGGCGCACTGCAAGGTCTGCCGCGCATCGGCGAGGAGCCGACGCGCTTCGATCTTGCGATCGAGTCGGCGCGGCATCACGGCAGCGCGGTCGCGCTCGAAGGCATCGTCCGCGTCGCCTGGTACACCAACGCGCCTTCGATCCAGCCATGTGAACGATGGCGCCTCCTGCTGCGTGTGCGCCGGCCGCGCGGACTCGTCGACCCCGGCGCATTCGATTTCGAGCGCCACGCACTCGAGGCCGGAATCCATGCGCTCGGCTACGTGCGTGAAGACGCGCGCAACGAGCGTCTCGGCGAGCGCGCCCTGTGCATCGATCGGTTGCGCGCTCGTGTCTCGCAAGGCATCGCGGAGACGCTCGGAGCCGGTGCGCCCGCCGATCTGCTGCGCGCGCTCGCATTCGGCGACCAACAGGCGATGGACGAACGTGAATGGGCCGTCGCGCGTGCGACCGGCATCCCGCATCTGATCGCGATCTCAGGCCTGCACATCGCACTGTTCGCGGGCTTCGGCGTGATCTTCGTGCGCGGCCTGTGGAAACTCTTCCCGCGCGTGACGCTGCGTTGGCCCGCGCCGCAGATCGAGGCACTCGCGAGCATCGCGTTCGCGCTTAGCTATGGCTGCATCGCCGGTCTCGGACTGCCGACGCGTCGCGCACTCGTGATGATCGGCGTGCTGCTCGCAGCGAATCTCGCGCGGCGCGCGCACGCGTCAGTCCAGGGCCTCGCGTTCGCGGTCGTCGTGCTGCTCGCGATCGATCCGGCCTGCGTGCTCAGCGCGGGATTCTGGCTGTCGTTCGTCGGTGTCGCGTGGCTCATCTTCTGCCTGGGCGGCCGCGGCACAGTTCGCCATGGCTGGCGCGAGATGATGCTTGCACAGGGCGTAGCGAGCATCGGCCTGCTGCCGCTGACGGTCTGGTTCTTCGGCCAGAGTTCGCTGGTCGGCCCCCTCGCCAACCTCGTCGCGGTGCCCGCGATCTGCTTCTTCATCCTGCCGGCGGCCGTGGCCGGCGCGCTGCTGCAACTGGCGATTCCATGGTTCGGCGCGCCGCTCCTGCATCTCGCGGGTGTCGCGATGAGCGCACTGTGGTGGCTGCTCGAACGCATGGCCGAATGGCCCGCGGCGTTGTGCTACTTCGAAGAACCGCGGGCGTGGTCGCTCGTGCTCGCAGTGCTCGGTGCGCTATGGTTGCTCGCGCCACGCGGCGTGCCCGGGCGCGTGCTCGGCGCGGCGCTGCTGCTGCCGTTGCTCGTGCCGGCCCGGGAGCGCCTTGGAGACGGGGAGTTCGAGGCGCTGATGCTCGACGTCGGGCAGGGGTTGTCGTTCGTCGTGCGCACGCGCGAGCACGTGCTCGTTTACGACGCGGGGGCGCGCTTTCCCTCGGGCTTCGACCTCGGCGAGGCGGCGGTCGTGCCCACGCTGCATGCGCTCGGCGTCGCGCGCGTCGATCGCCTCGTGATCAGCCACGGCGACAACGATCACGCGGGCGGCGCTGCGGCCGTGCTCGCGGCGTTTCCGGCGACGCCGGTCTCAAGCGGCGACCCGCAGCGCCTGCCGATGGCGGCGACGCAATGCCTCGCCGGGGAGCACTGGCGCTGGGACGGCGTCGACTTCCGCGTGCTGCATCCGCGCGCGCCGTTGTCCGCGCGCGACAACGACCGCTGCTGCGTCATCGAGGTGCGTAGCGGATCGAACGCGCTGCTGCTGACCGGAGACATCACGGCCGCGGTCGAGGGCGACGTCGCCGAAGCGCTGCAGCCATTCGCGGCCAACACGGTCCTGCAGGTGGCGCATCACGGCAGCCGGACCTCGTCCAGTGTGGCGTTCGTCGCCGCGCTGCGACCGCGCATCGCTCTGATCTCTGCGGGATATCGCAACCGCTTCCATCATCCGCATGCGGACGTCGTCAGCCGTTACGCGGCGTCGGGCAGCGCAATACTCGTCAGCGCGGAAGCCGGCTTCGTGCGCCTGCGCTTCGCGCCCGACGCGCCGCCCGACGTGGTCGAGATCGGCCGCCGCGACCGCCATCCGTATTGGCGTGAGTGAGCGCGTCGCGAGAGCATCGTCGTGTTAATTCATGCAACCATCGCTTGGCGAGAATGTGGCAGTGCACTTCGCGCGAGGAAGCGACAGCAGGTCGCATCCGTCCGTGTCGATCGCTGCTATCATTCGGCTCGACCCCTCCCTGGCCGAGCGAGCAAGACGTGTTAGAAATCCTGATGGCGGGCGGCTGGCCGATGCTGCCGATCCTGGTCTGCTCCGCCGTGGCGATCGCGATCATCCTCGAGAGATTCTGGTCCCTGCGCCGATCGGCGGTCATCCCCCCTGCGCTCGGAGCGGAGGTGCGCGAGTGGGCGCGCACGCGCAAACTCGATCCCCAGCACGTCGACGCGTTGCGCGATACCTCGCCGCTCGGCGAGATCCTCGCCGCGGCGCTCAGCGTGCGCCTGCGCTCGCGCGACATCATAAAGGAACGCGTCGAGGACACGGGCCGCCACGTCGTCCATCGGCTCGAGCGTTTCCTCAACACGCTCGGAACGATCGCGCTGATCTCGCCGCTGCTGGGCCTGCTCGGCACCGTGTTCGGACTGATCCGCATGTTCTTCGCGGTGATGGTCTCGGGCGTCGGCGACCCGCTGAAGATGGCCGGTGGCATCGGCGAAGCGCTGGTCTGCACGGCGGCGGGCCTCTGCGTCGCGATCCCCGCCTATTTCTTCCATCGCTATTTCCGCGGGCTCGTCGCCGACTACGTCGTCGACATGGAGCAACAGGTGATCCTGCTGATGGACGAGCTCAGTGCGCATGCCGAGCCCGCGACGGCCGCGCCCGCCGTCGCCGCAGCGCGCGCGCCGCGACCGCGCTGCGCGGCGCCGCCGGCCGCACGCAGCCCGGCGCCCGAGCAGGCCTGAAAATATGCGGCTTGCGCGTGCGCGGAATGACGATTTCGAGATCAACGTCATCTCGCTGATCGACGTCCTGCTGACCCTGCTGATGTTCTTCGTGCTGACGACGACGTTCGTGCAGCACTCTGCGATGAAGGTCGCGTTGCCGGAGGCGTCCGAGACGACGACCGAGGCGCAGCGTGACGCATTGATTGTGCTGATCGACAGCAACAGCCATTTCTTCGTCGACAACAACGAAGTGCTCAACCCCGCGCTCGATACGCTCAAGGAGGCGATCACGCGCGTCGCCGGCGCCGACCGCAACCGGCCTGTGATCCTGCGCGCCGACGGAATGACGCCGCACCAAGCGGTCGTCACCGCGATGGACGCACTCAGCCAGCTCGGGTTCGTGCACCTGTCGATCGCGACGACGCGCACCAAGGACGCGGCCGGGACTCCGCCGCGGTGAGCAGCCCGTCGCCGGTTTCGTTCGCGGAAACGTACCGGCGCCTGCTCGGCTACCTTGCGCCGCTGCGCTGGACGGTGCTGCTTGCGTTCATCGGCATGGCGCTCGACGCGGCCTGCGGCTCGGCGTTCATCAAGAGCATCGAACCGATGCTCAACAACATCTTCATCGAGCACGACGCGTTCTGGATCGCTTGGATGCCGCTGATCATCATCGGCTTGTTCGTGCTGCGTGGCGCCGCTACATACATGACCGACTACGGCATGGCGCGCGTCGCCCGCGGCGTCGTGCATCGGCTGCGCGGAGAGGTGTTCGCGCGCTACCTCGAGTTGCCCGCGAGCCATTTCAACAGCGAGCCGTCGGGGCAGATGATCTCGCGCCTGACGTTCACGGTCGAGCAGGTCGCGGGCGCCTGCACCGATTCGCTGAAGACGCTCGTCCTGCACTCGCTCACGGTGATCGGAATCACGTCGGTGATGCTGTATACGAGCGTGCGTCTGACCGCGGCACTGTTCGTGCTCGCGCCGCTGATCGCGGCGATCGTATACCTCGTCGGCAAGCGCTATCGGCGCATCGGTCCGCGCATCCAGCAATCGATGGGGGAGGTGACCGGCACGATCGACGAGATCGTTTCGGGGCAGCGCGAGGTGAAGATCTACGGCGGCCAGAAGTACGAGCGTGCGCGCTTCGAGGTCGTCGCCAATGAAAACCGGCGTCTCAATCTCAAGGTGTCGTCGACGAACGCGCTGTCGACCTCGCTCGTGCAGATCGTCGCGGCTTGCTCGCTCGGCGCGGTGATCTTCATCGCGACGCGGCCCGGCATCATCAGCCATATCAACGCCGGCTCGTTCATGACCGTGATCACCGGCATGATGGTCATGCTCACCTCGCTGAAGCAGTTGACGACGGTGCAGTCCAGTCTCAATCGCGGGGTCGTCGCCGCCGCGGACCTGTTCCGCCTGATCGACACGCCGGGGGAGGTCGACCGCGGCACGCAGCCGGCCGGGCAGGCGCGCGGCGAGATCGAATTCCGGGGCGTGTCGTTTCGATACGCGCGGCACGATGCGGTCGCTCTCGACCGCATCGACCTGCACTGCGCCCCGGGCAGCGTGACCGCGCTGGTAGGCCGTTCGGGCAGCGGCAAGTCGAGTCTCGCGAGCCTCGTGCCGCGCTTCCACGAGCCGGACACGGGGGAGATCACGCTCGATGGTCGTCGCCTCAGCGAATATCGCCTGGCGTCGTTGCGCGAGCAGATCGCCTGGGTCGGACAGACCGTGATTTTGTTCAACGATACGGTCGCGAACAACATCGCCTACGGCGCGCTGAGCGGCGCGTCGCGCAACGGCATCGAGGCCGCGGCGCGCGCCGCGAACGCGATGGAATTCATCGAGCGCATGCCCAATGGTCTCGACAGCGACGTGGGCGAGGGTGGCGCGCTGCTGTCGGGCGGGCAACGCCAGCGCATCGCGATCGCGCGTGCGATCCTGAAGAATGCGCCGATCCTCATTCTCGACGAGGCCACCTCGGCGCTCGATACCGAGTCCGAGCGCCTGATCCAGGAGGCGCTGCATAAGCTCATGAGTTCGCGCACGGTGCTCGTCATCGCGCATCGGTTGTCGACGATCGAGCATGCCGACCAGATCGCCGTTCTCGACGGCGGCCGCATCGTCGAACGCGGCACTCATGCGCAATTGCTCGCGCGCGGCGAGCGCTACGCCGCGCTGTATCGCATGCAGTTTCGCGACGACGCGCGCGACGTTGCGGTCTGACGGCGGCGGCGCCCGAATGTTCGACGAACGCGAACTGCAGGAAGTCTGGTACGCGGGCAAGCCACCCTCGAGGACGCTGCGCGCGCTCGCGGCGATCTATGCCGCGGCTGTCGCGGCGCGGCGCAGGCTCTACGACTCGGGATTTCTCCACACCACGCGGTTGCGCATGCCGGTCGTCGTCGTCGGCAACCTGACCGTCGGCGGCACCGGCAAGACGCCGCTCGTCATCGCGCTCGTCGAGGCGTTGCGCGCGCGCGGGCGCAGGCCCGGCGTCGTGAGTCGCGGGCATGGCGCGGATGTCAGGGGCACGCTGATGCTCTCAGCGGCGAGTTCGGCCGCCGAATGCGGCGATGAGCCGGTCCTGATCCATCGCAACGCGGCCGTGCCGGTGGCGGTCGGCCGCGACCGCGTCGCGGCGGCGCGCCTGCTGCTGGAGCGCAGCGACTGCGATGTGATCATCGCCGATGACGGACTGCAGCACTATGCGCTCGCGCGCGACGTCGAGATCTGCGTGGTCGATGGCGCACGCCGCTTCGGCAACGGCCGCATGCTTCCCGCGGGGCCGCTGCGCGAACCGCCGTCGCGGCTGCAGACCGTCGATCTGCATGTCTGCAACAGCGGCGTGGCGCAGCCAGGAGAGGTGCCGATGACGCTCGTCGCAGACATAGCACAGGCGTTGTCGGGCCCAGCAGGCAGCCCGAGGTCGCTCGCATCCTTCGCAGGACGGCGCGTACACGCGGTCGCCGGGATCGGCCACCCGCTGCGCTTCTTCTCGATGCTGCGCGCGGCGGGGCTCGTAGTCGACGAGCACCCGTTCGCCGATCATCATCCGTTCGTCGCGGCCGATCTCGAGTACGGCGACGACGCTCCGGTGCTGATGACGCAGAAGGACGCGATCAAGTGCGCGGCGTTCGCGCGAGCGAATTTCTGGCAGGTACCGGTTCGCGCGGAACTACCGTCGACATTCTTCGACGACGTTGCCGCACGCATCTCTGCGGACCGCTAGGGTCCGCGCGATTCGCTCAGGCGTGCTTGCGGATGAAGTCGCGCACCTGCGGGTAGACGCCCTCGCGCCAGCGGCGCCCGCTGAAGATGCCGTAGTGGCCGGCACCGATCACCGTGAGGTGCTTCTTGTTCGCGGGCTTGATCCCCTTGCACAGGTCCTGCGCCGCCTCGGTCTGCCCCAGCCCCGAAATGTCGTCGAGTTCGCCCTCGATCGTGAATAGCGCCGTGCGCTTGATGTCCTGCGGTTTGACGAGCTTGCCGCGCACCTTCCATGTGCCGAGCGGCAGCGAATGGTCCTGGAAGACCGTTTTGACCGTGTCGAGGTAGTACTCGGCCGGCATGTCGAGGACCGCGTTGTACTCGTCGTAGA
>JBDTYX010000332.1:0-2994 GCA_040005435.1 Rudaea sp. | reverse complement strand
TCGCGTTCTGCACGCGGTTGAGCATCTCGCGCATCTCGCTCGCGGCGGCGCGGTCCTGCAGGCCAGGGTCGAGGACGCTGACCCGGTTGCCGCCTTCGTCCGCGGCGCCGCGCAGCGCGGTAGACGCCTGCGACAGCACGGTTTGGGCATTCGCATTCTTCTCGCCGATCAGCGCGCCGCCGATGCTGATGCTGACGCTGATGGACTGCTTGCCGATCTCGAAGATGTGCTCTTCGAACGCGCGGCGCAGTCCTTCGGCTAGCTTCCTGGCAGCATCCGCATCGCGGCTGCGCAGCAATACGCCGAACGTGTGTTCGCCCATGCGCGCCGCAACGTCCGCCGCGTCGATATGCCGGCGCAGCAGGTTGGCCATGTCGCCGAGCAGCAGGTCGGCGTTACCGATGCCGATCGTGTCGAGCTGCTTGCGGAATTGATCTGGCTCGACCAGCAACAGGCACAGGTTCGACCCACCGGCCGCCGCGTCGGCGACGAGACGATCGAGTTCTGCGAGTCCGTGCTGGCGGTTGAACAGGTCGGTGATGAGATCCTTCGAGCGCAGCGCGTCGATCTCGGCCGCGAGCTCGGCGCTCGCCATCGGTTTGCGCAGCACGATCTGCTGGCAGGGCTCGCCCTCGAAACTCGCTTCGCTGAATTCCATGACCGCGTCGAAGGTCTTACCCTCGATGTCGCGGGCCTTGATGTCGAGCTTCGCGGGCGGCTTCTCGCCCTTCGAGAGGTTCTTCAGAAGGGTCTTGAAGCCGTCGGCCGCGCCGGGCGCGATCATGTCGAGGATCGACACGCCCTCGATGTCGCTGAATTCGTCGTAGCCGAACATCTCGAGATAGGCGTTATTCGCACGCACGTGCATGCCTTCGTGCACGTAGGCGATCGGGTCGCGCGAAGACTCGAGCAGCGAGTCATTGCGGCGCTCTGATTCGCGCAGCGCGCTTTCGAGGCGACGCACGCTGCGGCGCATCGCGAGACTCTCGGCCTCGCGGCGCACGACCGCGACAAACTGGTCGTTGCGCGTGCGCAGCGCGACCGCGTTGGCATCGTCGTGGAGTGCCGAGGAGACGTCGTCTTCGGCGAGCGCGTCGAGCAACGCGATCACCGAGATGTCCTTGCCGCCGCGTTTCGCCGCACTGACCGCGTCGGACAGCGTCGGCGATGCATTGCTGACGCTGATCAGGATGAGGTCGGGCGTCTGGGTCTGCAGTTGGCTTTCGAATTCCGTGGCGTTGCGCGCCTGCGCGGCACGCACCGTGATGCCCGCGTTGCGCAGGACGCTCGTGAGCCGTTCCGCGTCCTCAAGCGAGTCTTCGACCAGCAGGAGCTTGATGATGTTGGCGGGCTTGCTCATTTCAGGTGTTTTTACGTCTGGAAATCATGGAGTTCGAGCGTTTTACTCGATTCTATCGAAGATTGCCAGTGGCACGAGTGTGCGCTCACAGCGGCGTCTTCGAGGTCTGGCCTGCGACTTCACGCACGAGTCGCGGCACGAGATAGCCTGGAAGGCGTGCGCGCAGTGTAGCGATGATCGCGCGCGCAGTGTCGTCGCCGACCGCGAAATGGGCCGTGCCGGCCACGGCGTCGAGCTGGTGCAGATAGTATGGAACGACGCCGCAATCGAACAGGCGTTCGGACAACTGCGCGAGTGCGCCGGCGTCGTCGTTGATCCCGCGCAGCAGTACGCTCTGGTTGAGCAGCGTGGCGCCGGCACCGCGCAGCCGCGAGCAGGCCGCCGCTTCGGCGCTGCCGATCTCGTTGGCGTGATTGGCGTGCAGCACGAACGCGACCGGCCAGGGCAGGCGGCGCAGCCACGCCTCGAATTCGTCGTCGACGCGCTCCGGCAACACGATCGGAAGTCGGGTATGGATGCGCAGCCGACGCACATGCGGGATCGTCGCAAGCTGGTCCGTGAGGTCGCGCAGCTTCGGCGTCGACAACGACAACGGGTCGCCACCCGAAAGGATGACTTCGCTGATCGAGTCGTCGCTGCGCACCTGCACAATCGACTCGCGCCAGCCGTTCGTGGCGGCGGTGTCCTGCGCGTACGGAAAGTGCCTTCGGAAACAGTAGCGGCAGTTGACAGCGCACGAACCTGTCGCGATCAGCAGCGCACGTCCGGCGTACTTCTGCAGCACGCCCGTTGCGGAGCGCGCGGCGAGATCACCCACCGCGTCGGAGACGAAACCGGGCGTGTCGATGAGCTCCGCCGCGCGCGGAAGAACCTGCAGCAGCAGCGGGTCGTGCGGATCGCCGGCGCGCATGCGCGCGACGAACCCACGGGGCACGCGCAAAGCGAATCCGCTGTCGCGCGCTGGCAGCAGTTGCGCCGCGAGATGCGAAAGGTCGAGCAGGCGCAACAGTTCGAGCGGATCGGTGACGGCTTCGCGCAACGACAGCTGCCAGCGTCGCGCTGCCGGGCGGCGCGCAGCTGACGGGTCTTCTGCCGCGGCATACTGCGCGGCGGCGAGGCTTGCGGTTATCATTGGCACTCTACAATGCCGGCGCGCCCGGCTTTTCCTGCGATTTCTATTTTAGCCGCAATCGAGCGCGGCTTGTTGCACAACGGAGCAAAGAAGATGGCCAGCTATGGCATGAACGACGTCAAGAACGGCATGAAGATCATCGTGGACGGTTATCCGTGCTCGATCATCGACACCGAATACGTAAAGCCGGGCAAGGGCCAGGCGTTCACGCGCGTCAAATACCGCAACATCAAGACCGGACGCGTGGTCGAGCTGACGATGAAGTCCACCGATTCCGTCGAGGCCGCCGACGTCGTCGATACCGATATGGAATACCTCTACAGCGACGGCGAGTTCTGGCATTTCATGCACCCCGAGACGCACGAGCAGATCGGCGCCGACAAGGCCGCGATGGCCGACGCCGCGAAATGGCTCAAGGGCAACGAGATGTGCATGGTGACGCTTTGGAACGGCGCGCCGCTGACCGTCTCGCCGCCGAACTTCGTCGAGCTCGCGATCGTCG
>JBDTYX010000331.1:0-2999 GCA_040005435.1 Rudaea sp. | reverse complement strand
GTTCCATGTTGCAGTCAATGCACGACAAGTTTTCCGGCACGATCGCGAAGATCATTCTGGGTCTGATCACGGTCGTATTCGGCGGGTTCTTCGGCATCCAGTCGTACATGAATCCGCAGAGCGAGACCTATGTTGCGAAGGTCGGGCGCAAGGAAGTCACGCAGGAACAATTCCGCGACGCCTATAACCGCTATCGCTCGCAGATGCAGCAGACGTTCGGCGCGCAGTTCGATGCGGCGACCTTCGACACGCCGCAGCGCAAGCGCCAGGTGCTGGACCAGCTGGTCGATGAGCAACTCGTCGCCAACGCGAACGAAGAACTTGGCGTGATCGTGCCGCCTTCGCAGATCCGCGACGTGATCCTGGCGTACCCCGCATTCCAGCAGGATGGCAAGTTCGACAAGGACCGTTACAAGATGCTTTTGCAGGCGTCGGGTCTTACTCCGGCCGGGTTCGAAGATAACGTGCGCAAAGATCTGGCCGCGCGCCTGTTGCCGTCGCAACTCGCGCAGGGCAGTGTGATCACGAACGCGGAAGTCGATGCTTATCTGCGCCTGCGCGACCAGACCCGCGACTTCAGCTTCATCAAGCTCGACAAGCCGGCGAGCGACGGCATCAAGATCGCCGACGCCGAGATCGAGGCCTATTTCAAGGCGCATTCGAGCGAGTTCATGACGCCCGAGCGCGTGTCGCTGCAGTACGTCGAGCTCGATGCGAGCCAGGTCAAGGTCGATGCGACGCCGGACGAGGGTGAGCTCAAGAAGCGCTACGAGGACCAGAAGGCGCGCTTCACCGAATCCGAGCAACGGCTCGCGTCGCACATCCTCGTAAAGGTCGACAAGAACGCCGGCCCGGACGTCCAGAAAGCCGCGCTCGACAAGGCCAAGGCCATAGCGACCGAGGCCAAGGGTGGCAAGGACTTCGCGGCGCTCGCGAAGGAGAAATCCGAGGACCTCGGCTCGAAGTCGCAGGGCGGCGATCTCGGGTGGCTCGAGAAGGGCGTTACCGACCCGGCCTTCGAATCCGCATTGTTTGCGATGAAGAAAGGCGAGATCTCCGATCCCGTGCTGTCGGCCGAGGGTTACCACGTCATCGACCTGCGCGACGTGCGCGAAGGCAAGGTCAAGCCGTTCGACGAAGTGAAGGCAGACCTCACCAAGCAATATCTCGAAAGCGAGCGCGAGCATCGTTACAGCGACGTGTCCGGCAAGCTGACCGACGCGATCTACAAGGACCCGTCGCTCGAGGTCGCCGCGAAGGCGCTCGCGCTGCCGCTGCAGAAGACGAATCTGTTCCCGCGCAGCGGAGGCGAGGGCATCGCCGCGAATCCTAAAGTCGTCAAGGCCGCGTTCTCGAATACGGTGCTGAGCGAAGGTGGCACCTCCGATCCAATCGATGTCGGTCCGAACCACATCGTTCTGATCCACCTCGACCAGCATGAGAAGGCGGTGCCGAAGCCGCTCGACGCGGTGCGCGAGGAAATCCGCAAGTATCTCGTCGACGCCGAGATCGCCAAGCGCGCGAAGGGACAGGCGGATACGTTGTTCGCTCGCCTGCAGAAAGGCGAATCGCTCGAGCAGGTGGCTGCGGTCGTCAAGGCGAAGGTCGACACGCAGAAGGACATCGGGCGCAACGCGACGAATGTCGACGGCAAGCTCGTCGGCGAAGTGTTCCGTCTGCAGCGTCCGGCGGCAGACAAGCCCGTGAATGCGCAGGTCGCGCTGGTCGATGATGCGTATGCGCTCGTCGCGTTGAGCGCGGTCAAGGATCCTGACATCAGCAAGCTCGATGCGAAGTCGCGCGAGGCGGCGCGCAGCCAGCTCGCGCAAGGCTCGATGAACGAGGTCGTGAAAGGCTTCGTGGCCGCGTTGCGCAAGTCGTCGGAGATCAAGATCGCCGAGGATCGGCTGCAATAGCGGTACGCTTCATCGAAAAAAAAGGCGCCGCGAGGCGCCTTTTTCGTGGACGTGCAGGCCAATCAGATACCGGTCATGCCGAGCGTGTTGTAGCCGGCGTCGACGTAAGTCACCTCGCCCGTGATGCCCGACGCGAGGTCCGAACACAGGAATGCCGCGGCGTTGCCGACTTCGTCGATGCTGACGCTGCGCCGCAGCGGCGCGTTCTGTTCGACGTGATCGAGCATCTTGCGGAAGTTCGCGATGCCGGCGGCCGCGAGCGTCTTGATCGGGCCCGCCGAGATCGCATTGACGCGCGTGCCTTCCGGGCCGAGGTTGTACGCGAGATAGCGCACGGCAGATTCGAGACTCGCTTTCGCAAGGCCCATGACGTTGTAGTTGGCAAGCGCGCGATCGGCGCCGAGGTAAGTCAGCGTGAGCACCGCGCCGTTGCGACCCTTCATGAGCGGACGAGCCGCCTTCGTGAGCGCGGGCAGGCTGTAGGCCGATATGTCGTGGGCGATCGCGAAGCTCTCGCGTGTCAGTCCGTCGAGAAACTCGCCGGCGAGCGCGTCGCCCGGCGCGAAGCCGATCGCATGGATCAGGATATCAAGGCCATCCCAGTGCTTGCCGAGGTCCGCGAACAGAGCCTCGATCTGCGCGTCGCTCGACACGTCGCACGGCAATACGATCTTCGATCCGAATGCTTCGGCGGCCTGGTCGACGCGCGGCTTCAGCTTGTCGTTGACGTAAGTGAACGCGAGCTCCGCGCCTTCGCGATGCATCGCGTTCGCGATACCCCACGCGATCGAACGCTGGCTGATGATGCCGGTGATCAGCGCGCGTTTGCCCTGCAGAAATCCCATGGTGCCTCCGGACGATATGCGAAAGAGCGATTCTAACCGACGCCTTCGCCACACGCCCTACGCGCGTGATTGCGGGCAGCCCCCGAGGCCTTCGCGAGATACTTGCTGGCACCAGCAGATCCCGCGCCGCCCGCTGCAACGAGCGTGGTCGTGGGGACGCCGGAGAACGCCACGACGTCGCACAGGCGTGGATGTTCCCCGAGCCCGCGTTGCCGTGTGATCGTACCCAACGCGCCGA
>JBDTYX010000005.1:0-31771 GCA_040005435.1 Rudaea sp. | reverse complement strand
CGCGTCCGCGGCCATGCCCGCCGCGCCTCAACGGCCGAACGTGCGCACGCGACCCGACGCCGCGCCGGCCGCGGCGAGTACCGCGCCGCAGGCCTACGGCGAAGCGATCCAACTCAAGGGCGTGCGCCGCAACATGGCGCGCGTGATGGCCGACGCGCTCGCGAAGGTAGTGCCGACCACGATCTGCGACGACGCCGACATCGACGCGTGGCCTGTGGGCGAGGACGTCAGCGTCCGCCTGCTGCGCGCGATCACGACCGCGTGCAAGGCCGTGCCCGCGCTCAATGCGTGGTTCGACGGCGACGCGCTCACGCGCACGCTGCACGCGCACGTGGACGTCGGCATCGCGGTCGATACGTCGGACGGCCTGTTCGTTCCGGCGCTGCGCAACGCGGACGTGCTCGACGCACGGGGCATCCGCGCCGCGCTCGACGACCTGTTGCGCCAGGTGCGCGACCGCAGCATCGCGCCGTCGGAACTCGCGGGCTACACAATCTCGCTGTCGAACTTCGGCGTGTTCGCGGGGCGCTATGCGACGCCGATAGTCGTGCCGCCCTGCGTCGCAATCGTCGCCGCGGGCAAGCTGCGCCACGAGGTCGTGCCGGTGCTCGGCGGCATCGAGACGCATCGCATGTTGCCGCTGTCGCTGACGTTCGACCACCGCGCGGCGACCGGCGGCGAGGCCGCGCGATTCCTGAAGGCGATGCTGGCAGACCTCGCGCTCGCGGGCTGAAGACCTTTCGATGCAGACGAGCGACTACGCGAGTCTTTCCCCCGCCGACAGGCGTCTCATCGATGCGGCGCGCCAAGCACGCAGCCGCGCGCATGCGCAGCAGTCGCGATTCCAGGTCGGCGCGGCCGCACGCTACGGTCGCCGGATCGTGCCGGGCTGCAACGTGGAGTCCGACGTCTACGGCCTCACGAGCTGCGCCGAGCGCACCGCGCTGTTCGCTGCGCACGCCAATGGCGCCGCTGTCGCGCCGCTCACGGCGATCGCGGTGATCGCCGACACGCCCGCGCCGGTGGCTCCCTGCGGTGCATGCCGACAGGTGATGATCGAGCAGGGCGGCCCCGGCCTGCGCGTCATCATGGCCACCACGCGAGGCGACGTGAACATCGCGACGATCGCCGAGCTGCTGCCCGGCTGGTTCCGGCTCGAGCCCGCACCCGCGCGCCGCGCGGCGGCGGGCGCGAAGCCGCGCGGCGCGGGTCGACGCGGCTGACGCGAGGCGAAGCGATTTACCCGGCGCTGCATGCTTTGCGATGACGAAGGCCGGCGACGAATCGAGGGAGGAAAACTCATGCATCACAGCAGACTCTGCGCGCTCGTGATCGACTGCCGCGTCGACGACCTCGCCGACGCAACCCGTTTCTGGAGCGGAGCGCTCGGCAAGCCGGTCGCGAACATCGATCAGGACGGCGACGGCAAGTACGCCGAACTCGAAACCGCACATGACGAACCGATCATCCTGCTGCAGAAGGTCGAGCACGAAGCACGCGTGCATCTCGACATCGAAACCGACGATCTCGCGGCCGAGGCCGCACGACTCGAGGCACTCGGCGCGAAGCGCATCGCGTTCGTGCGCGAGCGCTGGTGGGTGATGGAGGCGCCGACCGGCCAGCGCTTCTGCGTCGTGCGCAAACAACGCCCGGCATTCGGCCCGCACCTCAACCGCTGGGACTGAGGCGCTGCGCGCAATATCGATGCGCCCGCTCGCCGATGCAGGCAGGCAGGCAAGAGAGCGATGTGCTCGCGGCCTTCGAGAGAACTAAACCCTGCGCGTTCCCGTCGCATCCAATCGACGACGATTCCGCGGAGACGACTTTCATGCGAAGCCCCTTCCCCGCCCTCATGGCGGACATCGCGTGTCTCTGCGGCGCGGACGCGCAGGCGACCGAGGTCATGATTCTCGGCACCTATCACATGGGCAATCCGGGCCACGACATTCATAACCTCAACGCGGACGACGTGCTGGCCGACAAGCGCCAGCATGAACTGTCCGACCTCACCGGCGCACTCGCGCGATTCAGGCCGACGAAGATCGCGGTCGAACAGCCGACCGATCACGGCGCTCCAGCTCGTCTGTCGAAGTACCACGAATACCTCGACGGCAAACTCGATCCATCGCGCAACGAAGTCGTACAGATCGGCTTTCGCCTGGCGCGCACGATGCGTCTCGCGGACGTATACGGCATCGACAGCGACGGCGATTTCCGTACGAGGCCGTGAAGAAGTTCGCGGACGACGGTCATCCGCGCCTGGCGAAACGGCTGGACGACCTCGGCGTCACGGTCGACCGCATGCTGAAGCAACTCGACGGGCTATTGAAGGCGGGCACGATCGCGCAGGGGCTGCGCTTCCTCAACGAGCCGCGGCAGATCGTCGCCGACAATGGATTCTATGCGGGGCTGCTCGAATTCGGCGACGGCGACGAGCAGCCCGGCTCAGCGCTGCTGAGCGCCTGGCAGGCGCGCAACAATGCGATCTGCGCGCGACTGATGCAACTCGCCTTGCCCGATGACCGCATCGTCGTCGTATACGGCAGCGGCCATGCGTTCCTACTGCGTCGATGCGTGCAGGACATGCCCGGATTCAAGCTCGTCGAGGCCAACGCCTACCTGCCGAAATGATGCAGCGCCAAACTCGGCGCCATACGCGCCGCGTGGTTATGCGTCCGGCAATGCATCCATCGCGGCGCGCGCGGCGGCCATTGCCGATTTGGGATCAGCGAAGCCGCCTTGAGTCGCAAGGACTTCGCGCTTGCCGTCGAGCACCTTGAATGCGAATGCGGCGGCGTCGCGATAGACGAGCGGCTGCAGCGCGGGCTTCTCCGTCTTCGCCGCTGCGGTCGCCGCGGGGGCTTGCGTCACGTCGCGCAAGTCGCGCAGCCCCGCGGCGCGGCGCAGCCGGCCGAGAAACGGTGTTGCGAGCGAGCGAGCGCGCAGCGCGCCCGCGCGCAGTGCCTCCTCGATCAGCGCGGGTTGCGCGATCAGCGTCTCGTACTTCTCGCGCATCGGCGCGAGCTCGGCGTCGAGCCGCTCGAACAACTTCTGCTTCGCGTCGCCCCAGCCGATGCCGTCGGCGTAGGCCTGGCGCATCGCGGCCGTATCATCGGCGTTCGCGAACGCCTGGTAGATGCTGAAGATGTTGGAATCGTCGGGATCCTTCGCCTCGCCCGGCGCGAGCGAGTTCGTGACGATGCTCAAGATCGCCCTGCGCAACTCCTGCGCGCCGAGCCAGAGTGGAATCGTGTTGTCGTAGCTCTTCGACATCTTGCGTCCGTCGAGTCCGGGCAGCGTCGCGACGTTGTTCTCGATCGCGGCCTCGGGCAGCGTGAAGTACTCTTCGCCGTAGACATGGTTGAATCGCTGGCCGATGTCGCGTGCCATCTCGATGTGCTGGATCTGGTCGCGCCCGACCGGCACCTTGTTCGCGTTGAAGATCAGGATGTCCGCGGCCATCAGCACCGGATACATGTACAGGCCGGCGCTGATGCCCGCGTCGGGGTCCGCGTCCGCCGCGCGATTCGCGTCGGTCGCCGCCTTGTAGGCGTGAGCGCGGTTGAGCAGGCCTTTCGCGGTGACGCAAGTCAGCATCCAGGTCAGCTCGGGGATCTCGGGGATGTCCGACTGCCGATAGAAATACACCTTGTTCGGGTCGAGCCCGCAGGCGAGCCAGCTCGCGGCGATCTCGAGCGTCGAACGCTGCACACGCGCGGCGTCGCCGGTCTTCACGAGCGCGTGATAGTCGGCGAGGAAGTAGAACGATTCGGCGGCCGGGTTGCGGCTCGCCGCGATCGCCGGGCGGATCGCGCCGGCGTAGTTGCCCAGATGCGGCGTGCCGGAGGTCGTGATGCCGGTGAGGATGCGGGTCGGGGATTTCATGCGTGGATCGTTGCGACGGCTGATGCCGCAGTGTAAGCGATTGCCCCAGTTCCTGCGCCGAATGCGCAGGGTTTAACCCCGCTTCGCGCGCCGCCCCGTTGGATCGAACATCTTAGCCAACGGAGTCCGGTCCATGAAAGCCCTGCTGTCCCTGTTCACCCTCGCCGCGCTGTCCTGCGCCCCGGCCGTCCAGGCCGGCAACCTCATCGATGTCGGCGTCGTCGATCGCGACACGGGCGCGACGCTGCCCACGTATCCGCGCGACGGCAAGTACTACGTCGTCGGGGTCCCCGGTCACCGCTATGGCGTGCGCCTGACCAATCGCAGCGGCGGACGCGTGCTCGCGGTGCTTTCGGTCGACGGGGTCAATGCCGTCTCGGGCGAGACCGCGAGCCCCGACCAGACCGGATACGTTCTCGATGCCTGGCAGTCGACGCAGATCGAGGGCTGGCGCAAGAGCATGAACGAAGTCGCCCAGTTCAACTTCACCACACTCGCGAATAGTTACGCCACGCGCACCGGCAGGCCAGGCAACCTCGGCGTGATCGGTGTCGCGGTATTCCGCGAGAAGCCGCGGGTCTGGCGCGAGAACGGCGTGGCCCAGCCACCGATCGCTGATGCAGCGCGCAGCGACAAGCAGTCCACGCTCGCCGGCCGCGCGGCACCCGCCTCCTCGCCGCCGGCGGAAGCCGACGCGCGGCGACAGGCTCCGGCGTCACCTGCGCTGCGCGAAAAGTCTGAGAGCGCAGGCAGTCTCGCGAGCAGCGACGCAGTCGCAAAGCGGCGCGCTTCGGACAAGCCCGAGGATTCGATCGGCACCGGTTTCGGCGAGCGCGAATCGTCGAACGTCAGCTACACCCATTTCGAACGCAACAGTTCGCGGCCCGACGAGATCGTCTCGGTCTGGTACGACAGCTACCGCAACCTTGTCGCTGTGGGCGTGATCCCGTCGCCACCGCCAGTCTACCGCGATCCGCAGCCGTTCCCGAACGCGTTCGTGCCCGATCCGTCGCGCTGAGGTACGTGACGGAACGCCGCACCGCCGGTCCCTCGTGGCCGGCGATGCGGTCTGCACCCGACTGAAAAGCTTTGCAGCGCGGTATGCGGGGGGAGGATAATGAACGCTCTCCCGCATCGTGACGTCGCCTGCTTCCCGCCCTGATCTTTGGTGGCGAGGGAACGACCGGCGCACGCGCCCCCGCGATCGTCGCGCGCCATCCCGGCCCGGCGGTCGAGTCACCGACAAGGCCACCATGTCCGAAGCGACGCCCGATTCCGCCTCCCCGCTCACGTTCGCGGCGCTCGACCTGCGTCCGGAGCTCGTCAAGGTGCTCGCCGAAGTCGGCTACGAATCGCCCTCGCCGATCCAGGCGGCGACGATCCCGCATCTGCTGGCGCGTCGTGACTTGATCGGCCAGGCGCAGACCGGCACCGGCAAGACCGCCGCGTTCGCACTGCCGATCCTGCAGCGCATCGACACGAGCAAGGTCAAGCCGCAGGCGCTCGTGCTCGCGCCGACGCGCGAACTCGCGATCCAGGTCGCCGAGGCGTTCCAGCGTTACGCGCAGCACATCCCGGGCTTCCACGTGCTGCCGATCTACGGCGGTCAGAGCTACGGCCCGCAGCTCGGCGGCCTGCGCCGCGGCGTGCACGTCGTCGTCGGCACGCCGGGCCGCATCATCGATCATCTCGAACGCGGATCGCTCGACCTGTCGGAGCTCGACTGCCTCGTGCTCGACGAGGCCGACGAGATGCTGCGCATGGGCTTCATCGACGACGTCGAGGCCGTGCTCAAGAAGACTCCGCCCAAGCGCCAGGTCGCGCTGTTCTCGGCGACGATGCCCGCGCAGATCAGGCGCATCGCGCAGACCTACCTGCGCGATCCGGTCGAGATCCAGATCAAGGCGAAGACGACGACCGCCGCGAACATCCGCCAGCGCTACTGGCTCGTCAGCGGCATGCAGAAACTCGACGCGCTGACGCGCATCCTCGAGGCCGAGCCGTTCGATGCGATGATCGTGTTCGCACGCACCAAGCAGAGCACCGAGGAACTCGCCGAGAAGCTGCAGGCGCGCGGATTTTCCGCTGCGGCGATCAACGGCGACATCATCCAGGCGCAGCGCGAGCGCACGATCCAGCAGCTCAAGGACGGCAAGTTCGACATCCTCGTGGCGACCGACGTCGCGGCGCGCGGGCTCGATGTCGAGCGCATCAGTCATGTGCTCAACTACGATATCCCGACCGACACCGAGCCTTACGTCCATCGCATCGGCCGCACCGGCCGCGCGGGGCGTTCGGGCGAAGCGATCCTGTTCGTGACGCCGCGCGAACGCGGCATGCTGCGCGCGATCGAGCGCGCGACGCGCCAACCGCTCGAGGCGATGAACCTGCCGAGCGTCGCCGACGTCAACGACCGGCGCATCGCGCGTTTCAAGGAGCGCATCGGCACGTCGCTCGGCGCCGAGGGTCTCAACGTCTATCGCGAGGCGATCGAGCAGTACGAACGTGAGCACAACGTGCCGGCGATCGAGATTGCGGCGGCGCTCGCGCGCATCGCTCAGGGCGACAAGCCACTGCTGCTGCCGCCCGCGCAGCGCCAGGAGCGGCCCGAGGCGTATGCGGAATCGCGCGACCGCGGCGCGCGACCGCGGCGCGAGTCCGATTCCCCGTTTGCTGCGAAGGGGCCGCGCGCCGACAAGTACAAGCCATCGACGGGCGATCGTCCCGCGTACGGTGGCGACGATCGCAAGCCATTCGCGGACAAGCACAAGCCATTCGATGCCGAGAAAAACAAGCCGTTCGACGGCAAGCGCAAGCCGCTCGATGCCGAGAAACGCAAGCCCGTCGACGACAAGCGCAAGCCATTCGATGCCGACGAGCGAAACTCTCTCGAGGCCGGCTCGCCCGCGCCGTTCAACGCCGAGCGCCCTGCCGCCGAACGTGCGCCGGCCAAGCCCGCGTTCGCCGAGGGCCACGAGGCGTCGCCGCGCGAGCATGCGGATGCGGCGCCGCCGCGCGACGGGGCACGCAGCGACGCAGCACGTGGGCGCTCCCCATTGCGCGAGCGCGCCCCCGAACATGGCATGGAGACCTATCGCGTCGAGGTCGGTCATGTGCATGGCGTCAAGCCGGGCAACATCGTCGGTGCGATCGCGAACGAGGCGGGTCTCGACAGCAAGCACATCGGCCGCATCGAGATCGGCGAAGACCACAGCTTCATCGACCTGCCCGAGGGGATGCCATCCGAGCTACTCGGTCACCTGAAGAAGGTCTGGGTCGCGGGCCAGCGGCTGCGCATCCAGCGCCACGAGGGTGCTGGCGGGCATGCGAAACCCGCACACGCGAAGAAACCGCAGAAGAAATTCTGAGCGCCGCGGGATCCGACTCCACGACGGTCTGCGGCGCCGCCGCCCTTCCGGATCGCCCTGCCTACGCGACCTGACGAGGCGCGTTTTCCCGGCAGCGGGCTCCACCCTCATCCGGCCCTGACGGGCCACCTTGTCGCGCCAGCGGCAGAAGGGTCGAGCGGCACTTGAGGATCCACCTCGTCCGGCCCTGACGGGCCACCTTCTCCCGTCCGCGGCAGAAGGAACGAGCCGCTTGGGGTCCCACGCCGGTCCGGCTCTGGCGGGCTAGCTTATTCCGCCTGCGTAGGCATCGATTTTTCGTTGGCGCGTGGCGGACGCCGGCCGTACGCAATTGACGCAGCTTCGCACCTCTCCCGCGCGGCGGGAGAGGTCGACGAGCGC
Organism: Rudaea sp.; assembly: GCA_040005435.1. Lineage (GTDB taxonomy): Bacteria > Pseudomonadota > Gammaproteobacteria > Xanthomonadales > Rhodanobacteraceae > Rudaea. Next base: position 24,137 of record JBDTYX010000005.1, on the reverse strand, counting down.
AGCTCGGCGGGTGAGCGTGCAGCCGCTTCGCTCGCGCAACGCAAACGCTACTCGCGCATCAGCGTCGACTTGCCGAACAGGCTCTCGACGAGATCGACCGCGAGTTTGCCGGTCTCGTTGCGCGTGTCGAACGCGGGATTGAGCTCGACGATGTCGAGCGAGCCCAGCTGGCCGGTGTCCGCGATCATCTCCATGACGAGTTGCGCCTCGCGGTAGTTGGGTCCGCCCGGAATCGTCGTGCCGACGCCGGGCGCGATGCTCGGGTCGAGAAAATCGACGTCGAAACTCACGTGCAAATGCGTGTTCGCATCGACGCCTTCGAGCGCCTCTTCCATCACGCGCTTCATGCCGATCTCGTCGATGTAACGCATGTCGTAGATGTCGAGGCCGACGTCGTGAACGAGACGCTTCTCGCCGGCATCCACCGAGCGGATGCCGATCTGGCGGATCGCGGTCTTGTCGAGCATAGGCTGGGCGCCACCGAGTTCGGTCAGCTCGCGCGGGCCATAGCCGCACAAGCAGGCCACCGGCATGCCGTGCACGTTTCCCGAAGGCGTGATCGTGGAGGTGTTGAAGTCGGCATGCGCGTCGAGCCACAGAACGCGCAACAGCTTGCCGGTCTCGCGACAATGTCGCGCGACCGCGCCGATCGATCCGATCGCGAGGCAGTGGTCGCCACCGAGCAGAATCGGCAGCCGCCGCGCCGCGAGTTCGGCCGCGACCGCTTCCATCACCGCGCGATTCCAGGCGACGACCTGCGCGAGATGACGATAGCCGTCGTCCGGTGCGAGCCAGGGGTTGAACGGACCCGCGAGATTGCCGCGATCGACCACGTCGAGACCACGCTCGCGCAGCGCCTCGCCGATGCCGGCGACGCGCAGCGCCTCGGGTCCCATCGCCGCGCCGCGATGACCTGCGCCGATGTCGGTCGGCGCGCCGATCAGCGAAATTCCGGAGGATGACAACGGGCGATTCGACGACATGGTCTCGATTCCAATTCCGTGGACGCAGCGGACGCAACCAGGCGCGTGTGCGCATCACGCTGTGCGCTGCAGCTGCAGCTGGGATGCCGATTCTACGCCGTTGCGGTCGGCCTCAGTTGTGCAAGTTTTGTGCGTGCTATGCTCGATTGCTCCGCCGCGTCGACGTTCCGCGCGCCGGCGATTTCGCTACCTTGATCGGAGACAGCGCATGAATAGCTTGGTCGACAGCGTGATGAATCATCTCGACGACGCGCAGATCGCGCAGATCGCCAATCAGATCGGTACCGACCCGGATTCCGCACGCAATGCGATCGAGCACGCGCTGCCATTGATCGTCGGCGGCATGGCCAATCAGGCGAGCACACCGGACGGTGCCAATTCCCTGCACAACGCGCTCGGCGACCACGCGGGCAGCAGTGTGTCGGATGTGCTCGGCGGCCTGCTCGGCGGTGGCGCGGGCGGCGGCGGCCTCGGCGGTATGCTCGGCAGCGTCCTCGGCGGCGGCGGCGCGACATCGGGTGGCATGGGCGGCGGGTTCGCGTCCGGCATCGGCCGCGCGATCCTCGGCCACATCTTCGGCAACAACGCGAACGCGGCCAATCAGGGCCTCGGCCAGGCCACGGGCCTCGGCACGCAGAATGCGGGGCAGTTGCTCGCGATCCTCGCGCCGATCGTGATGGCCGTACTCGCCAATCACAGCCAGCAGCAGGGCCTGTCTCCGGGCGGCCTCGGCAGCGTGCTCGGGCAGCAGGGTCAGCAGATCCAGCAGCAGGGCGGCCTCGCGGGCGGACTGCTCAACGCGGTGCTCGGCCATACCGGCGGCGGTAATTTCGACTTGTCGAGCGTGCTGGCGGGTGCGGGCAACCTGCTCAATACGCTCGGCCGACGTTGAGTCGCGACGACCACCACGCGCCGGTCGGCCGCGGCCCGGCGCGCGCGCGCGAACGCGGGCACGCCGATCGCTCGCCGCGCGGCCGCGGCGGTCGCTGACGTCAGAGAGACTACGCGTGGCATGCCATTCAAGCTCGATCACGTGTTCATCTGCTGCGACGAAGGCGGCCCCGAGGCACAGGCACTGCTCGACGCGGGCTTGACCGAGGGCAGCCGCAATACGCATACGGGCCAGGGCACGGCTAACCGGCGCTTTTTTTTCGCCGACGGATACATCGAGCTGATCTGGATCTTCGACGCGCCTCAGGCGACGAGCGCGCTGACCGCGCCGACGCGCCTGTGGGAACGTTGGTCCGCGCGCCATGCCGGTGCCTGCCCGTTCGGACTCGCATATCGCCTCGACGGCGACGACGACGCTGTGCCGCCGTTCCAGACCTGGCCGTATCGCCCGCAGTATCTCAGCGGGGAACGACGCATCCTGTTCGCGCGCGACACGCCGCTCGACGAACCCGAGTTATTCTGCCTCGCGTGGCACAACCCGGCGGCCGACATGCCCGCGCAGCCGCGCGCGCACGCGCTGCCGTTACGCGAGATGCGCTCGGTATCGGTGGGCCTGCCGCAACGCGGCGGTCTTTCGCCGAATGCGAGCGCGGCGAAGACCGCCGCGCTCGTCTCGTTTCACCAAAGTGCCGCGTACGAACTCGTGATCCGCTTCGGCGCGCACGCAGACCTGCACTGTGATCTGCGCCCCGCGCTGCCGTTGATCCTTCGTGGCGAGAGCGAAGCTGCCTAGACTTGTTATCCTGCGCCGCCAGCGCAGCCGCGCGACTGAGGTGAACGCTTGATGCAGCGCAATGTGTTCGTGGGTATCGAACTGGGTGGCACGAAGATCCTGTGTCGCGCGATCGACGGGTCCGGCACGCTGCTCCTCGATCGTCGTTTTGCCACCTCAACGCCCGCCGCCGCGGTGGATGATCTCGCCACGTGCTTCGCATCGATCGGTGACCCACGCACGCGCGTCGCGGCGATCGGCATCGCGAGCTTCGGTCCCGTCGTTGTCGATGCGGCGTCTGCGGACTTCGGCTGCATCCTCGCGACACCGAAGCCCGGCTGGTCGAACTTCAACCTGCGTGCAGCGCTGGCCGATCGCTTCGGCGTGCCGATCGCTGTCGATACCGACGTCAACGCCGCTGCGATCGCCGAACACGCGCTCGGCGCGGGTCGCGGACTCGATTGCGTGGCCTATGTGACGGTCGGCACCGGTATCGGCGGCGGACTCGTCACACGCCACGGCCCGCTGCATGGCGCGCTGCATCCTGAAATCGGTCACCTGCTGCTGCGCCGGTACATGGGCGACGAGCACGAGAGCACCTGCCCTTTCCATGCCGACTGCGCCGAGGGCCTCGCCGCGGGGCCCGCGCTTGGCCGTCGCCTCGGTCCGACGCGCGCGCTCGCGGATGCGCCCGAGGTCCAGGCGCTCGTCGCACACTACCTCGGCGTTCTAGCGAGCGGGCTCGTGATGGCCTGGTCGCCGCAGCGCATCGTGATGGGCGGCGGGGTCATGGCGGCGCCGGGACTGCTCGAACAGACCGCGGCGGCCATGCGCTCGGCGCTCGGCAACTACGGCGCGTGCGTCTCCATGGAACCGGGCTTCATCGCCGCGGCGCAACTCGCCGACGCGGGCCTCGAGGGTGCGTTGATCCTCGCGCGTGCGGCGCAAGTAACACTCCCGGCCCACACGACTTCTTCGCGAATGTAACAAACGCTCGCGTGAGTCAGCGCAGCGGACGCGCGCGTTCGCGACGATCTCGGCTCGCTACGCCGCGGTAGCCGCGGGCCAGCCAATGCGCGCCGCGCGCCGCAACGAAGCCTGGACGATTGCGCGATGGAAGGGCGCGATCAGGAAAATGTAGAGCCTCCCAAGGCGATTGTGACAGTGCACCACGGTCGACAGGACGAGGCGACGATCGCCTTGCGACGCGGGCCCGGTGCACATTACCGAGAGCCGGAAGTCGAGGTGCTTGTCGTCCTCGCCGAGAACGATCTCGGTCTCGCCCGCCGCGTAGATCTTGAAGATACCGACGCGGCGTGCCCGGTGCTGCGCGTCGAGTGCCGCGAGGTGGCGAGCCGTCTTGAGACCGAAACCCGCGACCAGCCAGTCGCGCAACCCCATCAAACCTCTCGCCCAGAATGATTGCTGCGCGAAGATGAACCTCGCAAGCTGCTCGGGATCGGCCGATGCGTCTTCAGGGAGTGCGATCGCATAGGCGTCGGCGAGATCGACCGTCGCGTAGATCGCCGAGATGCTGGACGCTGTCGGCAACGATACCGCTACGACGGTGTCGTGAGCGGCCGTCATGCCGCGGGCAAGACGCGCCCCGCTGGCGTGTCATGCGACCAGATCGTTTGGAATGCGGCACGGAAATGCCAGGCCAGAAACAGCAGCCAGGCGAGATTGAGACTGCCCCACGGCCACTGGCCCGACAGCACGACGTGGAAAAAGAATATGACGACGATGACTGGCGCGAGCACGACGAGGCCGAACGGGGCCGTGAGACGAAACAGCAGCGCGCCACCGCCGACGAGATAACACAGCGCGAGCAGCGGATCGATGAAGTGGCTGCGGGTCAGCGCATCGGTGAACGCCTGCGCGTCGGCGTTCGGTTGCGGAGGCGGCCCGCCGATACCAAACAGCGTGATCAACGCGATGGCCACTCCGGTGCTCAGGTAGAGCAGCGCGAAAAGCCAGCGTGCAGCGGTGAAGATGTATTCGCGACGCATGCATACCCCCGTGGCGAACGCGTGAGGCAAAGCGTAGCCTCAAGGGCTATACACGGAAGCATACTGCAAGCACGCGTGCTGCAAATCCGTCTGCGACATTGTGTCCGCGGCGCGATCGGTGCCGAGCCGTCGCGGATCACGAACGCCGGTCGTTGCGTGCCGGGCGAGTCGCGGGCGAGGTTTGGCCGGTGGGCGCGAGGCAACCCCTTGTCGAACGCGCACTTCGCCAACGATAGCCTATGACCGCAGATCGCCTCGGCGATTCGCTGCTTGCCGTCGCTACCGACGATAGGCCTTGAAAGCCACGCTCAAGAGTAGACGACGGGCAAATCTCGGCCATGTTTTTGAGTTCCTGGAGAGCGTTCAAATACGTTCGACGCCGCGTCGGGTCGGCGATCGCCCCTATGCCGGCAGCGAACAACGTGGCCCACAGTTCTGGCCACTCAAATCGCTCTCGGGGACGAAAAGAGCGACTCACGATTCGACACGCTCAACTTGGAACGCAAAACATCTGATCGACCATCAATATTCACTTGTGCCTGAGAAAGAGCACGTCGAACGCCGGCACCCAGGTCTTGCCGCCGTCCGTGGACATCACTCCCGTTTCGCGGACGCCGCCCTTTTCCGCCTTCCACGTGATCCGATGGGGAAGATCCTTGGTCTTGGTATGCGATGTTCCCTCGAGTGTCAGCACACCGTCTTTAAAGGTGCCGGTGAGGAACATATACGCGCCGAAGTTGGTAAGCCATGTCTGCTGCCAACGCTTGGTGATCGAGTCATAACTGAGGAAGCTATCGCCGATGAGCCCGTCGACCTGCTCATAGAGCTCATGCACGACGCAGCCAGCAAGGACGGAGTCGACATGGGCGCGCGCCTGCGAATCACCGAGCGCGCCCTCGGGCTCGAAGGTATCCCAGTCTCCGAGCCAGAAGTCGAGCTGATGGCGCTCCGGTTCGGTGCAGCCCGCAGTCCGGCTGGCCGCGGCTGGCGCAGGCGCCTGCTTGACGGGCGCTACTGCGATGTCGGTTGAAGCGCCCAATAGTGCTACCAGCAAAATAAAGTTGCTCAACATAGTCGTCCTGGCCTTGTGCTTAGAAATGTCAAAGTGCTCTTGAGAGCAAGGCACGTCGGCTGCGACGTACCGACGACAATCCCCAGATCTACCCTCTGGGGATTCAAGACGCAGGTGCACCAAATATCGTCGCGCACGCGCGCTTTAACCCTTCTTCGGATCAATCGCGCCGATCATCCGCATCTTCGATGGCCCGTCGACAGATTGATTGCCAACTCAGTGTCGCGGCTGACAAGTGCGCCCGCGGGCGTGACGAAGTGTTCTCGATGCCGCCCAGGATGTTGCATCCAAGCGTTGGTATGCGGGGTCATCGCTGCTCTGACGCGGGGGGCGGGTAGACCAAGAACACGAGTCTCTGAACGCGGCTTTCTCCTGCCGGAGCGGTGCGCGCGGATGACACGGGATGCAATGACATCGCCTGGAGCATCGAGACACAAAAAACCCGCGCCTATGCGGGTTTGTGCTGCCCATTGATTCGTCTTGGGACTTTAAGAGGCTCTGGTGGTGCCGCTTATCCGACTCGAACGGATGACCTACTGATTACAAAGCCCAAGAAGCCAACTGTGCGCAACTTCCACCAGCACAGAACAACAGCATCTGCCGGTGATTGGTGCTGCCACGTGTTGCGCAAGATTGGCTAGATTTGGGCGAACTGTCCCAAAAGTGTCCCTCACGTGACTTACGTTGCATACTTGCAATGACTTGGTCGCAGCGCGTCCCAAGAAGAGGGGATATGGATGGCACTTATCGCCTGCCCAGATTGCAAAGCACAAGTTTCAGATATCGCAGCAACTTCGTGACTCGAGCACCACCCTCACCCGCCTAGCTGCGCTCGTCGACCTCTCCCGCTCGCGAGAGAGGAGAGTCGTGATGCACCCTTCTCCCGCTCGCTGGAGAGATGTCCCCATGCCTACTTCTACCGCAGGCAGAGATGTGAGTCGCGATATTCCCTACACCCTCTCGCGGGAGAGGGTGGCCAGAAAGGCCGCATGAAGGTGGCACGCGCGGGTTGTCCCGACGCGCGCGGCTGATCGTTACGCCGGATATGCGAGCTTCGGATACCCGTTGCCGCCGCGACCTTCGGGCGTCGAATCGAGGATCGTCCACAGCGGCATGAGGTCCGGCGCTGTGTGTTTCAGGCAAATCGCCGGATCTGTCGTCACGTCGCGACGGCGGCGGTAGTCGCCTTTGACCGCGCAAACGACAAGCGTGCCGAGCGAATTCCACGGGCGCATCCGAACGACGATCCCATGACCCGAGGATCGACATTTGGTTTGACCTCACGCTGAACCGCGGACGGAATGCAAAAGAGGATGCGTAAGTGATCTCTGACCCCGGTTCTTCCGACCCCGGTTCTTCCCTTCTGCTGCGCCCGCAAACAAGCGATGAGCGGTTTCTCCGGATATTTGCGTCTATAGATGCACGACGGATGTATCGAATCGCCACGACCTGTGCGCCAGGCACGAATCGCACCCTGCGCTGGGCTGTTCGTTTCATTCGTATCGGGAGAAATCGCGCGGCCGGATTCGACCAATATCGAACCGGCCCGATGAAAGCGGATTTTAGATTTGGGCGGAAACTAGGGTGTAATTTGTAAGAAATAGGGAGGTTTTCGACATGCCTGACACGCCATCACCTGCCCCGCTCGATCTGGCGTCCATCGGGGATCTTGCGCCTGCGCCCGCATCGCTTGCCGCGAATGTACTGCCCACCGTCGGTGCCGATCACGCGCTAACCACGACCGCGACCGATTCGCGCCTCGCACCCGAGGCGCCGCAGGCGCGCCTGGTCGAAGTTGCGAACCTGAGCGCGGAAGATCTTGCCGCAGCGCAACAATCCGCCGCGAAAATCGATTTCCGCAAGACGAACTCTCTGCTCTCGCACGGTGACGATGTGCTCGCGGGGATCAGCCAGGCGTCGCGCCAGTTGCTGACCGGTGTGCGCCTCGGCGACGCCGGAGAAGTAGGCCGCATCGCCGCCGCGGTCATCGGCGGCGTCAAGATCCTGCGCATTCAGGACCTCCAGGCCGAGTCAAACGCGAAGGCACCGGCGGCGCGCACAAGTCTCATCGGCAAGCTGCTCGGCGCGGTCAGCGACGCGCACACGGCGTTCAAGGGATTCCAGGAAAACCGCAAGCAATTTCTCGATCTGATGGATGCCGAACAGGCTAAGGCGCGCAAGACCAAGGGCGACCTCGGCGTCACGATCGAATTGCTCGACCAGCAGGCCGTCGCGATCCGCCAGAGCCTGTACAAACTAAAGATCGAAATCGCCGCGGGCCAGCTCGCGCTCGATCGTGGTGCGGACGAACTCGAGGCGCTGCGGCTTGGCGCGATCAACACCGGCGACGCGGCGGATGCCGCCGACGTACTCGAATTTCGCGGCGCGATCGCCAATTTCCGCGGCAAGGTCGCCGAGATGCGCGAGAGCCTGGTCGGTTCGGCGATGCTGATCCCGATCATCGGCCAGAACCGCAAGGCGGCCGAGACGCGGCTGATGAAAATATCCAACGGCATGTTGGTCGTCATACCGCGTCTGATGGCGGTCGCATCGCAGGCCGTTGTCCAGGTGGAGTTGCGCAACGCGGCCGATGAAAGCGCGAAGCTCGATGAGGCCAGTCGCCAGATCACGCTGCTGGCGTCCAAGGGCGCACATGAGGCGGCCACCACTGCGGCGCGCAGCCTCGGCGGCGACCAGCGCAATATCGACGTTCTGGCGCAGGTCGCCGAGGAGACGATCCGCACGATGCACGAGGTCATCGACATCGAGCGCGAAGTCGCGGCCGGCGACCGCGAGCGCGAGGCGCAGCTCGCCCAGGTGCGTGACCGCCTCGTCCAGGGCATGCAGGGCGTGAGCCTGCGTGCGCTCGAACAGTCCCCACCGCGATGAACGGCGATCCGACCGACAGTGCGAACGTGCTCGCGTTCGACACGCAAGCCGCGTGGTTGCGTCGTTTTCAATCGGACGCCGAGAGCAACCTGCACGCCTTCGCGCTGCGCTTGCGCGAAGCGATGCCCGAACGCGTCGCCGTGCACGAAAGCAAGGGCTTCTTCGCGCGGCAGGCCAAGACCACCGGGGTGACGGTCGCGATGGATCAGAATCACTACATCCTCGAGATCGCTAACGGCCGTCTCAAGGCGAGCATCGCGATGGTCGTGCGCGACATCGCAATCAGCACGAAACAACTCGACCCGGCGGAGTGGTTCGTCCAGCTGTCGCAAGAGACGAAGAAAGCTTCCGATCACGCCATGCGCCTCGCGCAATCCCTTTCGGCCTTCATGGCGAGTTAGGCACCGATACCTCAGGACAAGCCATGGGCATTCTCGACTGGTTGAAGAAAAGCGCTGATCCGGAAGTACAGGCAGCGAAGGAAGCCTCGGCGAAACGTCAGGCCGAGATACAGCTCGCGCTGCGCGCCGATAGCGTACCGGCGGCTGTCGCGGCGCGTCTCGAAGGCGCGCGCAGCGGCGCGCTGCCATGGATCGCGACGCTGAGTCCGGCCGAGCTGCTGATTACCCAGTCGCACGGCATCCGACCGATCGCGTCGGTCTCCGCAACCTGCTGGATGCAGTACGGCTACTCGTGGACCGACGGCCATGCGCAGGGATGGAAGTCCGCGCTGCATCGACTGCGCGCGGAGGCCAAGGCAGCGGGCGCGAACGCGGTCGTCGACGTCAAGATGCGCACGGTGTCGCTCGAACTCTCCAACACCATGGACTTCTCGCTGATCGGCACCGCGGTCAAGGTCGACGGCCTGCCGCCGAGTGCGGAGCCGATCGTCGCGACGGTGCCTGCCCTGGAATTCGTGAGACTTCTCGAGGCCGACGTGGTGCCGACCGGCATCGCCGTCGGCGCGCACTTCGAATGGCTGGTCGACTGGCGAAACCGAGCGTCGCAGATCTGGATGGGCAACGTGGAATCCGAGCCGTTGACCAACCTCTGGCACACCGTACGCCAACGTGCGCAAGCGATGCTGCACCAGAACGCCGGAGTACTCGGAAATGGCGTGCTTGCCCACGTCAACTTCAGTCAGATATTCGAAGTTGAGCGCAACAACACCAAGGAATATCTGGCCCGCCAGATCATCGTTGCGACAACCGTCGCCGCGAAGCGTGAACGCCCCGACATCGACATGAAAGCGATGTCCGTGGTGGAGAAACGCCGCATCTCGACGCTCATGCACTATCGCGGCAGTCCGGTTCCGCTGAATTTCCAGATGGTTGTCGACATGCACGCGGGCAGGACACCGCTCAGCGGAACCGCGCAGCATCATCAATCCTACAAATCCCAACAGATCGATGTCGCTGCCGGCGACGACGATGATAACGACGACGACGGAGCGATCTAACCATGTCCAGCCAACTACCCACCCATGCCCAGGAGCGCCTGAAAGGTCTGCGCTCGTCAGCCCATGACTCCGGAGTCTTCACTTCGGATTTCAGCGTCAACGAATTCCTGCTCGTGCGCAAAGCGGGGTTCGAGCCTATCGGCCTGTGCGTCGGCACCTGCGTCTATCACGTTGGCATCCAGTACGGCAGCTGGAAGAAGAACGAAGAGCTGCAGGTGCTTTCGAAGGCGATGTATCACGCGCGCGAGCTGGCGATGTCGAGGATGCGCGCCGAAGCCACGGCCATGAGCGCCGATGGCATCGTCGGCGTGAAGCTCACGATCAAGCGCCTCGAATGGGACGCCAACTTGCTCGAATTCATCGCGATAGGTACGGGCGTCGTGCACGGCGAAGGTCATACCGGCTTTCGCGCGCACGATGGCGGACCGTTCACCTCCGATTTGTCGGGGCAGGACTTCTGGTCGCTGCTGCACGCGGGCTATCGCCCTGTCGAAATGGTCATGGGTTCGTGCGTCTACCACGTCGCCCACCGCGGCGCGTTCGCGGCGATGGGTCAGAGCGGACAGAACGTTGAGCTCGAGAATTTCACATCTGCGATGTACGAGGCGCGCGAAATCGCGATCGAACGCATGCAGCAGGAAGCGAGTTCCGCGAAAGCCGAAGGCGTCGTCGGCGTCGACATCCGCGAGGGCAGCCACGGCTGGCAATCGCATGTGATCGAGTTTTTCGCGATCGGCACGGCCGTGCTTCCGCTGGACCAGGAAATCGCGCCGCAGAAGATCGCGGACCCGATCATGGTGCTGTCGGTCAATGATTGAATAACCCGACAAGGGGCGCCTGCGACCGGGTAGTCCAAAGCGCCGTGAGCTGCCGCTCGCTCTCGCGGCGAATCGGCCAGCCGGTCGTGACTCACAGGGGAATGGAATGTCGCGCTCAGTGAAATACTGGCCGCTCGCCAACGGGCGGCGCGCTAGCAGCGACGATTTCACGTTCTTCGAATGCTGATAGTCGTGGCGATAATCAGCGTTCTCGCTGCGATTGCGGTCCCCGCGTATCGTCAACATGAGCTCCGTTCCGAAGTCGCCGAAGGCCTGCTGGTCCTCGGCGATGCGCAGATCGCCGTCAACGATTTGTACTCGCGCTGGGGGCGCATGCCCGCCGACAACAGTGAGGCTGGGTTCTGCCTGCCGGACGCCTTGCGCGAAAAGTATGTGCGCAGCGTCGGCGAGCTCCAAGGACAACGACGATTAGAACCGGATGAAGATCTTTTCGAAGGCAAGCACGAAGCGATGGGGAAACATAATTTTCGCGGTGCTGATTCTAAATACTTGATCAGCCTTGGCGATGTCCTTTGATGTCGTTACCTTGCGCGGGGAACCCGCGATTCGCGCAATCGGCGAAATTGTGGCTGGTGACGCCTCCAAGTTGGAGGCAGTCTTTACGCCAAAGGCTATGCACTCTCTAGGGTACTTCGCCCATGCCTAGTCGTTAACAGCCGTAGTCAGCAATGCTGACAGCGCCATCATCTCGCGATTTACGGATGCCGGAGAGAGCAAGTTGCCTAGTCGCGTGACTCGGTCGAGCATTCTGCTTCGCGCTTCGTGAATTGCCGGAGCACTAAGTTCGGCCAGCGTTGGGTGACCTAGCCGCTCGCGCCAGCGACTCAGCGTGCCCGCTCGCGCGCGCTTGTCGCGTACCTTTCCTTCCGGCAAGGTCTCGGAAACGTATCTGTCGATCAGGTCAGCTAGCGTGTGCCGTTTGCCTTCTGCGTGCACAAAATAGCGCCCAGCCCGAACGCTGTCTCGGTCTCTGCTGCCCAGCGCTTAGCATCCGTAACTCGTTCGAAAGTAGCCGAGGTAGGAAGGTGGCCGCGTAATCGACGTTTGACCCGGTACTGTTTACGCCCACCTTCCTTGGGCACCTTTCGATGGTAGCCATTTCCTGCCATGCATTGTGGATTCTTGGGAAGGAATAACCCAAAAGTGTCCCGAACATACAACTAGCAGAGTGAAGCGGCAGCTTCACTTATTGATTCCATTGATGCCGCTTATCCGACTCGAACGGATGACCTACTGATTACAAATCAGTTGCTCTACCAACTGAGCTAAAGCGGCGCGCGGCACATTTTCGCACGGCGGCGGGCTCAAAAACAGTCGATCTTCTGTTGCTGCAGTTCGGCGTGGCTCGCGATGCGCGCGCGCCAGTCGAGCGGCTCGGCGTTGTTCTGCGCGTAGTCGATCCAGTAGACGAGCACCTCGTCGCTGCGCTGGTTCACCTCGGGCTTGAAGCCGAGCGCGACGATTTCGTTCTTGCGCCGCTCCGCATTCGCGGGGTCGCGGAACAGCCCCAGCGAGATCGTGTTCGGCTGCTCGCCGGCGGTGACGATGTAGTAGTCGGACAGGCCCTTGTTAGACAGTTCGCGCGCGATCGCGAGCGCGCGCTCGCGGTTCGCGGGCGCCGGCAGATAGACCCAGTAGCCTCGCGCGGCGATCGCATGCGTCTCGCGAAACTGGATTCGCGCCACGAGCGGCGTCAAGGCGTTGACCGCGGAGCGCATGTCGGACTGCGTCGTGAACGGTCCGATCGTGCCGCAGGTATCGTGCGCGAGATCGGCGCGGGTCTCTGCGGGGCTCGCCATCTCGGCGCTGCCGGCGACAGAGTCGTGTTCGTTCTCGCTCAGCAGGACGAGCTTGGATACGCCGGCGTCGGCCGCGGGCAGCACGGCGCCGACGTCGCGTGGCGTCGAATACAACCAGGTGACCGCACCGATATTCAGCGCCAGCAGAAGCAGGAAGAGGACTCGGACGAACATGCTTGCGGCGCGATTTCCGGTGGGAGCAGCGTGCGCTTGTGGATGAGGAATTCTAGCAGCTGGCGCGCGGTCGGCCCTATGCGTGCGCGCTGTCGGCGAACGCCGCGAGGCCACGCAGGACGAGGTCCTGCTCGAGTCGATGCGGCACTTCGAGCAGCGCCACGAGACGCTTGCCACCGCCGCCGCAGACGACCAGCGTCGGCTCGGCACCGAGCCGCGCCTGGGTCCGCGCGCAGAAGCGTTCGACGAGTGCGACCGCCGCGAGCCAGGTGCCCGATTCCACCGCGCCGGAGGTCGTGTCGGCGAAGTCGACGATGTTCGCGGCGCCGAGTTCGCCGAGGCGCGCGGTACGCTCGAGCAATGCGCTGCGCATGAGCCCCGGCGCCGGTGCGATCAGTCCGCCGAGGTGGTCGCCTTCGCCATCGATCGCGTCCAGCGTAAGCGCGGTGCCGCAGCTCGCGATCACCACCGGCCCCGGGATTTGCGCGCGCACGGCCACGAGCGCGAGGAAGCGGTCTATGCCGAGGCGCGCGGGTGCGGAATACGCGTTGCGCACGCCGCAGCCGTGCGCCGGGCTGCGCGCGAAGCGCGGCGTCGGCGCGAATTGCGCCGCGAGCGAGCGGCTCAGCGCCTGCTCGAGCGACGTCGCGGCGACCGACGCCACCCAGATGTCTTGCGGCGCGGGTATATCTTTCCACAATGCGGCAAAATCCGCATCGCTGGGCACCTGCGTGTCGGGCGCGCCAGCATGCGCGAGCATCGGCCCGTGGCGCACCTGCGCGCCGTCCCACAGCGCGGATTTGAGTCGCGAGTTGCCAAGGTCGATCAACAGTTTCATCGTGCCGTCCGGTTGAGAATGCGATGCGTTTCGGGCGATGTTTTTTGGCTCCGGGATCAGGCGGCGCGTATCGAGACTTCCGCGCTATCGACATGGGTCAGCGTCTTGCCGCGACGGACGACCAGCGCACCGCGCTCGTCGACGCCCGCGGCGACGCCGTCGTGCTCGTCGCCGCCCGCGAGCACGCGGATCGCGCGCCCGGCGAGCAGGTCGCGTCGCGCGTATTCGTCGCGGAACGCGATGAATCCTTGCGTGCCGAAGCGATCGAGTGCGCCGACCAGCCGCGTCGCGAGCCGCGCGGCAAGCAGGTTGCGCGAAGGCACCTCGGGTGCGAGGCTCGCGACGTCGATCGCCGGCTGGTCGATCGCCGCCCGCTCACTCGGCGTCAGGCGCAGGTTGATGCCGATGCCGATCACCGCGTGGCACGGCCCTAGGAAGTCGCCGCCGAGCTCGACGAGGATGCCGGCCAGCTTGCGCCCGCGCGCGAGCACGTCGTTGGGCCACTTGAGTCCGACCTCGGCGACGCCGCAGTCCGCGAGCGCCTCGGTCACGGCGACGCCGACGACGAGGCTGAGCCCCGCGAGCGCGCCCATGCCCTGCGCGAACGGCCACAGCAGCGAGAACGACAGGTTGCCGCCGAGTGGCGAGCGCCAGCGGCGGCCGCGCCGGCCGCGCCCGGCGGTCTGTGCTTCCGCGAGGCAGATCCGCGGCGCATGTCCCGTGCCCGCGGCGACGCGCTGCAGCTCGGTGTTGGTCGAATCGATCTGCCAGTGCACGTCGATTGTCGCGAGTCGCGCGCGCAGCCGCGCGTCGAGCGCCGCACGGATGCGGCCGCCGTCGAGCGCCTCGAACGGCCAGGCGAGACGATAGCCCGACCCGGCCACAGCCTCGATCGGCGCGCCGAGCTCGCGCAACGCCTCGATCTGTTTCCAGACCGCCGTGCGTGAGACGCCGAGCTTCGCCGCGAGTGCAGCACCCGAGACGGCATGCGTGTCCGCGAGGGCGGCGAGAAGCAGGCAGGGGTCGATGCGCATGGGCCCGCATGATAGACCATCGGCCGTCCCTGCCCCGCGGCTGCGACCCTGCGCTGCCCGCACGCATCCCTCATCTGGTACGCGTGGCTGTCCGCTGCGCCGCTCGACTGTCCGGATGTCCGCAAGCGGACACGACGGACGCGATTTGAAACCATCAATTGCTTGATAGGAAAGCTTTTTTTATCTGGCACGGATGCTGCTCCATTCCGGGTTGCGGCACTGGCGTCACGTCCGCTGGGCGTGCCAGACTTCGCGATCGCTATCAGCACAGCAAGCCTCTCTTGGTGACTCATGAATAGACGCTTCGCACACATTCCGGCTCTCGTCGTCGCGCTGCTCATCGCCTCGCCGATAGAACTCGCAGCCGCGGCGACGCATTGCGGTATCGACAGTGGCGCGAACGGCACCAAGCCTGCGCCGATGAGCACCGTCGTTTCGATGGCGGTGACCCGTCCCGCGGATGTGGCCGCAGGCGGGGCCAAGGCAGACGCCGCGACCGTGGCGAATGCGACCGCCAGCGCATCGAATCCGACGACGGCCGGCGGTGGCATCGCGGCGGGCGGCAGCGAGGAAGGTGTTCTCGGCGACGGCGGCGCGCCGGCCGGCACGCACAAGCGCGGCGTGCGCTGGCAGTCTTTCCTGCCCGGCATGATCCGCTGATCCAGCGCGGTAGAAGACCTCCGATCGACGACCGACGCGACACGCACAACGCGCGGTCGCCGAGCCATCGGCGCCCCACTTAAACCTAGGTAACCGGAATCTCGAGTGCTGCCGCGAGGCCGCCGAGCCAGCCATCGCTCGCTGCGCTGCCGCGCAGATGCACCGACTCGATCGCATATTCGAGCAGCCACTCGCGCAGTCGCTCCTCGACGTCGGCGACCGCGCGCACGTCGCGTCCGACCGGCGTGCTGCGCTCGAACACGAGTGCGCCATCGACCAGCCGGTACAGATTGACCCAGTTGCCCTCGCGCCGCAGCAGGAATCCTTCCTGACGCGGCTCGAGCGTCGCGAGCAATTTCTCCGCGGCGGTATCGCTGCCGTTCGCGGCGAGCAACAGGCGCGGGCGCGGCGGATGCAGGGCGTAGGTGCCGTCCGCATCGGCGTAAGTACGGCGTACGCGATAGTCCAGCACGCGCCGGTCGAAACTGAAAAGCGTCTCGTCGATGCGCGTCTCGTAGTCCGGATAGCGTTCGCGCAGCACGCTCATGCCGAGCGCACCGAGCGCATTGCGTCGCACCTCGCCGAAACTCGCGCTGCGCTCGTGGTGCACGAGCACGTTGCCCGCGATGAGGTTGCGGTAGCCGGCTCGCTCGGCACGCTGGCAGAAGTCGTTTTCCTCGCCATAGCCTTTCGGGAACGCCGCCTCGTCCATCGGGCCGATGCGCGCGATCAGCGCGCGCTTGATGTACATGCAGAAACCATTGCCGGTCGGCAGCTGCGGATAGCGCAGCCCGGCCTGTTGCAGCACCGCGCGCTGCGCCTGAACGAGGCTCCAGCGCGAAGGAATCGGGCAATACTGCTCCAGCTCGGGCACCGTGAACGCGCCGGCATTGTCCGACACCGCAGTCACGGTACCGATGTCGTCGGCCGCATAGGCAGCGATGCGCAGCGCCGACAGCCAACGCGGCCCCACCTCGGTGTCGCTGTTGAGCAGGACAACGTCCGCTCCGCCGGCGATGCCCACGCCCGCGTTGACACTATGCGTGTAGCCGCGGTTGCGCGCATTGCGCTGCACTCTGACGTCGTCGCGACCTTCGAGTCCGGCAAGGATTTTCGCGATCGCCGGATCCGTGCTCGCGTCGTCGACGAGAATGAGTTGCGCGTCGCGGGTCCAGCGCAGCACCGCGGCGATGCAACGCTGCACGCAAGGTGCCGCATTGAAGATCGGCACGACCACGGCGACTGCAGGCTGGCGACCGAGCGCGATCCGCGGCAGGCGCGGCGTGTCGGCCAGCGTCGTGAGCGCGGTCGCGGGTTCGGCCGCGGCATCCCTGCCCGGCACAGCGACTTCGCCGCGGCGCACGCGCCAGGGCGCCACGAGTTCGAGCGCCGCGCCGCCCTGGGTGCGCACGGAGAACGACATCGCCGCACGACCGCTCGGCGAGTACGGAAACTCGCAGACGACGTCGCGGCTGACCGATTCAGAAGCCGGCTCGGCCCGAAACACGATGCCGTCGAGGCAAAGTTCGGTGGCCGGAATGCCCGCCGGATCGATCAGTCTCCAGCGCAGGCGGGACCCTTCCCAGGCGAGCCATTCGGCGCGCGTTTGCCCTTCTTTCATCGCATTGCGCAGAGGTAGTCCATATGCATCGTCCAAGCATAGCCTGCGCATGCCCCGATACGCGAGAATGGTCCATGCCCGGCCCCCCTCCACTGCTGATTTGCCTATGCGTGTTCGCCGCCCTCGTGGGCGCGGCGCCCGCGCGCGCGGACGACTGGCATGTCCAGGTGACGCCGTTCAACCAGATTTTCCCGGCGCTCGACCTGTCGCAGGCGAACCGCCGTTCGCCCGCGCGCGATGTCGACGGTGCGCGTGTCGTCGGTAGCGGTAACGGACTCATCGCCGTGCAGCTCACCGCGCAGCATGATCGCGAGTCCGTGCATCTGGAGATCGCCTCGGGCGCGTGGCTGCCCGAGCCCGCGCGGCTCGATGCGGTACTCGACACGGCCGGCACGAAATACGAGTTGCGCCCCGTGCTCGCGTGGGACGCGCCGAGGCTCTCCGCGCAGATACAGCCGACGCCCGCGACGCTGCGCTTCAGCCTGCAACGCGACGCGCGGCCCGCGGACGTCCGCGACGTCGAGGTCAGCCTGCGCCCGCTCAACGAGGCGCTGTACTTCGTTCGCGACGGCGCCGATTCGGTCGACCTGTCCTGGATATTCGCCGCGTTCGTCAACGAAAACGATGCGGTCGTCGATCGCGTGCTCGCGCTCGGCATGCAGAGCGCGATCGTCGATGCGTTCGACGGCTATGCCTCGGCGTCGCCGGACGACGTGCTGCGCCAGGCGTGGGCGATCTGGCATGCGCTGAGCGCACGCGGCATCCGCTACTCCGGTGCCGACCCCGGCGTCGATCGTGGACCGCGCGTGTTCAGCCAGCGCGTGCGTTTCCTCGCCGACACCTGGAACGACCGCTCGGCCAACTGCATCGACGGCAGCGCGCTACTCGCCTCCGCGTTGCAGCGCATCGGACTGCGCAGCTTCCTCGTACTCGTGCCCGGGCACGCGCTCGTGGGTTTCTATGCCGACGCGAATTCCCGCCACGCGCTGTATCTCGAGACCACACTGCTCGGAACGCACGTCGCGGCGCTGCAGTCGCCGCCGGCCTACGCCGCGGACGCGGACACGTCTGCCGCGACGCGAGCGAGCCTCGCGAGCTTCGATGCAGCGCTGCGCGCAGGCGCCGCGCGCTACGCCCGCGTCGCGACAAAGCTCGACGGACGCCATCGCCCCGACTACGCGGTCATCGACGTCCGCGCCGCGCGCGAATTCGGTATCCAGCCGATCGCACCACAGCCGTCGTCGGGCGCGGGCGTGATGCAATCGCTACAGCCGCGCGGCACAGAATGACGAATGCCCGAGCGGGTCAGGCGCGCTCGATGCGCGCCGCGTAGCAGCCGGGGCGCGCGATGTGCGCATGCAGATACTCGGTCGCCGCATCCGCCAACATGCGTTCGACCAGCGTCTCTAGATCGCGGCCTTCGACGACGTCGCAGGCGGTCATCATGCCGTGTGCATCGAAGCCGCGCAGTGAGAGCAGGCGTCGACGCAGCATCGCAGGAACCTCGTCGATCGCGTCGAACTGCACCTCGTCGGCGCGCACGTAAATCGCGTGTCGTGAGCGGTACGGAGATGCGACCGCGAGATGCTCGTGGTTGACGAGGATCACGTCGACGCCGATTTCGGCATCTGTGAGGCTGATTCTGCACGGGAAGCCGGGCGTCTCGTTCGCGATCCTGCGGACGGCGCTGCGGGTTGCGAGTTCGCCGTCCGAGAGGCCGAACAGGGCGGCGAACGGCGCGGCCGGAAGGCCGCTGATGCGGAAGCTCATGGCGGGAAACTCCTTAAGCAACGAGGATGGCAGGGATTCTGCGCTCGCGCCGGCGCGGAGCCGATCCGTTTCTTGCGCGCCAATCCCGCTGCCGTGCCCGCGTCTAGTCGCCGCTCGCGACGACCAGCCAGTTGTCGAACGGCAGCAGGCCTGTGAGCGGCGCGAAGCGCGCGCGCAGCGCGTGCCTCGCCAGCGCCGCCTCGAGCGCCTCACGCGTCGGATACCAGTGCGGGGGCGCGTTCATCCAGCCGATCCTGCGCGAGCCGCGATCGACGGCGCGCGTGAATCGCATGCGCGCGCCGGCGCACTCGATCCCCGTGCGGATGACGAGACGGCCGCCCGGCGCGATGCTCGACGCCGCGCGGTCGAGCAGCGCCTGCCCCGCTGCCACGGGCATGAACTGCAGCACGTCGAGCAGCGCGACGCTGCCGCGATGCGACGGCGGCGCCATGGTCGCGAGGTCGAGCGCCTCGAAGTGCGTGTCGGCGAGTCGCGCGCGCGCCGCGGCCGCGCGCGCCGAACCGATCTTGCCGATGTCGTTGTCGACGCCGAAGTAACTGCCGGTGAAACCGAGCGCGCGCAGCGTGTGCGCGAGCAGCCCGATGCCGCAACCGAGGTCGAGCAGCGGGGCGTGCGTATCGCGCAGCGCAGCGCCGACGCCGCGGTAGAGCGGATCGCTCGCGAGTTTGCAGCGCGAGTACCAGTAGTGCGTGCGCTGTGGCAGAAAGCAGCGGGCGATCTCGCCCGCGCGAAAGGCGGCGTCCATCCGGCGAGTATCGCCGACTTGCCACATCGCGCCTACCGCGCGACGGGAAGGAACGGACCCGGCGTCATCGCTCCTAGTAGACGCTGCGCCGCTGCGTCGTCGCCTTGCCCGCGACCGCGAAGCGCGGCTCGTCGCCCGCGCCGGCCAGTGCGAGTCGCGCGGCGTAGTCGCCGACGGCCGGCCCGTGCTTGAATCCGTGACCCGAGCCGCCGCCCGCGATGAACACGTTGTCGAACGCGGGATGGCGGTCGATGATGAAGTCGCCGTTGGCGGTGTTCTCGTACTGGCAGACGCGACTCTCCGCGAGCGCGGCGCCCGCGAGCTTCGGAAAGCGTATTGCGAGATAGGCGCGCGCGCGCGCCAGCGCGTCCGCACCCGGCGCGCGGTCCTCGCGATCCGGATCGATCGCCGGGCCGTGCTCGTCGACGCTGATCTTGAAGCCGCGATGGTCGAGGTCGGGAATGCCGTACACGAGCGCCGGGTGATGAAACCATGCGGGCATCGCAGGTGCGGAAAAAGCGTCGTCGCCAGGCGGCGTCGCGAAGAAGAATATCTCCTGCCGGGTCGGGAAAATGCGCGACCCCAGCAGGCGTGGAAACAGTTTTGGCAGCCAGGCGCCGCAGGCGAACACGTAGCGAGCGGCGGAGTATTGCGTGCCGTCGCGCGTGACGATACGGTCCATCGTCGTGCCCGCGGCCGTCTCGTCGGCCACGGCGATCGCCGCGGTTCGGTAGTTGAGGCCCTCCGCTATACTCTCGGCGACGAGCGTCTGCACCGCTTGTCGGGCCATCAGCGCGCCGCTGCCGGGCTCCCACAGCGCACAGTCGATGCCGCTCGTCGAAATCTGCGGAAAGCGCCGCGAGAGTTCGCTCGCGGTGAGGTGTTCCTGGGGGACCCCCGCGCGCGCGAGCGTGCGCTCGGTCTCGACGACGTAGTCGCTCCCGGCGCCGGCGAGCCAGAGCATTCCGGTCTGCCGAAACAGCGGGCGCCGCGAGCGCGCCGCGAGCGCCTTCCATGCGGCGAGCGAGCGCACCGACCAGCGTGTATATAGCTCGTCCGGGCCGTAGCCCATGCGGATCACGCGCGACTCGCCGCCCGAACTCGCGCGGCTGTGCGCCGGGCCGTGCGCATCGAGAAGCAGCACCTTGTGCCCCGCGCGCACGAGCGCATGCGCGGTCCACGCGCCGAAGCAGCCCGCGCCGACGACGACGAAATCGAAACACGTTTCTGGCATGCGCACGCTCCGCCGTTGAGGGCCGCCGCCGGAAAACGCTCGCGATGCCGGCGCGTGCCGGTGCGTAAGCATCCCCGCCCGTCCGCGGCGCAGCACGAAGGCTATGCCGGTTCGCGCGCTACCGCAATGGAACCGCTAGACTGCCACGACGGCGGCACGCCAGCCGCGCCGCGAGCGGACAACTGCATGCACATCGAAAAGATCACCGTGCGCATCACCGAAAGCGGCAAGACGATGGACGTCGTCTTGCTGAGCAAGCATGCGCACCGCATCCAGGTCGTGCTCGGCGAAGGCGTGCACAGCGTAAAATGCGATCTTTCGCCGACGCCCAACCGCACCGCGTACTCCGGCAAGGCACTCGGCCGCGAGATCGTCTACGAGCGCAGCCCCGAACAGGTGCAGGCCGATCTCGACCGACTCGATCCTGCGCTCAAGCGGTCGCGCCCGCGCTGATCGCGGCATAGACACGCGCGCGAGCGCGACGGCGCCGCATGCGTTTCGCTGGCAGAGTCTCGCAGGCCTCTTGTTTGCAAGCATCGCAACGCGTGGTCCCGGCGCCGCGTCGCGACAGCGACCAAACCCGACGCTCGCGCATCCTTCCTCCAAACCGGGAGGAATTCACGATGTCGAGTCCACGCATCACTCTGCGCGTATGCGCGCTATTTATGACGTTTGTCGCACAGCCGATATTCGCCGCGCCCCGACACGACGATGGCGTCACGCTGATCGATCGCGTCACGCGAACGAGTGGAGGCCTTCTGGCTGCACAGGCGATTGCCGCACTCGCGTATCACATCCACGTGCGCGAAGCGACCTACGAAGTCGACGGCATCTATGTCGTCGACCGTCAGGGTCGCATGCGCATCGATCTGTATGCGGACGGCAAACGCGTCTACACTGAATGCTACGACGGTAAACGCGGCTGGCAAATGGACCGCGACGGCAAGGTCGCGGACTCGAGCGCGACCGGGACACTGACGCTCTGGCACGGCACGCAGTATCCGGGCCAGATCCTCGCGCTCGCGGAATTACCGGCGCACGGTCATCGCATCGAAAGCATCGGACGCGAACGCATCGACGGCGTCGCGTACGACGTGCTCAAGCTGACGATGAGCGACGGCTTCGAGACCTATCGCTACGTCAACGTCCGCACCGGCCGCATCGAACGATCGCGCGACGTGCGCGCGCCGCATCCCGACATGGACCCGAAACGCGCGCCGCTCGATACCGCGTATGCGGATTTTCGAAAGGTCGATGGCGTGCTGCGCCCGTTCGCTGAAACGCAGACCGACTTGAAGACCGGGAAGTGGAATCAGACCGCGACGGTCCAGTCGATCCGCCGGCTGCCGTCACTACCCGACGCGCTGTTTTTGCGCGGCTCGGCGCCCGACTCGGCGTTGTGAGGCGAGCGGGTCATCGACGCTCGGGGTGCGCGCAACCGTGCTTCGACGCTCTGCGCTGACCCAAGCCTCAGCGCCGTACCCGAGGTTGGCCACGGCCGTGTGGCCGGGCGACACGGGCAGATTGAGCAATCCGCCCGGGGCTGCCGCTAGACCGTCAGCGGATTCGGCTTCTCGGTATCGAGCTTCCAGATCTTGATCGCGCGCGCGACGTCCTTCGGACTCATCTTGCCTTCGGCGGCGAGCGCTGCGATCGCGGCCTGCGCGATGTAGTAGCGATCGACCTCGAAGAAGCGGCGCAGGTTCTCGCGCGTGTCGCTGCGGCCGAAGCCGTCACAGCCGAGCACCGTGTATTTTTTGCCGTCTGGCATGAACGCACGGATCTGGTCGGCGAACTCGCGCACGTAGTCGGTCGCCGCGATCACCGGACCCTGGCGATCGGCGAGACATTCGGTGACGTACGGCGTGCGCTGCTTGCCCTCCGGGTGCAGGCGGTTCCAGCGCTCGGCATCGAATCCGTCGCGACGCAGCTCGGAGAAGCTCGGGCAGCTCCAGATGTCGCATACCACGCCGAACTCCTTGTCGAGCAATTCGGAAGCCGCAATCGCCTCGCGCAGGATCGTGCCCGAGCCGAGCAGCTGCACGCGCGGTATGCGGCTGTTTTTCGTCTTCGCGGTAGCGCTCTTCTCCGCGCCGGGCTTGACCACTTCCTTCGCCAATGCCTTCGTCTCGCGCGGCGCGGGACCGTCCGTTTCCGGCACGTCGCCACGACTATTCTTGTCCGAGGCGGCTGCCGCGGTCGGCATTCCGGCCGGCAGCGGAGCGTCGCCATCGGACAGCAGATACATGCCCTTGATGATGCCGCCTTCGGCACCCTTGGGCATCTCCGGATGCACGTAGTTCTCGTTCATCACGGTGACGTAGTAGTAGCAGTCCTCCTGCTCGGTCATCATGCGGCGCACGCCGTCCTGCATGACGACAGCGACCTCGTACGAGAACGTCGGATCGTAGGCGCGGCAATTCGGGATGCCACCTGCGAACAGGTGCGAGTGGCCGTCCTCGTGCTGCAGGCCCTCGCCGTTGAGCGTCGTGCGCCCGGCCGTGCCGCCGACGAGGAAGCCGCGCGCGCGCATGTCGCCCGCGGCCCACGCGAGGTCGCCGATACGCTGGAAGCCGAACATCGAGTAGTAGATGTAGAACGGCAGCATCGCGACGTTGCTGATCGAGTAACTCGTCGCCGCGGCGATCCACGCGCTCATCGCGCCGGGCTCGCTGATGCCTTCCTGCAGCACCTGGCCCTTGACGTCCTCGCGGTAGTACATGAGCTGGTCCGCGTCCTGCGGGCGGTACTTCTGCCCGAACGGCGCGTAGATGCCGATCTGGCGGAACATGCCTTCCATGCCGAACGTGCGCGCCTCGTCGGCGACGATCGGCACGATACGCGGACCCAGCGCCTTCTCGCGCAGCATGAGGTTGATGCCGCGCACGAACGCCATCGTCGTCGATATCTCGCGGTCGCCCGAGCCCTTGGTGATCTGCTCGAACGCGCCGAGATCGGGCGTCGGCAGCGACTCGCTCTTGCGCCTGCGCTGCGGCAGGAAGCCGCCGAGCGCCGCGCGGCGCTCGAGCATGTACTTCACCTCGGGCGAATCCTTGCCCGGGTTGTAATACGGCACGTCGTCGATCTTGTCGTCGGCGATCGGAATGCGGAAGCGGTCGCGGAACGCGCGCACGGCTTCTTTGTCGAGCTTCTTCTGCTGGTGAGTCGGGTTGAGCGACTCGCCCGACGCACCCATGCCGTAGCCCTTCACGGTCTTCGCGAGGATCACCGTCGGCATGCCTTGCGTGTTGACCGCCTCGTGATAGGCCGCATAGACCTTGTGCGGATCGTGGCCGCCGCGGTTGAGGCGCCAGATGTCGTCGTCGG
>JBDTYX010000119.1:0-10130 GCA_040005435.1 Rudaea sp. | reverse complement strand
GGGTTCGGACTTCGTCGAGATGTTCGTCGGCGTCGGCGCGAGCCGCGTGCGCGACATGTTCGAACAGGCGAAGAAGCACGCGCCGTGCATCATCTTCATCGACGAGATCGACGCGGTCGGTCGTCATCGTGGCGCCGGACTCGGCGGCGGTCACGATGAACGCGAACAGACGCTCAACCAGCTGCTCGTCGAGATGGATGGATTCGAAGGCAACGAGGGCATCATCGTGATTGCGGCGACCAATCGTCCGGACGTGCTGGATCCGGCGCTGCTGCGCCCGGGCCGCTTCGACCGCCAGGTCGTCGTGCCGCTGCCCGACCTGCGTGGTCGTGAGCAGATACTCAAGGTGCATATGCGCAAGGTGCCGCTCTCGAGCGACGTCGATCCGACCGTCATCGCGCGTGGGACGCCTGGCTTCTCGGGTGCCGACCTCGCCAACCTCGTCAACGAGGCCGCGCTTTTCGCCGCACGGAGCAATTCGCGCGAGGTGACGATGGACCACTTCGAGCGTGCCAAGGACAAGATCATGATGGGCAGCGAGCGTCGCTCGATGCTCATGAGCGAGGACGAGAAGAAGCTCACGGCCTACCACGAGGCCGGTCACGCGATCGTCGGCCGCGTCGTGCCGGACCACGATCCGGTACACAAGGTCACGATCATCCCGCGCGGCCGCGCGCTCGGCGTCACGCTGTTCCTGCCCGAGGCGGATCGCTACAGCCACTCGAGGACGTTCCTCGAGAGCCGCCTCGCGAGCCTGTACGGCGGCCGTGTCGCGGAGGAACTCATCTTCGGCGACGACAAGGTCACGACCGGCGCCTCGAACGACATCCAGCGTGCCACGGCGCTCGCGCGCGACATGGCGACGAAGTACGGCCTGTCGCCCGAACTCGGTCCGATGACCTACAGCGAAGACGAGGACGAGGTCTTCCTCGGCCGCTCGGTGACGCAGCACAAGCACGTGTCCGAGGAAACGGCGCGCAAGATCGATGAAGTCGTGCGCAGTGTGATCGACACCGCGTATGGCCGCGCACGCGAGATTCTCACGACCCATCTCGACAAGCTGCACAAGATGGCGCAAGCGTTGCTGCAGTACGAGACGATCGACGGCGAGCAGATCACCGCGATCATGGAAGGGCGCGAGCCGGGCGTGCCGAAGGATTGGCAGAAGCCGACCGACAGCGGTCAGGGCGGCGGCACGCCGAACCTCGGCAGCAAGCCGAGCGCGCCGATCGGCGGCGCGGCGACCCAGCACTGACGACAGCTCTGCCTGCAACGAGAAATGGGCCGCCTGCTGGCGGCCTTTTTCATTCCCGCGCCGGACTCGTCGCTTGCGCAGTGCCGCGCACTTGCGGAAACTCGCGTACGCGGGGCGCGCATCGCGCGCGACACCCCGCGGCGCCGTCCTTCGGAGGAGTGAGGACCATGACCATTCGCAACTTCGCGCGCCGTCGCGTCGACAGCCGCTTCATCGCGTGTACGCCGAGGCGACGCAGCATTTTTCACGAGCGCGCGGCCAGCCCGCGCGCGCTCCGGACCTGACCGATGTTCGACTTGTCGCCTCAACTCGATTGTGCGGGCAGGCCGCTGCGGCTGGATCGGCCGCGGATCGTCGGCATCGTCAACGTCACCCCCGACTCGTTTTCGGACGGCGGCAAAAACGCCTCGTCATCCGCCGCGATTGCGCATGCGCTGCGGCTCGTCGAAGAGGGGGCCGACATGCTCGACATCGGCGGGGAGTCGACGCGTCCCGGCGCGGAGGTGTTGTCCGCGCAGGAGGAGATCGCGCGCGTCGTGCCGGTGATCGAGGAGCTCGCGAGGCAGACGGCGGTGCCAATCGCGATCGACACGAGCAAGGCGGACGTGATGCGCGCCGCCGTGGCCGCGGGCGCGGGGCTGATCAACGACGTGTACGCGTTGCGTCAGGAAGGCGCGCTCGACGCGGCGGCGCAGTTGCGCGTGCCGGTCTGCCTCATGCACATGCAGGGCGAGCCGCGGACGATGCAGGACGCGCCGCAGTACGCGGACGTCGTCGAGGACGTCAAACGCTTCCTCGCAGATCGCATCTTCGCGTGCGAGCTCGCGGGCATCGAGCGCAAGCGCATCGTCGTTGATCCGGGCTTCGGCTTCGGCAAGACACTCGAACACAACCTCGCGTTGCTGCGCGGCCTCGAGCAGCTCGTCGCGCTCGGCGTGCCGGTGCTCGCGGGGCTATCGCGCAAGGGCATGATCGGTGCGCTGACCGGGCGCGATGTCGCGTCGCGCGCGGTCGGTTCGGCGGCGGCAGCGCTGATCGCGGTGCAGAGGGGCGCACTGCTCGTGCGCGTGCACGACGTCGCGGCGACGCGCGACGCACTCGCGGTGTGGGAGGGCGTCGCCTTGGGCATCGTGGCGCCCAAGAAGACCGCGAAGACGTTCGGATCGATGCGCTTCGACGATGACGCCTGAGGTGGCCAGACATGCGACGGCGCCTGAATGCGGCCGACGCCCTCTCTAAGCCGCGTCAACGGGGGCATCGGCGCTGCGGGCCGCGCGAAGGACAACTCCCGCCCCCGCGACATACTCTGCGCTCGAGTGCGATATTCGAAAGAACCTGTGCTACCAACGAAGCCACAGATACAAACATCGACGAACAACGCAACGAACGTCGACCGACGATCGCGTCGTTCCGCGGTAGAGCGCTCAATCGGTAGAGCGCGCCGACCAGTCCGCCACGGCGTCGACGAACCGCGCGCAATCCGCGTAGCTGTTGTACAGCGGCACCGGCGCGATGCGGATCACATCGGGCTCGCGCCAGTCGCCGATCACGCCGTTCTCAGCGAGATGGTCGAACAGCGCACGCCCGGCTTTGCGGCCGTGCACGACACGCAACGACAGCTGACAGCCGCGCCGCCGCACCTCTGCCGGCGTGAGTATTTCGAGCGTGCCGCGCTGATGCTTTTCGATGAGCTCGGCGAGGTAGCGCGTCAGCGCGATGGATTTCTCGCGCAGGCGCGCGAGCCCGGCGCGGTGGAAGATCTCGAGCGACACGCGCAGCGGCGCGAGCGCGAGGATCGGCGGGTTCGACAGCTGCCAGCCATCGGCGCCCGGCGTCGGCACGAACTGCGGACCCATGCGAAAGCGCGTCGTCTTGTCGTGTCCCCACCAGCCCGCGAAGCGTGGCAGCCCCGCGCACGCGTGGCGCTCGTGCACGAACGCGCCGGCGACCGCGCCAGGCCCGGCGTTGAGGTACTTGTAGCTGCACCAGATCGCGAAATCGCAGCCGCTGTCGTGCAGGTCGACCGGCACGTTGCCGACCGAGTGGGCGAGGTCGAAGCCGACCGCACAGCCGTTGCGGCGGGCGAGGGCGACGACGCACTTCAAGTCGAAAACCTGTCCGGTGCGATATTGCACGCCGGGCAGCAGCACGAGCGCGATGCGCGCTCCATCCTTCTCGAAGACGCGCTCAAGCGCGGCGTCGGAGATCGCGCCGTTGTCCTCGTCGCCGTCGATCTCGATGAGATCGCTCAGCGGGTCGAAGCCGTGGAAGCGGATCTGCGATTCGACCGCGTAGCGATCGGACGGGAACGCGCCTTTCTCGATCAGGATCGCGGGCCGCTGCGCCGTCGGACGGTAGAAGCTCACCATCATCAGGTGCAGGTTCACGCTGAGCGAATTCATCGCGACGACTTCCGCAGGCAGCGCGCCGACCACCTCGGCGAGATGGTCGCGCACGAACTCGTGGTAATCCATCCACGGCAGCTTGCCGCGAAAGTGACCCTCGACCGCGAGGCTTCCCCAGTAGTCGAGTTCGGCGTTGAGCGCAGCCCGCGTCGCCTGCGGCATGAGGCCCAGCGAGTTACCACAGAAATACACCTGCTCGTGCGCGGCGTGCCGCGGCAGCGCGAATTCAGCGCGGAACGGCGCGAGCGGATCGGCGTCGTCGCGACCACGTGCGTCGGCCAGCGCGGCTGCGTCGAGCGCGCCCATCCTCAGTGCTTGATCGATTGCATGATCTGCGCGCAGCCCGCCTCGTAGGCAGCAAGCCACGCGGTATTGGTCGTCGACAATATCGGGCGAGAGCAACGCACGTGGGTCAGCACTTTCGTGTTGAGGCTCCAGCTTTCGCGGAATTCGAAGCGCTGCTTGCCGTCGAGGCCAGAGTAGCGAATGACGTTCGTGTCGGCGCTCTTCTGCGCCTCGTAGCCTGGCGTCTGCTTGGCGCGATCGGTGCCCGCGTTGACGAGCGCCTGATAGGTCGACGCGTCGTTGAGCAGCTTCGCCTCGACCGACACGTGGCTCAGCTGGCCGTTGTTCGCATCGGCGGGGTCGGTGACCTGGAAAGCGATGACCTGGGGCACGCCTTCGGTCTTCTTGAGCATGACCGGCCAGTCGGCCGGCGCCGAGACCTTGACGATGCCTTCGAACAGCGAATAGTTCGCATCCGCCGCGGCCGCGAACGCGGGCAGCAGGATGGCCAGCAGACACCCGATCTTTTTCGACATGCAGTAGTCCTCCGGTCAGGTCTTCGATGCGCGTAGCATAACTTCACAGCCGCGTCCGCGTTGCCGACGCGGCGCACGCTTCACGTAAATCGCGAGCGCGGCAGGCCGAGCCACTCGAGCGCGCTGCCATGGTAGATGCGTTCGCGCCGCGCGTGGTCGAGGTCGAGCGCGGCGATGCCGCTGCCGGGCTTCTGTTCGCCGAGTGGGAATGGATAGTCGGTGCCGAGCATCACCTGACTCGTGCCCACGGTATCGATCAGGTACTGCAGCGCGCGCGCATCGTGCACACAGGAGTCGAAGTAGAGACGCTTCAGATAGTCACGCGGATTGCGCGCGTTGTCGGTCGCGACGAGGTCGGGTCGCATGCGGAAACCGTGTTCGATGCGTCCGATCGAGTACGGAAACGCGCCGCCGCCGTGCGCAAGGCAGACGCGCAGCTTCGGCAGGCGCTCGAGGACGCCGCCGAAGATCAGGCAGCACGCGGCGCGCGACTGCTCGGCGGGCATGCCGACGAGCCAGGGCAGCCAGTATTTCGGCATCGACTCGGCGCCCATCATGTCCCAGGGATGCACGAGGATCGCCGCCCCGAGATCCGCCGCTGCCTCGAAGAACGGAAACAGCTCGGGCACATCGAGGTTCCACTGGCCGATGTGCGAGCCGATCTGGACGCCTTGCAGTCCGAGCTGCTCGATGCAGCGTTCCATTTCCTGGATGGACAGCGTCGGCGACTGCAGCGGCACGGTACCGATGCCGGCATAGTGGCGCGGGTGGTCGCGGCAGATCGCGGCGGTGCTGTCGTTGAGGAACTGGTGCAGTTCGAGCGCCTGATGGGCCTTGGCCCAGTACGAAAACAGCACGGGGACGGTAGAGACGACCTGGACCTGCACGTCGTGCGTCGCGTAGTCGTCGATGCGATGGCGAGCGTCGAATGCATTCGCCCAGACTTCGCGGAAGAACTTGCCGTCCTTGTAGATACGATGACGGCCGTCGGCGTTGATCATGACCGGGAATCGATCGTCGCCATACTTTTCGGCGAGATTGGGCCAGTGCGCCGGAAGGATGTGCGCGTGCGTGTCGATCTTGAGCATGGCGGCGTTCGGCATGTCGCGATTTTATTCTTTTATCGCTGCGAAAGCGCGGTCGCCGCGCCTATCTCAAGCCGGGCAACCGGAACTGAACGATGGCCCGGCAGGGCTTGGCACGCAGGCAGGCAGGCGCGATTTTGACGTATCATGTTCGGATACCACCGAAACCGAGTAGAAGCATGACTTACGCGTCGGGCGACCTGTCCCTCATCACCAAGCCCGCCCGCTACGGTGCGGCGAATCGCCGGCCGGCCGCCGCCCGCCACCCGGTTGCACTGCTGTGCGGCTTCCTCGCGCTGCTGTTCGCCGGATGGGCGCAGGCCGCGCCGTTCGCTTACGTCGCGAACAGCATCGATGGGACCGTATCGGTGCTCGACATCGCGACCGGAACCTCGGTCGGCAAGGTAACGGTCGGGACGACGCCGCTCGACGTCGTGATGAATGCGGCCGGCACCCGCGTGTACGTGTCGAATCATGGATCGGATACGGTCTCGGTCATCGACACCTCGAGCAACACGGTCCTAGCCTCGATCAGCGTCGGCAAGGAACCCGAGCGCATGGCGGTCAGCAAGGACGACGCGACGCTGTATGTCGCGAACCTGATCGACAATTCGGTGTCGTTCATCGATACGGCCACGAACACCCAGACCACGACGGTCAAGGTCGACGGCTATGCCTCAGGTCTGGCCTTGTCTCCGGCCGGCGACAAGCTCTATGTCACGCTGCCCAATCGCGGCACGCTCGCGGTGATCAGCACGTCGAGCAAGACGGTGACGTCCTCGATCGGAGTCGGCACCAATCCGCTCGGCGTCATTCTCGATGCGACCGGGGCCAAGGCATACGTCGCCAATTTCGGCAGCGACACCGTCTCGGTGATCGACACGGCGACCGGAACGGTCGCTGCCAGCGTCGCTGTGGGCGCCGCGCCGAACAACGTTGCGATCAACCCGCAGGGCACTTTCGTCTACGTCACCAACTATCTGAGTTCCAGCGTATCGGTGATCAGCACCGCGACCAATGAAATCGTCGCCGCGATGCCCGTCGGCATCTCGCCGCTGGGCCTTACGATCGACTCGATCGGCGCGTATGCGTATTCGGCGAGCAGTGCCGAAGACGTGCTCTATGTTCTCGATCTCAGCGTCAACGTCGTCAACGGCACCATCACGACCGGCGCGCTGCCTTCGTATCTCGCGATCTCCAATTCGTCGAGCCTGTCGGCCAATCCCGACCAGCACGGCCTCACGGGCACCTGGTACAACCCGAGCACGAGCGGACAGGGCCTCGTCGTCGAGGTGTATGCCGACAATCTCGGTCCGGGGCAAGGCACGCTCTCGGCCGGCTGGTTCACTTTCGACACCGCCGCGGCCGGCGGCCAGCGCTGGTACACGCTGCAGGGCACCGTGAAGCCAACCGACCAGGCTGCGGCGCTGAAGATCTACACGACGACCGGCGGCAACTTCGATGCGGCGCCCGGCGTCGCCGCCGCCGCGGTCGGGCAGGCTTCGTTGCGCTTCATCGACTGCGCTCACGCGCTGCTGACCTACACGTTCAGCGACGGCAGCAATCGCAGCGGTTTCACTCCGCTCAACCGGCTCACCGGCAACACGACCTGCGCATTGAGCGGCGACAGCGGCGCACCTGCTTCGAACTTCCTGCTCTCGGGCGGCTGGTACAACCCCGCGACGACCGGGCAGGGCTTCCTGTTCGACGTCAACCCGGCGCAGTCGCTGCTCGCGGCGGCCTGGTATACGTTTGCGCCGAACGGTCAGGCGACCGGCGGCGGCGCGAGCCAGCGCTGGTATACGTTGCAGACCCTCGGTTTCACACCGGGCAATCCGACCGCGACAGCGGTGCCGATCGTCGAGACGACCGGCGGCGTATTCCACGCCCCGACCGCGGTTACGCGTACGCCGGTCGGCAGCGCGGACATCGCGTTCCAGAGCTGCAGCGCGCTTACGATCACCTACACCTTCACCGGCGGCAGCAACCAGGGCAAGAGCGGTACGCTCAATCTCGTGCGCGCCGGTCCGACTCCGGTCGGCTGCACGCTCTAGCGCTAGCTCGCCCCCTCCGAGAGGTGGGCGAGCGTGTTGATCGAGTCCGTAATGCGGTCGCAGGCGTCGCTGATCGCGATCGCGACGGCAGCCTGATCCGAGCCATTCGATTCGGCGAGCATCCGAGCGAGGTGCCTTTCGCTACGGCGCAGGCTTTCGACGTGCGCGACGCGCCCCTCGCGCAGGCTTGCGCCGATCTCGCCCAGACTCGCTTCGACCTTTAGCGCGAACGCGCGCACCTCGACCCGCGCCGGTCGCTCGGCACTGTCCTGGAGCACGGCCTCGAGGGACATCACCGCGCGGATGAAGCGGTTGGCGTTCGCGAACACGGCTTCCGCGAGCGCGACCAGCGCGTCGTCGTGCTTCGGCTCGCCGCGCAGGCGGTCGAGCGAGGCCTGCGCGTTCGTGCGCGCGCTACGCGCGGCCACGCGCGCATCGTGACGAGCGCCCGCGTCGTCGATGAATAGCATCGAAAAGTAGGCGCGGTACGCATCGATCATCGCGCCCAGCGCGGGGCGCAGTTGTTCCCAGGTAGGCCATAGCGCATAGGCGAGCAGCGCGAACGCGCTGCCGATCGCGGTCGCGACACCGCGCAGCAGCATCGTGTCGCCCGGCGCATAGCCGAATAGCGAGAGCATGATGACGATGAGGCCGGTCAGCATCATCACGCCGAGGCCATAGTTGACCGTCGTGAGCAGGCGAAATCCGAGGCACATTACGGCGAGCAGCGCGACCTGGGCCCAGACGCCGCCGAACGCGTAATGCACGAGGACACTTGTGAGCAGCAGGCCGGCGATCGTGCCCGCGACGCGCAGCAGGCCGAAGCTGAACGTGCCCGCGAAATCGGGCTTCAAGACGATCGCGGTCGTCATCGGCACCCAGAAGCCATGCTCGACGCCGAGCGCGCGCTCGCCGGCGACCGCGATCGCGAGGCAGACGCCGCAGCGCAACGCGTGCCGGAAGGCCACCGACTGCAGGTGAAAATTCGCGCGCAGCGTGGCCATCGGACTGCCCGGGCGCAGCGCCGCGGGAAGCCGCGCCTCGTCTTCGTCCGCGCGCAGCTCGCCGCGACTGCCCGCGAACTCGGCGTTGCGCACGAGCGCGCGCAGCTGGCCGCCGAGGGCCTGCGCGCGCGCGAACGCGATCGCGAGGGTTCGCTGCAGCCCCGCGTGGTCGCCGGCGCCGAGCTGCTCGAGTTCGCCGAGCGCCGCGTCGAAGCCCTCGAGCGCGCCGCTCGCATTGAGCGGACTGGCGCCGCGCTGCAGCGCGGCGGCGACGCTGTCGAACGTGCGCGCGCAGTATTCGCGCAGGCGCAACAGCGTGTGGCGCGCCCGCACGGCGTGGTCGTCCGCGCCGGCCTCGGGTAGCGCATCGAGCATGTCGCCGAGCGCGAGCAATTCGAGCCGGCTGCGCTCGATGATGCGGGCGAGCACGCGGAATGTGTCCATCGCGGTGCCGCGCGCGCGGTGCGCGCCGTGCAGCAACTGTTCGACGCCGAGCAACGCCTGGGTGACCGGCGGCGGCCGGTGCTGGCGGTCCGGGGCGATCGGGCGATGGGTGATCGCGGCGAGGTCGCGGCACAGCGCGGCGAGCGCCTCGCGTTCCGGCCGGTAACGATGAAGCGGCCACGCGGCGAGCGAGAACAACGTCTGCAGCAGCCCACCCGCGAACAGCGCGGCGGCCGCGCCGAGCGCGCCGCTCGCGTCCTGCGGCGCCGCGCCCATGACCAGCAGCAGGATCATGCACGTGAGCCCCGCGCGGCCCGCGTTCTGGCCGAGCGCGACGAGCATGCCGCCGCCGATGCCCCAGACGAGCGCGGCGATCACCATGAGAACGGGATGCGCGCCGACGATCGCGCCCGTGAAGCCCGACAGGCCCGCCGCGAGCGAGGTCAGCAGCATGCGCTGCATGCGCAGCAGGTAAGGGCCAGGCTGGTCGAGGAACATCGTGTTGAGCGCGCCGGAGGCAACGCCGAGGCCCGCGCCTACATGTCCGGTCGCGATGCCAATCGCGAGAGGCAGCACGACGCCGGCGCTGTTGCGCAGCGCGACGTTGATCGGCACGTCGCGCGGCTTGAGCTCGAGAAGGGCCTGCAGCATGCAACGGATGATAGCGGATCGTTTCCTGCGCCCCGTCGTCACGCGCCCACCCGCGCTACGTTGCCGAATTGCGGCGCGGCGGACGAAATCCACAAGATATCCACAGAGTTGTCGTATCGCGCGCTGAGACGCGGGTGTGTAGCATGCGTCGGAGCACACCGCCGTATAAGACCGAAAAGAATCCATGGCCGCTTCGCCCGATCGCTTCGTCCCCACACGCATAGACGCGTTGCGCATTCCACCGCATTCGGTCGATGCCGAACAGGCCGTGCTCGGCGGCCTGATGCTCGACGCGAACGCGTGGGAGCGCATCGCCGACAAGCTCGGCGAAGACGACTTCTACCGCAAGGATCACCGCCTGATCTATCGCGCGATCGGCGAGCTGTCGAACAAGAACATGCCGTGCGACGC
>JBDTYX010000330.1:0-3015 GCA_040005435.1 Rudaea sp. | reverse complement strand
GAACCTGCGACCCTTGCCGTGTGAAGGCAATGCTCTACCGCTGAGCTAACCGCCCAAACTCCAAACCTCGCGGTATTCGATCCGGTTGGGACGGATCAAACGCCCTGCGCTGGCTTCCGTTTCGATCGTGAAGATCGCGAACGCGGACCCTGGCGCAGAAAAATGGTGCCGGAGAAGGGAATCGAACCCCCGACCCACGCATTACGAATGCGTTGCTCTACCAACTGAGCTACCCCGGCGGGGTGCGCGATTATACGGGACTAACCCCGATCGCTCAAGGCGATGGCAGCGCGCGGCGTTGCCAACCGGTACGATCGAGCTGCGCAGAGACCGCGACTCGCCGCCCGCGTGATCTAGCCGCGCAGAGACCGCGACTCGCCACCCGCGCGATCGAGCCACGCAAAAACCGCCAGTCGCGGGTCGTTCGTCACATGCAGCCCAAGGATTGGCCGACTATCGGCCATCGAGACAGTCTGGCCACGCGGTTCGTAGCGCCGAGCGGGCCCGCATGCCCAATCACCAGCATCCATCGGGCTGGGCCGCCGTCCGCCGCCCCACCGAGTCGAGGCCAAGTGAACCGCACGGATCGGCGGCCTGGGTACCCTGCGGCTCTGCCACGACACGCACTGTCTGGCCGTCGCCCGAAACCGCCGGCGTCGCGAGCCGGTAGTACGCGCCCGGCTCCGAGGTGGCCGTCACGCCCAGGCCTGATGAACCGGTTTCGCTCGTATAGCGATTGAATGTCGTGAAGTAGCGCTCCTCGGCGGCCATCGCAGCCTGCAGCAGAATCTTTCCTTCCGAGCGCCGCGCCTTGTTCATCGCCCCGCCGTACGACGGCAGCGCGATCATCGCGAGAATCGCAACAACGGCCAGCGCGATGACGAGTTCGATCAGCGTTATTCCCGCCTGCGATCTCGCGCGGGATGATGTGCCGCAGCGATCGACGATCGAACTGCTCATTCCTGCGTGACCGCGAGCATCTGCTCCACGACACTCGTGAATCCGGCCGTGCCACCTTCGGCGCGCGCGGTGATGCGGAACCATCGAACCGGATTCGCCTTGGGATCTTCGCCAGCCGCAAGCGACGTCCCGAGATCCTCGACGACATAGACGGGATTCATCGGTAGCCGGGCGGAGCGATCGACGCCGTCGAGCAGCGCGAGGTCGAGGTGAAATGGGATCGACACCGCACGCGTCGATGGGGCCTGCATGAACTCGGCGGGGTCGGCCGAAGCCGAAGCGCCACGCTGCGCGCACGCAAGCTGCGCGCAGACCCGGTCGGCGCCGTCGACTGCGGCCGCGGAGACGATGCGTGCGCGTGCCTCCGCGATCGCGCTATCGGCTGCGATGCGTGCAAGCTGCAGGTTGCGCATGCCAATCGACATGCGGTTTTCGAGGATCGCCGAGCTCGCGAGCGCGACGCCCAGCAGCGAAAGAATCAACAGCACGACGATCGCCACGAACAGCACGATTCCGCGCGACGCGTTGGGCAAGATGCGGTGTCCCGTTTTCATGGCACGAGACTGCGCAACGCGACGACCGTACGAAATTCGCGTCTCAGCATGCGGCCGGCTGCGAGCCCCGTCATCGGCATAGTGGCGCCGGGCATCTGCATGCCTTCGCCGTCGGGTAAATAGCGATACTGCCCGATGGCCGCCGATTCGCCGATCGGCAGGTCATCGATCGTATTGAGCAGCAGATCGACATCGACCGCGTCGACGTCGCTCCAGCCGCAGGCATGCGCGGTCGCACCGGCCCCGCAGCGCAACGGCGATCCCGACTGAGACGCCCTGCGATCGACGTGGTCTGCCGAGAGCCAGTGCGCATTGCCGTCGGCGTCATGCACGGAATAACGAAGGTCGAATCGTTCGACTCCCTGCACGATCTCGTTGACCACGCCGTTGGACCGTCGCATCAGCGTCGCGATCGCACGCGCCGGCGTTTTTGCGTCTTGTGCGAGCTGCAGGTAGTAGACCGAGGTCTGCAACTGCGTATCGAAATCGAATAGTTGCAGTGGCTGCGAAGACGAGCCATCGCACATCGGCACGCCGAATGCTCCAACCAGTGGCTTCAGCGCCGCGTCGACCGCGAAGATCTGCGCTTGCGTGCAACTCGCGAGCAGTGCCAGATGCGCGGGATTGAAACCGCTCGGCGGCAGCCCGCTGGGAGCGATTGCAGAGAGGCTTTCGTTCGCCTTGCAAACGCCATGCGCGCCGCTGACCTCGCTGTGCCACCCGCTTCCCTGCAAATAGCGCAGCGTGAGGATGTCCGTTGCGGGGACCCTGTCGCCGACGCCGTGGCCGGCCTTCGGCACGCCGAGCGCAGCCGACGGCAGCGGGTTGCACCCGCTCGCGGAGCATGCATTGCCGGTGATGAAGACGCCGCGATCGAGAAGGAACGGCTTGCCTGGCGCCACATCGGCGGGCGCGGCCGCGAGCGAAGGACTTCCCTCAATGTGGGCGGGAAGCGCATTGCTGAAGACTTGCGGTCGAATCTGCGCCCCGCATGGCAGCCGCCCCGTCATTTGCAGATCGCCTGTCAGTGCGCCGATCGCGACGCGCCCGTTCTCCTGCAAACGCGACAGCGCCGACTGCGTCGATTCGACGCGCCCACTCGCCGAGAACATTCCGAGAATCGCGCTCGTCAACAGCAGGCCGAGCGTCATCGCGATCATGAGTTCGACGAGCGAGAATCCGCGGGGCCGCGATACGGCGCGTGTTTCGATGGCCAGCGAGCGCGCGATCCGCCTCATGGCTGGAACATCCACACAAGCGTCTGCGGCGCTGTGCCGGCCGTCGATGCCTGGGCGTGCTGAGACCAGTCAATCTGCAAGCGGCACGTGCTATCGAAGGCCCCCGGCGCCGAGGCGTTGCAGCGAACGCTCGCGTGCGCGTTCGGAAGCGTCGCCTCAAGCATGCGCATGAACCTCGCGCGATCGAAGCTCGCGGCCTGCGCAGGCGCACACGCCTGCACCCGGCAATCGATCGCGGCGCGCGGCGCTGCATCGTAGTTGCC
>JBDTYX010000118.1:0-10154 GCA_040005435.1 Rudaea sp. | reverse complement strand
GGCGCCGGCACGCTTCTGAGATATTTCGTGTGGTCCGTCGACGGCGGACTCGCCTCGGCCGCGACCGCCAGGCGTCTGCCCGCAAAGACGCTCGCTGCGTTTTAGTCAGCGCCGCGCGCCGGCTTCGGCCGTGTCGACTTGATCGCGATGAATTCCGGCTCCTCGCTATCGAGGCGCAGCGCGATCAGCTCGCCGCCCCAGACGCAACCGCCGTCGATGCTGTAGACACCCATGCCCTGGAAGCGGCCCAGCGTGGACCAGTGCCCGCAGACGATGCGCGTCGCATGCTGCACGCGACCGGGCACCTCGAACCATGGATACAGGCCCGCCTTCTGCGTGCCGGGCGCGCCTTTCTCGCCGTACGCGATGCGGCCGCGCACGTCGCAATAGCGCAGGCGGGTCATGAAGTTGATCGTCGCGCGCAGACGGTCGATGCCGCGCAGCTGCGGCGTCCACTGGTCGGGCTTGTTGCCGAACATCGCGAGCAGCAGGCGCTGCGCGCCTTCGCCCGCGAGGCGTTGCTCGACCTCTCGCGCCGCGCGCGTCGCGCGGTCGAGTGTCCAGCTCGGCGCGAAACCGGCATGCACGAGCGTGAAATTGAGCGTCGGGTCCACGTGCAGCAACGGGCGCGTACGCAGCCAGGCCAGCAGCACGTCGCGGTCCGGCGCGAATAGCACCTCGCGCAGCTCGCGGTTGGTGCGCGTCTGCGCGGCCTCGTCGCGCTCGGCGACCGCGAGCAGCGACAGGTCGTGATTGCCGAGCACGCAGATCGCGCGCTCGCCAAATGCGTGCACCATGCGCAGCACCGCGAGCGACTGACCGCCGCGGTTGACGAGGTCGCCGCAGAACCAGAGCGTGTCGCTGGCCGGATCGAACTGCAGCTTGTCGACGAGACGCGCGAGTTCGTCGTAGCAGCCCTGGATGTCGCCGATCGCGTAGACAGCCATCAGCGCAGCGCCGCGGCATCGCGCGATAGCATCGCGACATGCGGATCAGTCGGAACGCCCGGCAGCGGCAAAATGCGGAGGCTCGGCGTGTCGGCGGAGGCCCACGCGGTCGACATCGGCGGCGTCCTCAATGAACCGCGCGCGGAATCGACAGCGTGAACTGCGGGATCGCCGCGTCGAAGCGCCGGCCGTCGTCGGCGAGCATGTGATAGCTGCCGCGCATCGTGCCGACCTCGGTCTCGAGCACGGCGCCCGAGGTGTACTGGAAGTCGTCGCCGGGTCGCAGCCACGGCTGCTCGCCGACCACGCCGTCGCCGCGCACTTCCTGCACCTTGCCGTTGCCGTCGGTGATGATCCAGTGGCGCGAGATCAGGCGCGCGGAAACCGCGCCGACGTTGGCGATGCGGATCGTGTACGCGAACGCGAAACGATTGTCGTCGGGGGCGGACTGATCCTTGAGGAACTGGGTTTGCACCGCGACGCTGATCGAATACGGATTTTGCTCGTTCATGTCCCGATTCTGCTCAGCGCGGGCGGTCGACGCAAGCGCCGCGTGAGCGCGCGGTCAGCCCGCACCCAAGTGCCGGGCCAGCGCGACGAAATCCGCGGGCGCCAGCTGCTCGGCGCGCGCGCGCGGATCGATGCCCGCTGCGACGATCTGACTCGCGTCTGCGACGGTCGACAGCGCGTTGCTCAGCGTCTTGCGGCGCTGCCCGAATGCGGCGCGCACGACGCGCTCGATCATCGCGAAGTCTGCATCGGGGCGGTCCGCCGCTGCGAACGGCACGAGGCGCACGACCGCCGAATCGACCTTCGGCGGCGGCCGGAATGCGCTGGGCGGCACGCCGAACAACGGATCCACGCCACAGCGCAGCTGCAACATCACGCTAAGCCGGCCGTAGGTCTTGCTGCCCGGAGCGGCGGCCATGCGGTCGACCACCTCTTTCTGCAGCATGAAGTGCATGTCCTCGATCGCCGGTGCGTGATCGAGCACGTGGAACAGGATCGGCGTCGAGATGTTGTACGGCAGGTTGCCGACGAGACGCAGCCGGCCGCCGCCAGCGAGCTCGGTGAAGTCGATGCCGAGCACGTCGCGATGAATGATCAGAAGCTCGCCGACGCGCGCTGCACGCTCGCGCAGCGGTTCGATCAGGTCGCGATCGAGTTCGATTGCGGTCAGCCTGCCTGCGGCCCTGAGCAGCGGCAACGTGAGCGCGCCGTCGCCGGGGCCGATCTCTATGAGCGTGTCGTCGGCGCGCGGCGACACCGCCTCGACGATGCGGCGCAGGATGTTCTGATCGTGCAGGAAATGCTGGCCGAAACGCTTCTTCGTGACGTGCGCCCCGGCGGGGTAGGCGGAATTCATGCGAGCCATTCTAGCGTCGCCCCCGGCAAACCGGGGTCGGAGTGCACTTTGCAGAGCGCGCTCGCGTGGATCGGCCATCGAATCGGGCGCGCCGCTCTGCGCCCGCGCGACAGCTCGTGAGAGTAGACGAGACGCGCGATGCCGCCGTGGGGTGGTTGGGCAAAACGGCACGCTGACCCCGGTTCTACGCCTTCTTGGCGGGATCGTAAATTGGCGAGGAGGCTTCGAGTTCTTCGAACAGCCAGGTGCGGAACAGCTGCAGCGCGGGCTTGCGCGCATGCTGCGGCGGGTAGACGAGGTGGCAGGTCATCGGCGACGCGACGCGCAGCGCGAACGGTGCGACGAGCACGCCCGCGCGCAGCTTGAGCACGGTCAGCGACCCGCGCGCGAGCACAACCCCCTGGCCCTGCATCGCCGCCTGCAGCGCGAGTTCGGAGTCGTTGAATACCGGTCCGCGCCGCGGCTCGGTCAGGTCGAGGCCCGCCGCCGCAAACCACGGCGCCCACGGCTGCTGGCGGATGCGCAGCAGTGGGACGCGTGCGAGGTCTGCCGGCGTGCGGATGCGCGCGCTACGCCGCAAGGCCGGGCTCATCGTTGGGAACAATTCGTCGTCGAAGAGTTTCTCGCTGAGCATGCCCTCGTAGTTGCCATGGCCGTAGCGGATCGCGACGTCGACGCCGTCGTTGCGGAAGTTCGACACGGCGGGCGTGCTCTCGAGGCGCAGCTCGATGGCCGGATGGCGTTCGAGGAAACTGCCGAGTCTCGACACGAGCCACGCCGCGGCGAACGACGGCAGCACGCTCACGGTCAGCAGGTTGGCGTTGTCGAGTCCGCGTACGCGCTCGACCGCCGCGCCGAGCAGGTCGAGCGCGCTGCGCACGTCCTGTGCCAGCGCGATGCCGCTCTCGGTCGCGCGCATCTGCCGGCCGACGCGTTCGAACAGGCGCAGGCCGAGCAGGCTTTCGAGCGAGTGGATCTGGTGGCTGACCGCGCTGTGGGTCAGGCTCAGTTCGTCGGCCGCGCGCGAGTAGTTCTGGTGCCGCACCGCGGCCTCGAGGACGCGCAGCGAACGCAGCGGGGGAAGGCGATGCCAGGGATCCATGGTCGTGTCCAGGTGTGAGGTGGATTCACAGTTCAGGCGAGAAAATAGCGTTTTTGCGCGCGTCGCGCCAGCGCTAGACTGCGCTTCTTCTCAAATATCCGCGTGCTCGTGCGCGCGAAAGGCTGCCGCCATGAATGCCAAGATCGTCGTTCGACTCGTGCTGCTGGGCATGATCTGGGGCGCGTCGTTCCTGTTCCAGCGCATCACGGTGCCGGTCGTCGGTGCCGGCATGACCGCCGCGGCGCGCATGCTGTTCGCGGCGCTGACGATGGTCATCGCGCTGGCGATCCTGCGCAAGTCGCTGATGTGGCGGCGCTACTGGAAGGAGTACATCGTGATCGGCACGATCGTCTCGGCCATCCCGTTCGTCTGCTTCGCGATCGGCGCACGCTATCTGCCTGCGGGATATCTGGCCGTGATCAACGCGACGACGCCGGCATTCACCGTATTGCTCGCGGCGTTCGCGGGCGCGCGCCCGTCGGCGTCGAAATGGGCCGGCGTCGCATTCGGTTTCCTCGGCGTGTTCACGCTCGCGCGCTTCGGCACGGTCGATGCGAGCTGGACCACTGCGCTCGCGTTCGGCGGCGTGCTGGTCGCGGCTTTCATGTACGCGATCAGCGCGCGCGAGATCCAGAAGCGTTTCGCGGGCCTCGATCCGCTCGTCGTAGCGTCGGGCAACCTCGTTGGTGGCACCCTGGTGCTGCTGCCGGTCGCCGCTTGGTCGATGCCGTCGCAGCTGCCACCGGTGGGTGTCATCGGCGCCTTGCTTGCGCTCGGCGTCATCTGTACCGCGTTCGCGTATGTGCTGCACTTCAGGAACATCAGCGAGGCCGGCAGCGAGCGCGCCGTAACGGTGACTTTCCTCGTGCCGATCTTCGCGCTGCTGTGGGGTTCGCTATTTCTCGACGAACACATCACCGGGGCGAGCGCGATCGGTTCGACGCTCGTACTGTTCGCGGTCGCGCTGATCTTCGAATTCATCCCCGGCATCAGGCCGAAGGCGCCGATGGCGAAGCGGCTGGCGCCACAGGAATGCACCGATGCAGCTGCGTGACATCCCGTTCGGCGTCTGCGACTGGTCTTCGATCGAGGCGACCGAACACGCGGGCGCGCCAGGGAGCGCGCGCTGGCGCACGCTCTCGTTCGGCGACCTGCGCGTGCGCACGGTCGAATATTCGCCGGGCTACCGCGCTGACCACTGGTGCCGCAAGGGACACGTGCTGCTCTGCGTCGCTGGAGAACTGCACACCGAGCTCGAGGATGGTCGCGTGTTCGTGCTCAAGCCGGGGATGAGTTACCACGTCGCGGACGGCGCCGAGGCGCATCGCTCGGCGGCGCCGCACGGTGCGAGATTGTTCATCGTCGACTAGAGTGGAGACAGAGATGGCGGATGCTGTGTGTGGATGTGCGGTCGCGTGGGTATTCCGCGAATCGGCGGCGACGGGCGCCGACGCGCGCGCGGCATTGCCTCGCAGGCAGGCGCGCCGAAACACGACGCGGCGCCGGATGCCGCGTGGCGAGTCCGGCGCGCTCGCATCGCGCCGGGCCGGCGAGACGAGGCGCTGAGGATGCGCACGATCGGCGTCATCGGCGGCATGAGCTGGGAATCGACCGCGGTCTACTACCGCCGCCTCAACGAGGAAGTGCGGGCCGCACTCGGCGCATTCCACTCGGCCAAGCTCGTGCTGTACAGCGTCGATTTCCAGGAGATCGAGCGCATGCAGATGGCAGGCGACTGGCTCACGGCGGGCGACCTGCTCGCGGCCACCGCATGCGCGCTCGAAGCGGCGGGCGCCGATTTCCTCATCCTCGCGACGAACACGATGCACAAGGTCGCATCGACGATCGAGCGCAGGGCCGGCATCCCTCTGCTGCATATCGTCGACGCGACTGGCGCTGCGCTACGCGCGGCCGGATTCACCCGCGTCGGCCTGCTTGGCACGCGCTTCGTGATGGAAGACGGTTTCTACGCCGAGAGGCTTCAAGCACGCTACGGCGTGGATGTGATCGTGCCGGACGCGGCCGCGCGAGCTTTTGTGCACCGCGTGATCTACGACGAACTCTGCCTGGGCATCTTGCGCGAAGATTCGCGCGCGCACTATCGCCGCGTCATCGCCGATCTCGTCGCGCAAGGCGCGCAGGCGGTCGTGCTCGGCTGTACC
The DNA here is from genome assembly GCA_040005435.1 of Rudaea sp. GTDB lineage: Bacteria > Pseudomonadota > Gammaproteobacteria > Xanthomonadales > Rhodanobacteraceae > Rudaea. Next base: position 4,577 of record JBDTYX010000118.1, on the reverse strand, counting down.
GAGATCCCAATGCTGATCGGCGCGGACGACGCACGCGTGCCGCTGTTCGATACGACCGACATCCACGTGCGCGCCGCGATCGCGAAGGCGCTCGAGTAAAAGACACCGCCGCGGCTTCGATGCGCGTCGTTCGACGCGCGCACCGCGATACGTGCACCGCGGATTCAGCCGATCAATTGGATTGCGAGGCGCGCGGCGGCGACGAGGCTGGCCGGATCGGCGCGGCCGCTGCCTGCGAGATCGAGCGCGGTGCCGTGGTCGACCGACGTGCGCACGTAGGGCAGACCCAGCGTCACGTTGACCGAATCGCCGAAGCCGAGCGCCTTCAGCACGGGCAGGCCCTGGTCGTGGTACATCGCGAGATACGCGTCGTACCGAGCACGCAGCGCGGGCAGGAACGCGGTGTCGGCCGGCAATGGACCGTCGATGTCGAGACCCTCGTCACGCAGCGTCTGCAACGCGGGAGTGATGACCTCGATCTCCTCGCGACCGAGATGACCGCCTTCGCCGGCGTGCGGGTTGAGGCCGAGCACGCACAGGCGCGGGCGCGCGACGCCGAAGCGGCGCTGCAGGTCGTGCCACACGATGCGCAGCGTTTGCACGATGCCCGCGCGGCTGATCGCCGCGGGAACCGCCGCGATCGGCAGGTGCGTCGTCGCGAGCGCGACGCGCAGCCCCGGCGCGACGAGCAGCATGACGACCGCGCAATGCGCGCGCTCGGCGAAGAACTCGGTATGCCCGGTGAACGCGAAACCCGCGTCCATCAGCACGCTCTTCTGCACGGGCGCGGTGACGACCGCGTCGAATTCGCGCGCGAGACAGCCGTCCGACGCGCGTGCGAGCGCGGCGAGCACCGGGCCAGCGTTGGCGACGTCGAGTCGGCCCGGCGTGACGACTGCGGCGAGCGGCACGTGCACGCAGCGCATCGAGCCCGGCGCGCGATGCGTCAGCGCAACGCCGGCGTCGTAGGGTTCGATGCGCAAAGCGATGCCGCGCGCGGCGGCGGCGGAGGCGAGAAGAGCGTGGTCGCCGATCGCCACGAGGTCGGCTGCGAGGTCGGTTGCCGCGAGCGCGGCGACGAGTTCGGGGCCGATGCCCGCGGGCTCACCCGCGGTGACGGCTATGCGTGGCAGCGCTGCGGCCACGCGTCGTCGGGTCAGCGCGCGGTCGCCGGCTTGGTCTCGGCGCCGGGCAGACGGATTTCGATGAACGAATCGGAGCGCACGCTGCGCAGGAAGTTGTCATATTCGTCCTCGGCCTTGCGCTGGCGCAGGATTTCACGCGCCTGTTCGCGCTTGTTCTGTTCGGTGCGGTCCGCCTCGCGTTTGCCGAGCATCTGCAAGACGTGCCAGCCGACATCGGTCTGGAACGGCTGCGAGACCTCACCGTCCTTGAGCTTGGCGATCACCTCGGCGACTTTCGGCCCGAACTGGTCGATCAGGAACCAGCCCATCTCGCCGCCGAGGTTGGCGGTCGGCGGATCGTTCGAGAACTGCTTGGCGAGCACCGTGAAGTCCTCGTGGCCGTCGACGATGCGCCGGCGCAGGTCGGTGATCTTCTTCTGCGCGTCGTCGCTCGACACGAGCTCGGTCGTGGCGATCTCGATGTGACGACCGTGGTATTCGGTGACGACCTGTTTGCCGTTGCTGCGCTTGTCGACGATCTTGATGATGTGGAAGCCATTGGGCGCACGGATGACCTGCGAGATCTGTCCGGGCTGCATCGTCTCGGCCATCTCGGCGAACGCCGGCGGCACCGCGTCGCTACGACGCCAGCCGAGATCGCCGCCTTCGAGCGCATCCTGCGCGTTCGAGAAGCGGATCGCCGCGGCGCCGAAATCCATGCCGCCGTCGAGCTGCTTCTTCACGTCGTCGGCCTTCACACGAGCGGTCTCGATCTGCGCCGCGGTGGCGTTCTCCGGTACGCCGATCAGTATGTGCGCGAGGTGCACTTCGCCGGTCTTGACGTTGCCGGTCGCGAGCAACGAGTCGACCTCGGCGTCGGTCACCTGCGGACCCGCCTGCATGACGCGCTGGCGCAGCCGCTCGACCATCATCTGGTCTTTCAAGCTCTTGCGGAAGCTGTCGTAGTCGAGGCCATCGCGCGCGAGCGACGCGCGCAGCTGGGTCGGATCCACGCGGTTCTGCTGTGCGATGCGTTGGACGGTCTGGTCGATGTCGTTGTCGGTGACGCGGATGCCGGTCGATTGCGCACGCTGCACCTGCAGACGCACGAGGATCAGGCGGTCGAGCACCTGGCGTTCGAGCACGTCGCGCGGCGGCAGCTGCTGCGGACTGGTGCGATATTGGGTGAGGATCTGCGCGACCGTCGCGTCGAGTTCGCTCTTCAGGATGACGTCGTCCTCGGCGATCGCGACGATGCGGTCGAGCGGCTCGGGGGCGACGAGCTGTGCGCGCGCGCCGGGCGCTGCGGCGAACACGCCGAAAAGGACGAGGGCAAGGGCGGCAAATCTTTTCATGGGGAGATCCGAAGGTGATTCTGTGGAAGCGCGTGGAAGCGATAGCGGGCGATCCGCCGCTCTCAGGTTCGAGAGGGGGTCACGCCCCGCGGCCGGGGGCTGGCAAGTCCGCGAAATCCCTGCGCATTACTGATAACCAAGCATAGCACGGCGCAGGAAATTCTCGGTGCGCTGGCCGCTCGATCCGATGCCCTTGAACTCGATTTCGAAGAACAGGACATTGGTCGGCTTGGCATTGAGAAGCGTGTTGTTGAGACCATAGGTGACGTCGTTGATGAAGCGCCGCTCGACGATGCGCGCCGCGACGCAGCAGCTGTCGTACTGCACCCCGCCGAACGCCTCGAGCAGGCGGCTGTCCTGCAGGGAATAGTAGTAACGCGCGATGAGACTCCAGCGGTCAGAGATCGGCACCAGCGCGGTGCCGTCGAGCTGCTCGAGGAAACCGCGGCGAAAGCGGTAGGAGAGGTTAACTACGCCCTCCCTGCCGAACCGGTGCTGAATGCCGATCGACGACAGGTCCGTGTGGTGCGTGCTCTCGAAGTATTCGCCGGTGATCGGATCGAACGTCTTGGGATGCGGGTTCCACTGCTGCTCGAACGTCAGGTCCCAGTTCTTGCCGAGCCGCAGGTCGAGCTCGCCGACGATGTCCCTGCCCGTGATGTCGAGGTCCGGCGCGCCGGGCAGCTGCACCTTGATCGTGTCGAGATAGCGGATCTGGCCCACGCTCGCGCTGAGTATCTGGTCGCCGGTATCCGAATTCAGGAAGCGCGAAGTGAGCGCGAGGGTCAGGTTGTTCGCGTTGGCCTGACGGTCGCCTCCGACGAAGCTGTTCGTCCGGAACAAGCTCGGGAAATCGAAACTCGGCAGCTGTGTGTCGAAGTTCGGCAGATCGTTCTGATTGCGGTACGGCACGTAGAGATAGAACAGGCGCGGCTCGAGCGTCTGGGTCAGGTCGGTGTTGAACAACTTGAGGTCGCGCTCGAAAATCAGGCCGGAATCGACGCTGAGGATCGGCAGGCTGCGCGACGGCGAGGTGTGGTTGAGCTGCGCATTGTTCGCGAAGAAGAAGTTGGACAGGTCATAGCCCGTGTAGCGAAATTCGAGCTGCGGGCGGACGAACCAGCCCGCGCTCTCGATCGGATACGCGATGTGCGGGTGGATGTCGACACGCTGCCCGGTGATCGAATAGTCGCGGTCGAAGTTGACGTATTCGGTATCGACGCCGAAGTCGAATCCGCCGATGCGCTTCGACGCATTGAAGGTCACGTGCGGAAGGCGCGCATATGGCTTGAACACCGCCGCGGCCGCGCATTTCGATAGCGGGCCGCCGGTCGTGCAGAACGGTTCGAGGCCGGGGTCGGTCACCTGCCAGGTATCGGCGCCGATGCTCGTCGACCACCAGTCGCCGTGCCCGTTGATCGCGGCGCCCGAGTTGAGCAACGCGACCGCTGTCGTCAGGAAACTGTCGCCGAAGTCCTTGAGGTAGTTTACGTCCGAGACGTGGTGGATATCGACAGTCGCGCCCCAGTTAGGCGAGAACGCGGCCCAGTCCTGCAGGCGGATGTAGCCGCGGTTGTCGTGCGTACTCTCGTCGTCGTGCGGCATCCAGGTGAAATCGAACAGCAGGCGATCCCACGACGACAGGTAGCGGAACTCGCCGCCGAGTTGCGGGCCGCGCTCGGAGTACTCGGTCGGCTTGAGCGTGAGGTCGTAGTTCGGAGCGAGCGCGAGGTAGTAGGGAATACCGACCTTGAAACCGCGCCGGTCGCTGTAGCCGAGGCTCGGTGCGAGGAATCCGGAATGGCGTTCGTCGTCGATGGGCCACGCCATATACGGCAGCCAGAAGAACGGCACGCCCTCGTAGGCGAGCGTCACGCCGTGGCCGTGGCCCTCGTTCTTGACCCGGTCGATCTCGATGTCGTTGCTGCGCATTTCCCACTGGCGCTCGGACGGATCGCAGGTCGAGTAGGTCGCCTGGGTCATCTTCGAATGGTCGGGATCGGACTGGTTCGCCGTGGCCGCGACGCCGTTGCCGCGCTGGTCGAGCATCTGGTAGCGCACGTTGTCGAGGAACGTCACGTTCGGCGTCGTCGTGCCG
>JBDTYX010000329.1:0-3026 GCA_040005435.1 Rudaea sp. | reverse complement strand
AGATGCGTTCGAAATAGGCCTCGTCGTAACCGCGTTCGAGCATGCCGTTGCGGATACGGTCGTGGAATTTCTCGAGTCCGCCCTTGCGCTTCCATGCCGCCATCGCGCGGCGCAGCTCGTCCGCCTCGCCCGGCGTGAAGCCCGCGACGACCTGGATCAGCTTCATCACCTGCTCCTGGAAGATCGGCACGCCGAGCGTGCGCTCGAGCGCATCCTTCACGCCCGAGTTCGTCGCGCCCGTCGCGCGCTCGGAGGCCGACTGCGGATAGTCGATCGCCTCGAGCTGCTTGCGCCGGCGCAGGTAGGGATGGACCATGTTGCCCTGGATCGGACCCGGCCGCACGATCGCCACCTCGATCACGAGATCGTAGAACGTGCGCGGCAGCAGGCGCGGCAGCATCGACATCTGCGCGCGCGATTCGATCTGGAACACGCCGACCGTGTCGGCCTTGCAGATCATGTCGTAGACCGCCGCATCGTCGCGTTGCGGAATGTCGTGCAGCGCCGGTTGCGCGGCGGTGCTGCCGTGGGTCCACAACCCGTGCGCGTGCAGCAGGTCGATGCACTTGCGCAGGCAGGTCAGCATGCCGAGGGCGAGGCAGTCGACCTTGAGCAGCTTCATCGTCTCGAGATCGTCCTTGTCCCACTGGATGATCGTGCGCTCGGGCATCGCCGCGTTCTCGACCGGCACGAGCAGATGCAGTGGGTGTTCGGAGATCACGAAGCCGCCGACATGCTGCGACAGGTGGCGCGGGAATCCGCGCAGCTCGTCGACGAGCGCGAGCAGCTGCCGGATCGTGCGGTTCGCGGGATCGAAGCCGCGTTCGCGCAGCTGCTGCTCCACGGTCTGGCCGTCCGGGACGCGCGACGAGATCGTGCCGAGCTGGTCGAGCGCGTCGTCGGCCAGACCGAGCGCGCGGCCGAGGTCGCGCACCGCGCTCTTGCGCCGGTAGCTGATCACGGTCGCCGCGAGCGCCGCGCGTGCGCGGCCGTACTTCGCGAAGATGTGCTGGATCACTTCCTCGCGTCGCTCGTGCTCGAAGTCGACATCGATGTCGGGTGGCTCGTTGCGCTCCTTCGACAGGAAGCGCTCGAACAGCAGGTTGCCGGTCTCCGGATTCACCGCGGTGATGCCGAGGCAATAACAAACCGCGGAGTTGGCCGACGAGCCGCGTCCCTGGCACAGGATCGGCGGCTGCTGCGCGCGGGCCCAGTTGACGATCTCCTCGACGGTCAGGAAGAAGTGCTCGTACTTGAGGAATGCGATGAGGTCGAGTTCGCGCTCGAGCTGGTCGCGCACGACTGCCGGTATGCCGCGCGGCCAGAGCCGGCCGGCTCCGGCGTAGGTCAGCTGGCGCAGGTGGGCGCTCGCGTCGAGTCCCTCCGGCACGAGTTCGTGCGGATACTCGTAGTTGAGGTCGCCCATGTCGAACTGGCACTGCGCGGCGATGCGCCGGGTCTCGACGAGCAGGTCGGCGGGGTAGATATCGGCGAGCTGGTCCGGGCGGCGCAGGTGGCGTTCGCCGTTTGCGAACAGCGCGTCGCCGGCTTCTGCGACCGTGCAACGAAGGCGGATCGCGACGAGCGCATCCTGTAGCGCGCGCCGGCGGCGGACGTGCATGTGCACGTCGCCCGCGGCGACGAGCGGCAGGCCGTGGCGCTCAGCCAGCGTGCGCAGGCGTGCAAGCTCGGAGTCGTCGTCCGAGCCGCGATGCAGTTCGACGGCGAGCCACGCGCGCGCAGGAAAATGTTGCATTATCCACTTTGCAGCATCATCGATGACGGCCGCGTCCATGCGCGCGAGTAAGGGGCCGGGTGTCCAGAGGACGCGCACGCCGCTGCCGAGCAGCTCGACATCGGCGCGATGCAGTTCGTACTCGCCCTTGGCGCTGCGCCGGCGACCGGTCGTGATCATCCGGCAGATATCCGAATAGCCGTCGCGGTCGGCCGCGAGGACGACGAGGCGGGGCCCGTCGCTCAGGCGGATCTCGGTGCCGACGATCAGCCGCAGTCCGGTCTCGTTCTGCGCCTCGTAGGCGCGCACGATGCCGGCGAGCGAACACTCGTCGGTGATCGCGAGTGCCGCGTAGCCGAGGCGGCATGCGCGCGTGAACAGCTCGCTCGCACTCGAGGCGCCGCGCTGGAAGCTGAAGTTCGACAGGCAGTGCAATTCGGCATAGGGAATTGTTTCGTTGCCATCGCGTACGCGCGGAGTACCCGTCCGCGCGGCGCGCTCAAGCATGCGTTGCGAAGGCTCGCCGATCTCGCGCGGATGTTCGCTGACGTGCGACTGCCGGCCGAAGCGATGCGCCGCAGGGCGCGAGGGCGCGTGACGTTTCATGCGAACCAGCCGTGCAGCATCCAGCCGCCATCGGCGCCGGGCGCGTGGAATGCCCACGCATGCTGGCCGCTGTCGAGGCGGACGACGTAATAGTCGCGACGCACGTCGCCGCCATCCCACCATCCGCTCTCGATACGCTCGGGTCCGGCGAGTACCTGCGCAATGCCCGCGAGCGGCAACGCGCGTCGCAGCAGCCAGAGCGGACGCAGGCGCGGCAGGCGTCCGCTGCGCGCGTCTGCATCCTTGGTCGCCGCGGCCGCGCCGCCGGGCAGTGGCGTCGTCGTGGCAGTCTTGATCGCGCGCGGGCGACCGCGCGGCTTCGCTGCGGCACGCGCGTCGCGAGGTTGCGCTGGCGCGCGATCCGCGTCGAAGCACCAGGCGAATTCGGGACGATGGTCGCCCGCGCGCGCGAGTCTGCGCACCGACTCGTCGCCGAGCTTGGAGCGCAGGCGTTCGGCGAGGTCGGGCCAGTCGAGCGCCTGCGTGCGCCTAGTCTCGAACAGGTCCGCATGGCGCGGGCGCAATGCCGGCAGCTCGCGCGCGACGAGGGCGATCGCGCAGGCCGGCGCGGCGAGTATGGCGCGCTCGAGCCGGCTGCGGATCAGATCGTAAAGCGTGCGCGCTTCGCGCTGCGGCGTCAGCAGCTCGATCGCGATGCGCGTCGGCGCGCGGTCTTCGTGTTCGA
>JBDTYX010000328.1:0-3028 GCA_040005435.1 Rudaea sp. | reverse complement strand
GACAGCGAGGCGCAGGTCGGCGGCTATCCGCCTGCGCAGCCCGCGACGCGTCGCGCGTTCGACGAGGCCGCGTGGGACCTGCGCGCGATGCGTCGTCGCGACGGCGGCAACTAGGCAAGCCGAGCGGGCGTCGCGGTGCCGAGGGCTTTACGCCCCCGCGCTCAGGACCAGTCCGCGAGGACGTTCGCGGTCGCGTAGCGGTCGGCCTGTGCGTCGGTGAGGATGCGCCGCGTCGCGCTGGCGCGCGCGCCCGGTCCGCGGCTATGGTATTCGAATAGGCGCGCATCCATCGGATCGTAGGGCACGCGTGTGCCGTCGCGGGTCGGGAAGCGCATCGCCTCCCAGCCGAGCGCGTCGATGTGCTCGTCCATCCAGCAATCGAGGAACGCCCCCTGGCTCGAGATGTCCGGGTCGCCGTACTGGCCGTCGGCGAACGTGCGCGCGTGGCGCCACGGACGACCGAGCGCGACGCTGCTCGCGGCGACCTCCTTCTCGCGTGATAGCCGGCACGCACGCAGCACGATGCCGAATTCCTGCGCCTGCAGCGTGCTTGGGGCGATCACGAATCCCTGACGTTCCTTGCCGGGACGGAAGCGCGAGATCACTTCGCTATCCTCGATCAGGCAGCGCCCCGCGCCGAAGATGAAGTCGACGCTGCCGCCGATCGTGCAGCGCCGAAACCGGCTGCGCCCCGCGTCGACGAACAGCGTGTCCTGGTGGCCGTGGATGTCGACGTCGTCGAAGCGGCTGCGTTCGGCCCCACGATCGAGCATCAGCGCGACCGCCTGCGCGCCGTTGCTGCCGATCGGTGGCAGCGTCGGCGTGCTGCGCGAGATCTCGCCGACGTAGTCGAACGTGTTCTCGATCGTGAGCCTGCGCGCGCAGAAATCGCTCGAACGCACGATGATGCTCGCGCATCCTGCAGTTCCCCAGAGCTTGCCGTCGGGACGCTGCTGCCCGGCGGCGGCGTCGAAGCTCAGGATGCACTGCGTGCGGTCGTCGCCGACGAGTTCGATGTACGGCTTGTCGACCACGATCTTCTCGTGCCAGCGACCAGCTGCGATGCGGATCCGCCACGGTCGCTTGCCCGCGGCAGGCGCGGCGGCGAGCGCCGCGCCGAGCGAGGCGTGCGTCGGGATGCCCGAGGCGCGGTCCTGCGCATCGCGCGAGACGATGCCGTCGAAAGGCGCGTCCGTGCGCAGGCGACCACAACCCGCGGCGAGCAGCGCGGCGGCGGTGAGGAATTCGCGACGGCGCAGTTTCATCGACGATCTCCCACGTTGCTGGGTCGCGCGAGCGCGTTCGCTCGCGCGGGGAAAAAAAAGGCGGAGCAAACCAGCTCCGCCGACTCCCGTTGGAGGGCAGGATCAAACAATGGGTTTCTAGAACTTGATGCGCACGCCCGTGTAGTACTCCCTTCCGGTCTTCGTATAGACCACGGAGCGATCGCCGACCGATCCGATGTACTGGTCGTTGGCTGCGTTGGTCAGGTTGATCGCGGAGAACGTCAGGCTGAGCCAGCTGTTGAGATTCCACGAGGCGGAGAAGTCAACGTTGGTCGTGCCCTTCGTGCCTTCGACGTCGTTGTTGTTGCGTCCTGGCACGGTCGTGAGATACCCGTCGCGATGCGCTACCGAGATGCGCGCGGAGAACACGTCGTCGTCGTAGTACAGCGTACCGTTGTAGCTCGCCTTGGACAAGCCGACCAGCGGCGCCGTGATCACGACCACGCCCGAGGTATTGAGGTAGCCGAGGTTCGACTTCGCATAGGTGTAGTTGAGCTGCGTGCCGAAGTACTTGAGCATGCCCGGCAGGAACGTGAATCCCTGCTGGTAGTTGATCTCGAAGCCCTTGAGCTTGCCGCCCGGCGCATTGACCGGCACGCTGAAGTTGAAGTCGTCGTCGGGCGAGGCACCGGTGCCTGCGAGCAGGCTCGCGGGCAGGCCGGAATCCTTGAACGCCTGCGTGTACTTGAGCTGCTGCACGTAAGAGCCGATGTCCTTGTAGAACAGCGCGCCCGACAGCAGCGAGCGTTCCGCAAAGTACCACTCGAGCGCGAGGTCGGCGGTGTTGGCCTTGTACGGATCGAGCAGCGGATTGCCGCTCGTCACGGTGCGGCTCGATCCGCTGACGCTCACGGTCACGCCGGGGGTCAGGTTGCCGAGACCCGGGCGCGCGATCACCTTGGCCATGCCGTAGCGCAGGATCAGGTCGTCCTGCAGCGACAACGCGAGATTCATCGATGGCAGGTTGTTGGCATACGACGGACGGTCGACGGTGACCGGCACGAGCGAGCCGTTGATCGCCGCGAGACCAAACGAGTTCTGCGCGGTCGACACATAGCGGTCGCCGACGTTGCCGCGCAGCGGCAGGCCGAATAGCATCGCGTTGAAGTCGAGCTGCACGTAGCCGCCCGTGTCGGCTTCCTTGACGTAGCGATTGTTCGCGTTCGCGCTCGGCGAGGTCGGTGACACGGCGAACGTGCCGCATTTGCAGTAGATGTTGTAGATATTGTTGAACTGCGCGAGGTTCGGGATGACCCAGCCGGTCGGCGTGTTGCCCGAGACGCCGAGGTTGCTGCCGTAGTTGACGATCTGCGTGATGTCGCCGAGCGTCGTGCCGGGTGGCAGATTGGGGACGGTCGTCTCCGAGGTGCGTCGTTCCTCGGACGTGAGGAACTTGTACGCCTTGTAGTCGTAGCCGCCGCTCAGCGTGATGTGGTCGTTGAATACGTAGGAGAGGTCGGCGCGTTCGGTCGTGAACTCGTTCGCCGTCGTGTTCGGGCGCAGGCGGATCTCGGACTGCCCGTTCGCGAACACCCACTGGTTCGGATCGGTGACGTCGAAGCCGTAGTTGATGACGGGATTGCGGCTGTCGCCACGATAGTCGTACGAATATCCCTTCGCGTTCGCATGATCGAGCGTGATCGTGGTCTGGGTCGGGTTCGCGAAGTCCGAACGCGAATGACCCGCGAACAGCGAGCCCTTGAGGTCGGGCGTGAACTGCTGCTCGAGCTTCGCGCTGACCT
>JBDTYX010000327.1:0-3030 GCA_040005435.1 Rudaea sp. | reverse complement strand
AACGCAATCCTCGATCGACTCGCCGGCCTCGACGAATCCGGCCAACGCGCTGTACATCGCTGTCGGAAACCGGTTGGCGCGCGCCAGCAGTACGTCACGGCCGCGAGTTACCAGCACCATCATCGCAGGCGACATTCGCGGATAGACGACGTAGCCGCAAGCCGGGCACTCCTTCGCTCGTTCGTTGGTCTTCTCCCGCGTCCGGCTACCGCAGCGACCGCAGAACTGGTGGCTGCGATCCCATTCCACGATCTGGAAGGCGCGGCCGGCAAGCGCCACTTCGGCTTCCGCGAGCTGAAAGAAAAGCGAACGCAGGCCGCGCCACTGCCAACCTTCCGGCTCGGCTGTGTCAGCAGCCACGCGCAGCGCCATACGGTCGACCGCGTCGAGGCGCCCGAGATAATGTCGCGTGCCGTCGATGCCGACTCCGAGCAGATCGTCGAGGGTCGGCAGTGACGGCGTATCGCCTGCGCGAACCAGGATCTTGTCGTCGCGCCAGACGAAACATCGCGTCGCCGGCGGGAGCGAAGCGGGCATCCCGACACCGGCTTCGAACCCGGCCGGGGTCCCCATCGCAAGCTTGGTGACGGGACTCAAGCTACGCAGCGGTCCGCATAACGGCGCGCTTCAGGCTCCTCGCGATCACGGCTATCCAAGGGTCAGCGGCAACGCGCGCAGGCGCCTGCCGGTGGCAGCGGCGATCGCATTGGCCACCGCCGGTGCGACGACCGGTGTACCCGGCTCGCCAACGCCGGTCGGTTTTTCGGTAGACGCAACGATATGCACGTCGATCGCCGGCATTTCGTTGATGCGCAGCGGCTTGTACTGGTGAAAATTCGACTGTTCGACGACGCCGTCCTTGAGGGTGATCGCGCCGTGCAGCGCGGCCGACAAACCGAAGCCGATGCCGCCCTGCATCTGCGCGCGGACGATGTCAGGGTTGACCGCGAGACCGCAATCGACGGCGCAGATGACGCGATCGACCCTGAATGTACCGTCGCTGTTCACCGTGACCTCGGCGACCTGCGCGACAAACGAATTGAACGATTCGTGTACAGCAATGCCTCGCCCACGCTTGCTGCCGTTCTTCGCTGCCTCAAGCGGCGTGCCCCATCCGGCTTTGTCGGCGGCGAGCTGCAGCACACCACGGTGCCGCGGCTTGTCGGCGAGCATCGCCAGTCGATAGACGACCGGGTCCTTGCCCGCTGCAACCGCGAGTTCGTCGATAAAGGTCTCTGTCGCGAACGCGGTGTGCGTGGAGCCCACTGAGCGCCACCACAGCACCGGCACGCCCACTTTGGGCGAATGCAGATCCACCGACAGGTTCGCAATGGCGTAAGGCAGCGTCGATGCGCCTTCGACCGACGTCCCATCGACGCCATTTTTGACCATGAAACTCTCGAAGGCCGTTCCGGTGAGGATCGACTGACCGACAATGCGATGCTGCCAGCCGGTGACAAGGCCGCTAGCATCGAGCCCGGCCTTGAGCGTGTGATAGTAGGCCGGCCGATAGTAGCCGCCGCGCATGTCGTCTTCGCGCGTCCAGACCAGTTTGACCGGGGTAGCGCCCTTTATCGCCTTGGCGAGATAGGCGGCCTCGCGAACGTAGTCGCTCTGCGGATTCGCGCGCCGGCCGAAGCTGCCGCCGGCGAATAGTTGATTGATCGTGACCTGTTCAGGTTTGAGGCCGACGACGTCGGCAATGGCAGCCTGGTCCACCGTCTGAAACTGCTCGCCATTCCAGACTTCGCAATGGTCGGCACCGAGCCTGACGACGCAGTTCAGCGGTTCCATCGCCGCGTGGGCGAGATACGGAAACTCGAACGCCGCGTCGAGGGTTCTGGCGGAGCCGGCAATGGCTTTGGGGGCATCGCCGTCGTTGCGCGCGATCGCGCCAGGAGTCGCCGCGAGCATCTTGTAGCTGGCGAGGATGTCGGCCGATGACTGTTTGAACGCTGCCGACTCGTCCCATTCCACCTTCAGCGCATCGCGCCCTTTTTTCGCCTGCCAGAATGTCGTCGCCAGTACGGCAACGCCATTGGGCACTTCGACGACGTATCTGACGCCAGGCACCTTGGCCGCGTCGGTCGCGTCGAACTTGAGCACGGTTGCTCCGAACGTCGGCGGATGCGCCACCACGGCGGTCAGCATGCCCGGCAACTGCACGTCCTGCGTGAACTTGGCAGTCCCGGTGGACTTGGCGCGCGAGTCGGTGCGCGCCACGCTCTTGCCGATGTAAATAAAATCTTTCGGATCTTTGAGCTTGACGTTGACCGGCACCGGCTGCGCAGCCGCTGCCGACGCGAGCTGACCGAACGTCGCACGCTTGCCCGACGGATGCGTGACAACGCCTTGCTTCACTGTTATGGAATCGGCGGGGACGTTCCACTGCTTCGCGGCGGCCGCGACAAGCATCGCGCGCGCTGTTGCGCCGGCCTCTCGAAGCTGCATGAACGAATTCGCCATCGCCGTCGAGCCACCGGTGAGCTGCATCGGCCCCAACAGCAAGTTGTTGTACAGCTTGACATCGACGGGTGCGCCTTCGACACGAATCTGTGACCACGCCGCATCCATTTCGTCGGCGACGACGGTCGGTAAGCCGGTGTACGTCCCCTGACCGAGTTCGACGTGCTTGACGATTACGGTGACCGTGTTGTCGCTGCCGACGCGCACGAAGGCGTTGGGTGCCCACGGCGCGGCCGTTGCGGCCGGTCCCGTCGCCGCGAATGATTTTACCGGCAAATAGAAGCTGATGGTGAAACCCGCCGCGGCAGCGGCTGAGGTGCGGAGAAAATCCCGGCGATTGCCGTTCGGGATAAGGGAATCAGTCATGGTGCGCTGCTCCAGAAAGGCCGATGACGCGAGGAAGTCACGCAATCGTATTCGCTGCTTCGTGAATCGCCGCACGAATGCGGACGTAAGTCGCACAGCGACAAACGTTGCCCGACATCGCAGCATCGATGTCGGCGTCGGTCGGCTTTTTCTTCTTGGCCAGCAGAGCCGACGCGGACATGATCTGACCCGACTGAC
>JBDTYX010000117.1:0-10201 GCA_040005435.1 Rudaea sp. | reverse complement strand
CTCGAGATCTCGCCGCGCGCGAAGGGCTATCGCGGCTTCACCAAGCGCGTGCCGATCGGACCTTGCTCGTTCATTTCGCCGTTCAATTTTCCGCTCAACCTCGCCGCGCACAAGGTTGCGCCGGCGCTCGCGGTCGGCTGCCCATTCGTGCTCAAGCCCGCGAGCCGCACGCCGATCGGCGCGCTGATCATCGGCGAGGTGCTCGCCGAGACCGACCTGCCGATCGGCGCGTTTTCGATCCTGCCCGCGCATCGCGACGGCGCCGACCTCTTCACGACCGACGAGCGCTTCAAGCTGCTCTCGTTCACGGGCTCACCTGCGGTCGGCTGGGACCTCAAGGCGCGCGCCGGGAAGAAGAAGGTAGTACTCGAGCTCGGCGGCAACGCGGCCGCGATCGTAGACTCCGATCAGGGCGACCGGCTTGCGTACGTCATCGAACGCATGATCTTCGGCGCGTTCTACCAGTCGGGTCAGAGCTGCATCGGCGTGCAGCGCATCCTCGTGCAGGAGGATTTCTACGACACGTTCCGCGACGCGTTCGTGGCGGCGACGAAGAAACTCGTCGCGGGCGACCCGAAGGACGAGAAGACGTTCATCGGCCCGATGATCGACGAGAAGGAAGCCTCGCGCCTCGACGGCTGGATCCAGGAAGCGGTCAAGGCCGGCGCGACGCTGCTCTGCGGCGGCAAGCGCACGGGCGCGATGCTCGAGGCGACCGTGCTCGAAGGCGTCGACCCGAAGCAGAAAGTCAGCTGCATGGAGGCGTTCGGTCCGGTCGCGCTGCTGCAGAAGTACAAGCACTTCGACGACGCAATCCGCCTCGTCAACGACAGCGAATTCGGCCTGCAGGCCGGCGTGTTCACCTACGACGTGCGCAAGGCGATGCGCGCCTGGGACGACCTCGACGTCGGCGGCGTCGTGATCGGTGACGTGCCGAGCTTCCGCGTCGACAACATGCCTTACGGCGGCGTCAAGGACTCCGGCCTCGGCCGCGAGGGCATCCGCTACGCGATCGAGGACATGACCGAACTGCGCCTCATGGTGATGCGCGATCCGGCTTAGATCCGATTGCGAAAACTGGCCCCTATTGCGTTGCATCTTGCGGCCGTCGAGCGGCCGTCGAGCGGGCGGAAGGGCCGCGCCTTGCGCGCCAAAGCTGGGGCCAGGTTGCACTTCCACAAAGAAAAAATTTCGATCGGAGCGTCTTTTCAAGTCGCGACCAAGAAATGTCGTCGCTTAAGGAGAACGTGCATGCTGGTCCCGGTTTTGGTTGCGGAACTCACGCTACGAAAATCCTGTTTCCTTGACTGAACGCCACGTGGAATTCGCCGTGATGCGACGCGTTGCCGTGATCGCTGTTTTCTTTTTCGCCGCATCAGCGCTGCGCCAAGCGGACGCCGCGCCTGTGGACGCCGCGACCATCGCCGGAACCTACGACGTCTTGGTATGTCCGCAGGAAGAGTGTGCCTTTGATCACGACGTCGTCATCGACTACGTCGGCACACTCGTGCTTTTCCCCGCGGTGCTCGGTGCAGCACAGTTGTCCACCCACGACGAGCGGGCATACGTGCGCGCTGCATCGTCCGACCGAGGCGCCAACGCCTGTTTTTCGCTCACGCAACGGAGCAAGGCGCAGAACTACATCTGGGCGACCGGATTGACTACCTGGGCCCGCGACGGCGCGGTGCTGCATCTCTCGCTCGGAAGCGGCATCGATGCGGGTTACTCGGCGCAGCTCCGCCCGGTGCGCGACGGACTCGCGGGAACCGGATCGCGATGGGGTGTCGGCGCCGCTGCACCCGATGATTTTCACCTGCAGACCATCGTCGCTCGGCGACGCGGGCAACCCGACCTCCGCCTGTGTCCGACCGTATCGACCGCGCCGGATCCCGAGCAGGTCCGACGTACCGACATTCATCGCCGCATGGCCGAAATCCACGCACCCTACGCTGCACGGATTTTGGCGACGTTACGCGGCAGTGCGGACCCGCGCTACTGGGCGATATCCACGTTATTCGAGACTCGCGGCGCCGAGCATTCGCGAGATAGGGCCGCTCGGCTAGAGCGCGCGATGACGCACTCGCAAGACCCGCTCGTGTACTGGATCGCGCTGCACGATGGCCATGCCTACGTCGAGACCGATGCAAACGAGGACTTGGCCGTTCGCGCTTTGCCGGCGATCGAGCCAGACAACATGGCCGCGTGGGTGGAACCGCTGAGCGCCGCGATGCGACGTGGCGATGCACCCGCGGTGACGCGCTACCTCGCGAGGATGGCTGCGGCCACGAGATACGACGAACACGCCGATTCGATTCTGAAGGCCATGCTCGATGTATACAAACGCATCCCCGCACCGGGCGAGTACGTGCGCACCGGACAGGCGCTGATCGCGCATCTCGACCGGGAAACTGCTCCTTATTATCTCGCGCAGTTTCGAGGCATGGATGGCGCTGGCACGCGCTTGAGTGCGGGCCTGCCCGGACTACAAGAACTTTTCGTCGCCTGCCGCGCAGCACGGGAGCCGATATTCGATGCCGTACGCCTGATGCTGTGCGCACATATCGCGCGTACGCTCACGACGCGCAGCACGAGCTTCTGGCAGGGACTCGCCGGCTTCGACCTGCTCAGGCAACTCGACGTCTACGACGCGCAGGATTTGGCGCTCGCGCGCCGCCATCGCTGGCTGATGGAAAAATTCGGCACGATCGCGCCGAGCTATGTCAACAACCTCGATGCAGCCGAAGTGAAGCGGTACATCGACGACCTCGTCGGTATCGACAGCGAAACGACTGCGATGGAGCGGCTATTCGCGCGCGCAGGCGTGCCGGTCGAGCCGCCCGCGGACTGGCCGCTTCGCGTGCATCCGTTCATTGCGGAGCGCCCGTCCGAGACCGCGCGCCGCGTATTCGGCGGTTTTGCGTTGTGGATTGCGCAGGTGCAGGCACCGCCCGGCGAGACGGTCATCGACGCCTACTGATTGAGCGATGCGGCCGTCAGCCGGTCGCGACGCGGAATTCTTGCTCTGCATTTCGTTACTCATCGCAAAGTGCTGCGTCGCGTAACATGACGCTTCCAGTGATGTTCGAAAAAGGGACCTGTCCTCGATGAATCGATGCCTCGCCATCCCGCTTGCGTTACTCGCGCTGGCTGCCATGACCGACAACGCGTTCGCCGCATCCTGGCCTGCACCGACCGAAGGGGAATACGTCGTGCGCGACTTCCGTTTCGCGAGCGGCGAGAGCCTGCCCGGGTTGCGCCTGCATTACCGCACGCTCGGGCAGATTCATCGCGACGCCAATGGCCACGTCGACAACGCGGTGCTGATCATGCACGGCACGGGCGGCGCCGGCACGCAGTTCCTGCAGGATCGATTCGCGGGCGAGTTGTTCGGTCCGGGCCAGCCGCTCGATGCGACGACGCACTTCATCGTGCTGCCCGATGCGATCGGCCACGGCAAGTCGAGCAAGCCGAGCGACGGCTTGCGCATGAAATTCCCGCACTACGACTACGACGACATGGTGCGCGCCGACCACGAGCTGCTCACAGCGAAGCTCAAAGTCGATCACCTGCGCCTCGTGATGGGTACCTCGATGGGCGGCATGCACACCTGGGTGTGGGGCGAGGCGTATCCCGAGTTCATGGACGCGCTGATGCCGCTCGCGTCGGCGCCCGTGCAGATCGCCGGGCGCAACCGCGTGATGCGCAAGATGATCGCGGACGCGATCCTCGGCGATCCGGAGTGGAACCACGGCGAATACGCAAAGCAGCCGCGCGGCCTTTCCGAGGCGGCGAACATCATCCTGCTCATGGGATCGGCACCGCTGCAGTGGCAGAAGGACGCGCCGGATCGCGACAGCGCCGATCGTTACCTCGCAACGCGTCTTCAGACGCTGCTCAAGGACGACGATGCGAACGACTGCCTGTATCAGTTCGACGCGTCGAGAGACTACGACCCGCAGCCGAAGCTCGCCTCGATCAAGGCGCCGTTGCTCGCAGTCAATTCGGCGGACGACGAGATCAATCCACCCGAACTCGGCATTCTCGAGCGCGAAATCCAGCGTGTGCCGCGCGGCCGCGTCGTCGTCATCCCGATCAGCGACGCGACCCACGGGCACAGCACGCATACCTGGGCGGCAGTCTGGAAGCCGCTCCTCGTATCGCTGCTCGCGCAATCGGACGCGCGCAGCGCACGCTGAGGCCTGTGCCGCGCGCGTCGGTCCCCTGACCCCGCAGAGCGCTTTGCGGCGTTGTATCGTGCATGTCCGCCACCCTGCTGCTGTTCAGTTTGGCCCCCGCGCGCGCGCATGCGTTGAGCTGGACAGATGATTCGCGCCTGCGCATTGGCGTACGCTACCCGTCCATGGGGGCCGACCACACCGACGAGGAACTGATGCTCGCGTATGCGCGTGGCGATGCGCGCGCATTCGACCTGCTCTATGCGCGCCAGCGCGGCATGCTGTACCGATTCATCCTGCGCAGCGTGCAGGATCGTGCGAGCGCGGATGAGATATTCCAGGAGACCTGGAGCCGCGCGATCGCGGCGCGCGAACGCTATCGCGTCGAGGCGAAGTTCAGCACCTGGCTGCTGCAGATCGCGCACAACCTCGTCGCAGACACGTTCCGACGTTCTCGGCCGCAGGCCGGTGCCGAGGAGACCGAGACCGTACTCGGCCTGCTCGATGCGCCCGAGAGCGAGCGTCCCGAGCAGGTGCTGAGCGAGTTCGAACAGCGCCGGCGCCTGCAGCTCGCGCTCGAGGCGCTGCCCGACGACCAGCGTGAAGCTTTCGTACTGCGCATGGAGAGCGGTCTCGGACTCGCCGAAATCGCGCAGATCACGGGCGCCGGCCAGGAGACGGTGAAATCCCGCCTGCGCTATGCGTTCGCGAAGATCCGGGAGAAACTCGGCGAATGAGCGACAAGAAGCCCCCCACCCATCCGCCGTCGGGCAAGGACGGCTTCGAGCAGGAGTTCGAGAAATTCCTGCGCGAGGAAGAACGCGCGGCGGGCGCGGTCTATCGCAAGCTGCCGCCCGTCGAGCCCGACGCGGCGCTCGACGCGCGCGTGCGCGCGCTCGCGCAGCGTGCGCGCGATGTTTCGGCGCTCGGGGCGAATCCCGGCGCGACGCCCGCGCCGACCGCATCGGCGCGAGCGCGTGGCGCGCGGCGCTGGATACCTGCGTTCGCGAGTGCCGCGGTGCTCGTCCTCGCGGCGGGCATCGTCTGGCGCGTCGCTCCACACGGCTGGATCGATCGCGAGCGAGCCGCGGTCAGCGCGCCGCTAGACGCGGTCGCGTCGAAGAAATCCGATGGGGCGCCTAGCGCCCCCGCGGCGGTCTCCACGGCGTCACCCGAGCCTGCGAAGCGGGCGATGGATCCCGCGCGCATCGCGGATGACGCTCGGTCCGTCCAAGCCGCACCGGGAATCGCGCCGGGCGGCGCGCCTCCCTCGGCGTTTCCCGCGCCGGCGCGGCCCGCGCCTGCCGGCGCGGATCGCGTTGCGTCGAACGCGGAGCGCCTTGACCGTGCACGCTCGAAGGCCCGCGACGAAAATACGAACGAGATGAGCAAGACGCGCACGCCTGCCGACCCCGAAACCGCGCGCGCGAAGTCCGCGCCCTCCGAGCGCGATCGCGGCGGCGCAATGCCTCCGGCGCAGGCGGTGGCGCAGACCGCGTCGAGCGTCGCGTTTCCTCAGGCGAGTGCACCGGTGCCTGCGTTGGTCCCGCCCGCGATGGCCGCCGCGCCGCCACCGCCCGCGAACGCGGTCGCAGCTACGGCCGATGCCCCGGAACGCGCGCGCAAACAGAAAAGCGAATCGGCACGCGGAGCCCTGGACGTGGCGGGAAACGCACGAGCCCTGGCGACGCCCGCCCCGCCCCCAGCGCCGCCAGCGCCGAGTGAGGTGGCCTCGGCGAGCGCGGGTCGCGTCGTCGAGTCTCGCCCCACGACGGCCAACGCGCCCGCTGCGACATCCGGCGTGCGCGAGGCCGAGGAACGTCAGCAGCAGGCGTTCGCCGATCATTCGGCAATTCCGCCGGAGGCGCCGAAGCTCAATCCGTCCGGTCGGCCAACGCCCGCGCAAATTGCCGCGTGGCCGCCACCGAACTGCCACGCGTCGGGCAGCAGCGTGCCGGACGTCCGCAGCTGGCACTATCCGCCGGAAGTTCCGGAGACACCGGAACTGCGCTTTGCCATCGTAAAAAAATATCTCGACCTCGAAAGTCCCGAGGGTGCGGCCAAGGCCTATGCGGATTTCCGCCACTGCTACCCCGACGATCGCTGGCCGTTGTCCGTGACCCGACGCCTCGGCACGCGATGAGTGCGGCACGGCTCGTCCTCGCCGCACCCGCGACGCTGACCCAGGAGATCCGCAAGAGCCGCTTCGTCGCGCGGGCGCGCCGCGTGGCCTCGCCCGACGACGCGCTCGCGTCGCTCGACGCAAACGGCGAAGCGGACGCGACGCACAACTGCTGGGCCTACCGCATCGGCCAGCAATACCGCTTCAACGACGACGGCGAGCCGTCCGGCACCGCAGGCAAGCCGATCCTGCAGGCGATCGACAGCCAGGGCCTCGACGAGACGCTCGTCATCGTCATGCGCTGGTTCGGCGGCATCAAGCTCGGCGCGGGCGGGCTCGTTCGCGCCTATGGCGGCTGCGCCGCCGAATGCCTGCGCATCGCGCAAAAGGAAGCCCTCGTGGAAACGGTCGGAGTCGCGTGCTTCGTGCCGTTCTCGACGTTGCCGCTGCTGCAGGCGCGACTCGCGGAATGCGGCGCCGAGCCGTTCGCAGAGGCATTCAGCGCCACAGGCGTCGAGTTGCGGCTGCGCGTGCCCCGCGTCCACGTCGAGAGCCTGCGTAAACTGGTCGCCGACGCGACACGCGGTCGCAGCGCGCTCGCCGTTCTGGATTGATTTCGGCCACTGCGCCACCATTGCACTACGCGCGTCCCTTGCGAACACTGCCGATGAGTTCCGACACCCCTGCCGACCGGCCCAGCCGGAGATTCGATTTTCTGCGCATGCTGTGGCCGTACCTGCGCCGGTACCGGCTGCTGTTCTTCGGCTGGCTCGGGTTCCTCGCGCTGTCGTCGCTCGCGACGCTGTCGCTGCCGGTCGCGGTGCGCATCATGATCGACCATGGCTTCGCCCATGCGGACCCTGCGCTGATCAACTCGAGCTTCCTCGCGCTGTTCGGCGTAGCGGTCGTCATGGCGGTCGCCACCGCTGGCCGATATTTCTGCGTCTCCCTGCTTGGCGAACGGACGGTCGCCGACGTACGCAAGCGACTGTATTCCCATCTCGTCACGCTCGACCAGTCGTTCTTCGAGCGCACCCGCGTCGGCGAACTCACGTCGCGTCTCAGCGCCGACACCGAACTCGTGCAGACCGTCGTTTCGTCGAGCATGTCGGTCGCGCTGCGCAGCATCGTCACGTCGGTCGGCGGCGCCGCGATGCTCGTCACGACGAGCCCGCGACTCGCAGGATATGCGGCGCTCGTGATCCCGCTCGTGATCCTGCCGATCGTGCTCGCGGGCCGGCGCCAGCAGAAGCTCGCGCGTGCGAACCAGGACCGCGTCGCCGATGCCGCCGCGATCGCCAACGAGACCCTCAACGCGACCTATGCGGTGCAGGCCTATGCACGCGAACCGGTCGAGGTCGCGCGCTACGACGCAGCGATCGCGCGCGCACTCGCGACCGCGCGCCGGCGCGTCGGCCAGCGCGCCGGTCTGACCGCGCTCGTGATCCTGCTGATCTTCGGCGCGATCACGCTCGTGCTGTGGACTGGTGCACGCAGCGTCATGGACCACACGCTGGAGGCGGGCGTGCTGAGCCAGTTCGTCCTCTACGCCGTGATCTCGGCGGGCTCGATCGGCGGCCTCACCGAGGTGTGGAGCGAGGTCTCGCGCGCGGCCGGCGCGATGGAGCGGATCGGCGAACTGCTCGCGACGCAGCCCGGCATCCGTTCGCCCGAACACGCGGTCGCGCTCGCGAAGCCGCTGCGCGGCGAGATCCGCTTCGATCACGTCGGCTTCAGCTATCCGTCGCGACCCGAGGCGCCCACGCTGCACGACTTCACGCTCACCGTGAAGCCCGGCGAGACCGTCGCGCTGGTCGGGCCGTCGGGCGCGGGCAAGAGCACGGTGTTCCACCTGCTGTTGCGCTTCTACGATCCGCAGTCGGGTGCGATCCGCATCGATGGCACCGACCTGCGTGCGCTGGCACTGCCGGAGCTGCGCGGCAGCATCGCACTCGTGCCGCAGGCCACCGTGATCTTCGGCGCGAGCGCGCGCGACAACATCCGCTTCGGTCGCGCCGATGCCGACGAGCCGACCGTGGTCGCCGCGGCGAGGTCCGCCGAGGCGCATGAATTCATCGCATCGCAGCCGGAAGGCTACGACACCTACCTCGGCGAGCGCGGCGTGCGACTTTCCGGCGGGCAGCAGCAGCGTATCGCGATCGCGCGCGCACTGCTCAAGGACTCACCGATCCTTCTGCTCGACGAGGCGACGAGCAATCTCGACGCGCACTCCGAGGCCGCGATCCAGCAGGGCCTCGAGAACCTCATGCGCGGGCGGACGACACTGATCATCGCGCACCGCCTCGCCACGGTGCTCGAGGCCGACCGCATCGTCGTCATGGATCAAGGACGCATCGTCGCGCAAGGCACGCATGCGGAATTGATGCAGCAGGGCGGCCTCTACAGCGAATTGGCACGCTTGCAGTTCGCCGCGTGACGCGGCGCCATCGACGAACCAGTAATCGGTTGCGCGAACGGCTGAACTAACAGGTCAACGGCGGCTGTTCGCCGTCTCGCCGGAAGATTCTCCTTTCAACGCAGAGCTCCGGCGAAACCCTGACTCACGCCTTCGGAGAACTTCACGAACGCACGTCTGACTGCGCTGCTGCTAAGTCTGTCCGCGCTCGCGATCTCGACCCCGGTCGCCGCGCAATCCTCGCTCGCTGCCGTTTCGGTGCATCCTGCGCCGCAGAATGCGCTGCAGCGCTCCCATTCGCTCGAATGCGCGCCGCCGAATTCCGCGATCGACTGCGCGAAGTTCCACGCTGAAATCCGCCACAACTTCTCATCGCGCGAGATCGGCATGCTGTTCGGAGCGGCGACCGCGTATCCGGAATACCGCACGTCCTATTCGCAGGTTGCCGGACGCTACGATCGCTTCGCACGCACCTACGACGAGCGCAACCTGACCGCCTTCGTTTCGCGCTGAACCCGCGGTGATCCCCAAAAAAACAGACCCCGCCTTGCGGCGGGGTATGCTCGCAACGTTGGATGCGTCAGGCTTCCTTGGTGGGCTGTACGCCCGCCGCCTGCGATCCCTTCGGACCATCGACTACTTCGTAACTGACTTTCTGACCCTGCTGCAGCGTGCGGAATCCCTGCGAATTGATCGCCGAATAGTGCACGAACACATCCTCACCACCATCTTCCGGAGCAATGAAGCCAAACCCCTTGGCGTCGTTGAACCACTTGACCGTACCGGTACGCATCGAACGACCTCGCACTGTATGGATGGATACCCGGGTGTTCCGCGCGCCTGACCTTCCCTCAGGCGCCGCCCGGATATGACAGAAGTATAACAACGAATTAACATCTCTTTGCAACGGGGGCGTTTCGCGGGCGAGAGCCGCAACGGAGCGCTGAGCGTCAGTGCTAGGGACCGTGAAACCAACTGATTTCAAAAGGTTTTTAAGTAGGGCTCGCAGCTCATGCCTCAGGCGACGAGCGCGGTCACGATTGGCGCCACGCAACCCGTCGCGGCCTCGAGGTGCGCGAAGATTTCGGGCAGGCTGATCTCGATCGCGTCGCCGCAGCCAGCGGCCCAGTTCGCGACGAGAGCGAGGCATGCGTAGTCGACGCCGAGTTCGCGCGCGAGCGCGGCCTCGGGCATCCCGGTCATGCCGACGAGGTCGCAACCGTCGCGGCGCATGCGCACGATCTCGGCCCGCGTCTCGAGCCGCGGCCCCTGGGTCGCGCCATAGCAACCGCCGTCGACAATCGAGAGAGAAGACTTGCGCGCCGCCGCCAGAAGCTCTGCACGCAGCACTGCGCTGTACGGCTCGCTGAAATCGATGTGTTCGACCTTGGCGCCGTCGACGTCGCAGAAGCTCGTGAACCTGCCGTGCGTGTAGTCGATGATCTGATCGGGAACCGCGAGCACGCGCGGCCCCATGTCGGCGCGGAT
>JBDTYX010000116.1:0-10229 GCA_040005435.1 Rudaea sp. | reverse complement strand
GCTGCACGACGAACGCGCGCACGCCGTCGATGTAGTCGGCGCTGCGGCTGTCGCAGGGGTGCACGACCAGCTCGAAGCTCGAGCCGCGCAGGCTGTCGAGCGCCCCGTTCTGCATGTTGACGACGTACTCGGCGTTCGGGTTGTCGTAGACCATGCCGATCAGGAACGATTTGCGAAACGCGAGGCCGCGCGCCATCGGGTCGGGCGCATAGTCGTGCTTGCGGATCAGCGCCTCGACCTTCTCGCGCGTATCGGGGCGCACGAGCGGCGATCGATTGATCACGCGCGAGACGGTCTTCTTCGAGATGCCCGCGAGGCGCGCGATGTCGTTGATCGTCGCCTGGCCGCTGCTACCAGAAGGTTTCCATTTCGGCGCAACGACCGCCTTGGCCGCGTCGTGCTTCGCGGCGGATTTCGCTATTGCGGAGAGCAACCTTGTGCCGCGGCTCGTGGCGGGGGCGAGCTTGCGCGGGCGTCCTTGCTTGCTGATCGGTGTTCGGCTCATACGGCGATTCTACTGAAAAATTGTCCCGCAGCGGACATTGCGCGCTGACGCGGCTGCAGCCGCCCGTCGCGCTCGACAGCGGCCCGCGGAAGCGCTTAAATGACACCGGTAACCTACTGGAACGCAAGACCATGCACAGTGTGCCCGCGTCCGGCCCGCAGTCAGCCCTGCGCATCGCCGTCGCAGACGACGTCGCCGTTGCGCTGCGCGATCTCGGCGCCGGCGAGATCGTGCGCCTCGACGGCGTGGAGATCCGCCTCGCCGAGCCCGTCGCGCGCGGCCACAAGTTCGCGCTGCACGCGCTCGTGGTGGGCGAGATCGTGCACAAGTACGGCTTTGCGATCGGGTCCGTCACGGCGAGCATCGCGCGTGGTGCGTGGGTGCATACGCACAACCTGGCGACGCGCCTCGCTGGCGTCGAGCCCACGGCGACGCAGCCCTCCACCCGCGCAGCGGGCAGCGTCGTCGCGCGCAACGGCGCGGGCAGCTTCCTCGGCTATCGGCGTGCGGATGGTCGCGTCGGCACGCGCAACGAGATATGGGTGCTCTGCAGCGTCGGCTGCGTCGCAAACACCGCGCGGCGCATCGCCGAACTCGGCGCCGCGCGCCACGCGGGCCGCGTCGACGGAGTTCACGCCTACACCCACGTCTTCGGCTGCTCGCAACTCGGAGACGATCTCGCAAACACGCAGCGCGTGCTCGCCGCGCTCGCGACGCATGCCAACGTGGGGGGCGTGCTGCTCGTCGGCCTCGGCTGCGAATCGCTGCAGCTGAAGCGTCTACTCGAGTCCGTCGATGGCGCGGATCGCTCGCGCATCCGCGCGTTCAACACGCAAGAGGTCGAGGACGAGATCGAGGCCGGACTCGCCGCACTCGACGAACTCGTCGCGATCGCCGCACAGGATAGGCGTGAACCTTGCGCGCTGGCGGACCTCGTTATCGGGCTCAAGTGCGGCGGCTCCGACGGGTTCAGCGGCATCTCGGCGAACCCGCTGGTCGGCCTAATCGCCGATCGCATCAACAACGCAGGCGGCGCGACGATCCTCACCGAGATCCCCGAGATCTTCGGCGCCGAACACCTGCTGAGGCAGCGCGCCGTCGATGCGGCGGTCGCGGTAGAGATGGACGACGTCGTGCGCCGCTTCAAGCAGTATTTCGTCGATCACGGCGAGCCGATCAGCGAAAACCCGTCGCCGGGCAACATCGCGGGAGGCATCACGACGCTCGAGGAGAAGTCGCTCGGCGCCGTGCAGAAAGGCGGCAGCGGCACGCTGACCCAGGTGTTGCGCTACGGTGAGCGCGTGCGCCAGCCCGGACTCGCACTGCTCGAGGCGCCCGGCAACGACGCGGTGTCCTCGACCGCGCTCGTGGCCGCGGGCGCGACCGTTCTGCTGTTCACGACCGGCCGTGGCACGCCGCTCGGCTTCCCGGTGCCGACACTGAAGATCGCCTCGAACAGCGCGCTCGCCCGGGCCAAGCCGCGCTGGATCGATTTCGACGCGGGCCGCTTGCTCGACGGCGAGGCGCTCGACGACGTCGCCGATGGTCTGCTCGATCTTATCCTGCGCACCGCGTCGGGGGAGCCCGCGCGCAACGAATGCAACGACGAACGCCAGATCGCGCTGTGGAAGACCGGCGTGACCCTGTGAGTGCGCGTCTGTCGGACGCCACGCTCGCCGGATTGCCCGCGACGATCGAAAAGCCGCGCTATGCGCTCGACGCGGTGCAGATCGGCGTCGTCCATTTCGGCCCGGGCGCGTTCCATCGTGCGCATCAGGCCTGGTATTTCGACGACGCGCTCGCACGCGATCCGCGCTGGGCGATCAGCGCAGTCTCGCTGAAGAGCCCCGGGCCGCGCGATGCGCTCGCGGCACAGGACGGCCTCTACACGGTCGCGGTGCTCGATGCAGAGGTGCGCATGCGCGTGATCGGCGCGCTGCGCGAGCTGCTCGTCGCGAGCGAGAAGCGCGAGCGGGTGTTCGCAAGGCTCGCGGCACCGACGACGACGATCGTCACGCTGACGATCACCGAGAAGGGCTATTGCCTGCGTGCGGACGGCACGCTGGATTTCGATCACGCCGACATCGCTGCCGATCTCGCCGATCCGCGCGCGCCGGTCAGCGCGCCCGGCTACCTCGTCGAGGGATTGCGCCGGCGCCGCGTTGTGGGGCTCCCGCCGTTCACGACGATCAGCTGCGACAACCTCGCCGACAACGGCGGTAAGCTCGGCCGCGCGGTCGTCGAGCTCGCGCGCGCGCAGGATGCCGGGCTCGCGCGCTGGATCGAGGTCGCTGCGGCATTCCCGCGCACGATGGTCGACTGCATCGTGCCCGCGACCGACGCGGCCCTCGAGCAACGCGCCGCCATGGCGCTCGGCGTCGTCGATGCGTGGCCCGTGCAGCGCGAGGCGTTCTCGCAGTGGGTGATCGAAGACCGCTTCTGCAACGCGACGCCGGACTGGGCGGCGCTCGGCGTTTCGGTGACCGACGACGTCGCCGGTTTCGAACGCGCGAAGCTGCGCCTGCTCAACGGCGCGCACTCGACGCTCGCCTACCTCGGTTTGCTGCGTGGGCTCGTGACCGTGGCCGACGCGATCGCGGACGCCGAGCTCGCGGGCTTCATCGAACGCCTGATGCGCACGGACATCCTGCCGAGCGTCGCGAGCCCGGCCGGGTTCGATGCCGGCGCCGACGTCGGCGACGTGCTCGCGCGCTTCCGCAACCCGGCGATGCACCACGCGCTCGCGCAGATCGCGTGGGACGGTTCACAGAAGCTGCCGTTCCGCGTCCTGGGCACGATCCGCGACGCTCTCGGCGCGGGCCGCCCGGTCGAGCGGCTGTGCGTGCCGATCGCCGCGTGGCTGCATTTCGTGCGCGCGGCGCAGCGCGAAGGACGCAAGCTCATCGACCCGCTCGCCACGGAATTGTGCGATCGCGCCGCCGCGTGCGACGGCGATGCGAGCCACGACGTGGGGCTGTTTCTCGGGATGGGCCAGGTATTCGCCGACGACCTGCCGGCGCAACTGCGCTTCGTCGCGGCGCTCGAACGCGCCTACGCTGCGATCGCGCGCGGCATCGATGTGCTCATCTGAGCAGCGACGGCAGCCACAGCGACAACGCCGGCACGAACGTGACGATCATGAGGACCGTGAACGCTGCGAAGTAGAACGGCCAGATCGTGCGCAACGACTCGGTGATCGAGATCTTGCCGATCGCGGTGCCGACGAACAGCACCGAGCCGAGTGGCGGCGTGATCAACCCGATGCCGCCCTTGAGGATCAGGATCACGCCGAAGTGCACGGGATCGACGCCGATCGCCTTCGCGACCGGCAGGAAGATCGGCGTGCAGATGATGATCATCGGCGCGAGGTCCATGAACGTGCCGATCACGAGCAGCGTGAACACCATCATCAGCAGCAGCAGATTCTTGTCGTGGGTGATCGAGGTGAGCGCATCGACCGCAGCGGCGGGCACCTGCAGGTACGCGAGCAGCCAGCCGAAGCAGCCGGCCGAGGCGATCACGAACAGGATCATGCCGGTCGTGCGCGCGGCATGCGCCATCGTCTCGACGAAGTCGCGCCAGTGCAGCTGGCGGTAGATCAGGCGAGTCACCAGCAGCGCGTAGCAGACCGCGATCGACGCACTCTCGACCGCGGTGAAGATGCCTGCGCGGATGCCGATGAAGATCAGCGCGACGAGCAGCAGGCCCGGCAGCGCCGAGACGAAGCGGCGGCCGACGACACGAAATCCGGGGAACGCCTCGACCGCATAGCCACGCTTCGTCGCGATGAGCCAGCCGACGAGCATCAGCGTGACCGTCAGCAGCAGCGCCGGGATGATGCCGGCCGCGAACAGGTCGGCGATCGAGATCCCGCCGCCGGCCGACGCCGAGTAGAGGATCAAATTGTGCGACGGCGGTACGAGCAGCGCGACGAGCGCGGCGGTCATCGTCACGTTGACCGCGAAGTCGCGGTCGAAGCCGCGCGCGACCATCTGCGGAATCATCGCGCCGCCGATCGCCGAAACGTCGGCGATCGCCGAACCCGACACGCCACCGAAGAACAGCGACGACAGCACGCTGACCTGGCCGAGCCCACCGCGCACGTGCCCGACCAGGGCCGCGGCGAGCGAGATCAGGCGTTCCGAGATGCCGCCACGCAGCATGATTTCGCCCGCGAAGATAAACAGCGGGATCGCGAGCAACGAGCTTGCGCCTGCGCCCGAGGCGACCTGCTGGACGACGACGATCGGCGGCAGCCCGAGATAGAGGAATGTCGCGAGCGACGCGCAGACCAGCGAGAACGCGACCGGCACGCCGCTGATCAGCAGCAGTATGAAGACGCCGAACAGGATGGCGACTGCCATGGTCAGGACTCCGCAGGCTGTTTAGGCGCCGGCACGACGAGCCGCTCGATCGCGAAAACGCACATCAGCGCGCCCGCGATCGCGATCGGCAGGAAGCGCGCGCTTTCCGGCAGCAGCGTGCCGGCAGCGGGGATATCGATGCCGTCGAACAGCAGTTGTGATCCCCAGATCGCGAGCGCGGCGCCTACCGCGGCGACGACGATGCAAGCGAACGCCTCCATGATCCGGCGCAGCGCGGGCGGTGCGTTGTGAGCGAGGATGAAGAAGCCGAAGTGCGACCACGAGCGCACGCTGGCCGCGGCGCCGAGGCTCATCGCGGTCGCGAGCAGGAACAGCGCGACCGGCTCGGTCCAGCCCGGCGAGTCGTTGAGCACGTAGCGCGCGAAGACTTGCCAGGCCTCGGTTGCGGCCATGCCGACCAGCGCCGCGCCAGCGACGAGCGTCGCGACGCGCGCGGTGTGCGCGAGCAGCCTCGTGTCTGCGGTCGTCTCAGTCATGTTTCCCCCCGCACCGTTCTTCTTCTATGCCGATATCGCTGGCATCGTTGATCCCGCGCCCGGCATATGTGCGTCGGCGCCTCATGCCAGCATCCGTATGCTCTTGTACAGCGCGTCGGTACGCGGGTCGCGCAGGTAGCGCGCGAGAACGGGTGCCGCGTCGGCGCGAAATGCGGCCATGTCGACCTCGCTCTCTGTGACGCCGTGTGCGAGTACGAATTCTCGCGATGCCGCCTCGGCCTTGTCCCACAGCGCGCGCATGTACGGCACCGAGCGCGCGGCGATGTCGAGCAGCAGCGCACGATCGGCTTGTGGGAGCGCATCGAGCGACAGCCGCGACATCAGCAACCCTTCGGGCGAGTACGAATGTTCGGTGCGCGAGATGAAGTGCGCGACCTCGAACTGGCGCGTCGTGTGGAAGGTCTGCCAGTTGTTCTCCGCGCCTTCGATCAGGTGGGTCTGCATCGCCGAGAACACTTCGCCGTACGGCAGCGGCGTCGCGTTCGCACCGAACGCGCGCAGCAGCTGCATGAAGATGTCGGACGGCGGCACGCGGACCTTCAGCCCATGCAGATCGTGCGGCGAGACCACGGCGTGGCGCGTGTTGTAGATGTTGCGCGTGCCAGAGTCGTAGTAGGCGAGGCAGACGAGGCCGCGGCGCTCGAAGTCGTGCGCGATCTCGCGACCGGGGGAGCCGTCGAGCGCGCGGCGCATGTGCGCCGCGTCGTTGAATACGTAGGGCAACGACAGGATCTGGGTTGCCGGGAACGGGTTGTTGAGCACGGCCATGTTCACGCGCGTGATGTCGAGCGCGCCGAAGCGCGCCATGTCGATCGCGTCGCCCTCGCGGCCGAGCTGGCCCGAGTGATACAGGCGCAGGCGGATGCGGCCGTCGGTCTCGCGGGCGAGCGTTTCGCCGATCCACTGAAGCGCCTCGACGGTGGGGTAGTCGCGCACGTGCACGTCGGTCGCGGTCAGCGTTCGCGTTGCGGGGGCCTGCGCGCGTGTGCGACCGCCGACGCAGAGTGCGGCGCCGCCGACGAGCAGTGCGCGCCGGGTCGGCATCAGGAGATCGCCTGCGCCGCGCGCCACGCGCGCGCATCGACCGCGCGACAGAAGATGCTGCCGTGGATGCCGAAATCGACGCGCGCAGTCTGACCCGCAGCGATTTCGTGGATGCCGGTCAGCGCGCCGGTCGTGACGATGTCCCCGGCGCGCAGCGGGCGGCCGTTGCGCGCGCAGCGCGAGAGCGCAAATGCGAGCGCGACGAGCGGGCCGGCCGCGAGCGTATCGACGAGACCTTCGCCGACGATCCGGCCATCAACGTAGCTTTGGCAGGAAAGCAGCGGCGCGGGCAGCGCACGCCATCCTTCGATCGCGGGGCCGAGCAGCATGCCGGCATTGTTGCCGAAATCGCTGACGACCACACGCGGCCCGAGATCGTTTATCGTCTTGAGCGGGCTGCCCGCGGTCTCGATACCGATATGCAGGTCGCCCGCGATGGCGAGCGCCTCCTCGACCGTCCAGCGCGTGCGCGCAGGCAGCGCATCCGCGCGCAGCCGGAATGCGAGTTCGGCCTCGACCGCGGCGAAGCCACCCGCGAACACCGGGAAGTCGACTGTGTCAACGACATCCACCTGCAGGCGGCGCGCGAAGATCGGGCCGACGAGCCGCTCGTCGCCGCCGGGCCCGCGCGCCTCCGGTGCGATGTAGCCGACTTTCCAGCCGACGATCTCGTCCGTCTGCAGCGCGATCGCCGCGTCCTGCACGCGATAAGCCGCTTCGATGCTGTCCGGAATCGCGCCCGGGAAATCTTGCAGCGCGACGCCTTCGGATCGCGCGCGCACGAATTGCCGGGCGATCTTCATCGCCCTCTCGGTCTTGCCGGGATCGGGTTCGCCCATCATTGATTGAATTCCCTAGGGTGGCGCTTTTTCATGCCCGCCGAACGCAGCCGGATCGTCTGCGGGATGTATAAAGGAAACCGGTGTCATTTTCAATCTGCAAGCGCATATAATAGGCCGGCGGCGGCTCCGAGTATAAAAATCCACTGTGTCGCCGCCTGCGAACAACAGCCGCCATCGCGGCGCAACGGGAGGAGACGAAATGAATGCTTCAACTCGTGGGAATACCCTGTTCGCAACGCGACTGCGCCAGGTCGTCGCCGCAACGGCGCTGCTGGCCGGGTTGCCGGTCGTGGAGGCCGCGGCCGCGACCGACGCTCTGGCCTTTCCGGGCGCCGCGGGCTGGGCCGCGCATACGCTTGGCGGCCGCGGCGGCAAGATCCTGCGCGTGACGACGCTGGCCGCCGAAGGGCCCGGATCGCTGACGGAGGCGGTTCACGCCAAGGGTCCGCGCATCGTTGTGTTCGAGGTCGGCGGATCGATCGACCTCGGTGAGAAGACGCTGCACATCGACGAGCCCTTCCTGACGATCGCGGGCCAGACCGCACCGTCGCCGGGCATCACGATCGTGCGCGGCAAGGGTGTTGCGATCAGCACCCATGACGTGGTCGTGCAGCACATCCGCGTGCGCAGCGGCGACAGCGGCAAGCCGAAGGCCGGCGGCTGGTCGACCGACGCGCTGCGCACCGAGGCCGCCCACGACGTGATCATCGACCACTGCTCGTTGTACTGGGCCACCAACAAGATCATCGCCGCCTCGGGGCCGCGCTTCGACGGCAAGACGCCGGACGAGTGGCGCGCGCACACGGCGCATCGCATCACGTTCTCGAACAACATCATCGCGGAAGCGCTCGCACGCGCCACGCACTGGAAGATCGAGCATTCGAAGGGCGCGCTGATCCACGACAACACGACGGATATCGCGATCTTCGGCAACCTGTTCGCTCAC
Organism: Rudaea sp.; assembly: GCA_040005435.1. Lineage (GTDB taxonomy): Bacteria > Pseudomonadota > Gammaproteobacteria > Xanthomonadales > Rhodanobacteraceae > Rudaea. The sequence goes on along the minus strand of JBDTYX010000116.1, from coordinate 2,010 downwards.
AATTTCGAGCGCAGCCCGCTGCTCAAGGGCGGTTCGCACGTCGCGCTCGTCAACAACTTCATCTACGACCCGGGCCAGCGTGCGGTGCACTACAATCTGATTGCGGAAGAGTGGGGCAGCCACCCCTACCAGCACGGTCAGCTCGCGGCGGTCGGCAACGTGCTGCGCGCGGGCATGTCTACGCCGCTGCCGTTGGCCTTCCTCGAGATCGGCGGCGCCGGCGACCTCGAGTACTACGGCCGCGACAACATCGCGGTCGACAAGGTCGGCCAGCCGCTGCCGATGCTCGGTCGCTATACGACCTCGCACGCGCGCGTGATCGAGACGAGCGAGCCGCCGCTGTGGCCCGAGGGTCTTAAGGCGATTCCGGCCGATGAGGTGGAAACTTCGGTGCTGACGCATGCCGGTGCGCGTCCGTGGGACCGCGACTATCACGATGCACGCGTCGTTGCCGACGTCGCCGAAGGCCGTGGCTGGATCATCGACAGCCAGGAGGACGTGCACGGCTACCTCGAAACGAAACCCACCCAGCGTGCGTTCAATCCGGCGGACTGGGATCTCGCGACGATGCAGCCGCTCAGGCCGGAATTGCTCGACAGCTCGGCGAAGAGCAAGACGCTGATGCTGCCGGCCGAATAGCGCGACCGGAGCGCCGAACGGCATGGCTACGGTCAACGGCGCACGGCGCGGCCCTGCGCCCGCACCGCTCGCGGCGCCCGCTTCTGCCGATGCGGCGCGGGCGGGCTCGCGAGCGCACGCAACTCGCCGGAGCGGCGATGTGGGCAGCATGCGGATTGTTTCTGCGATGCTGCTCGCGCTCGCGTTGTGCGGCTGTTCGGACGCACCCGCGCCGCGCGTCAAGGGCAAGTCGCCGGTCGTGTTCGCCGAGCCGGGAAGCGTCGCGCCGATCGAGCGTCCCGACAACGGCGCCGCGCACACGGCCGGAGGCAATGGCGGACGCATCGAGCGCGTCACGACGCTCGCTGCGGACGGCCCGGGGTCGCTCAAGGCGGCGATCGAGTCGCCCGTGCCGCGCACGATCGTGTTCGAGGTCGGCGGCGTGATCGACCTCGCAGGCCGTGCGCTAAACATCAGGAATCCATTCATCACGATCGCGGGCCAGACCGCGCCGTCGCCCGGCATCACGCTGATCCGCGGCGGCATCGACGTGCGCACACACGACGTCGTGATCGAGCATCTGCGCGTGCGCACTGGCGAGGCCGGTTTTGCGAAGCACTCGGGCTGGGAACGCGACGGACTGTCGACGCATCCGGGCGCCGCGAACGTCGTCGTCGACCACTGCTCGTTCGCCTGGGCCACCGACGAGAATCTCTCGGCATCCGGCGAACGCTTCGCCGGGCCGACGCCCGACGCGTGGCGTGCGGCGACCTCGCACAACCTCACCTACAGCAACAACATCATCGCCGAGGGTCTCGCGAATTCGACCCACGGGAAGGCGGGCGAGCATTCCAAGGGCACGCTCGTGCACGACAACGTGACCGACATCCTGATCGTCGGCAATCTGTATGCGCACAACGGCCAGCGCAACGCGTTGTTCAAGGGCGGTGCGCGCGGCGCATTCATCAACAACCTGATCTTCGATCCGGGCAAGCGCGCGCTTCACTACAACCTGTGGGCCACCGAGTGGGGCGGCCATCCGTATCAGACCGGACGCCTCGCGGTCGTCGGCAACGTCTTGCGCGGCGGCGCGTCGACCGACGCCGGCATCGCGTTCTTCATGCTCGGCGGCGAGGGCGACGTCGAGCTGTACAGCGACGACAACCTCGCGGTCGACGCGGCGGGCAAGCCGTTGCCGATGGTCGACCGCTACAAGGACGCATCCGGCAGGATCATTGCGATCGACCGGCCACGCCTGCCGCTCGACCTCTTACCGCTGCGCGCGGTGCAGGTGACTGCAGCGGTGCTCGCGGGCGCGGGTGCGCGTCCGTGGGAGCGCGACGCGGTCGACACGCGGCTCGTCCGCGAGGCGCAGGATGGCGGCGGCCGCAT
>JBDTYX010000326.1:0-3044 GCA_040005435.1 Rudaea sp. | reverse complement strand
ATCGTGGTGATCTGGTTCGCGAAGCCGCCGTTCGGCGCGAAGGCTGCGGACTCGGGCGTGGGCGGCCACTGAACGCTTCCAACCGGGCGGGCGCTAGCCAACCCGAGCCATTCAGGAACCGTCTCCGGATCAGCCGTTGAGCAGCTGCATCATCGCGGGTACGTAGCGCGGTCCCGCGGCTGCGTCGCGAGGGAATACCGCCTCGATCCGCGCGAGGTCCGCGGCGTCGAGCGCGACGTCGATGGCGCCGAGGTTCTCCTCGAGCGTCGCGATGCGCTTGGTCCCGGGGATCGGCACAACATGCGCCCCCTGCGCGAGCACCCATGCGAGCGCGAGCTGCGCGGGCGTGCACCCCTTCACCTGCGCGAGCTGGCGCACCTGGTCGACGAGCGCCAGGTTGCGCGCGAAGTTCTCGCCCTGGAAGCGCGGGCTCGAACGCCGGTAGTCGTCAGCATCGAAGTCGTCGGGGTTTCTGATCGCACCGCTCAGGAAACCCCGGCCTAGCGGGCTGTACGGCACGAGCCCGATGCCGAGGCGATCGCACAGCGCGAGCGTGCCGTTCTCGGGGTCGCGTGTCCACAGCGAATATTCGTTCTGCAGCGCGGTGATCGGGTGCACGCGGTGCGCGCGCTCGACCGTCTCGGGTGACGCCTCCGACAGCCCGACGTAGCGGATCTTGCCCTGCGCGACGAGGTCGCCCATCGCGCCGACGGTCTCCTCGATCGGCACGTCGCGGTCGACGCGATGCAGGTAGTACAGGTCGATCCGCTCGACGCCGAGCCGGCGCAGGCTCGCATCGCAGCTGCTGCGCGCATATTCCGGGCGGCCGCTCAGTCCGCGCCGCGCGGGGTCGGCCGGATCGCGCACGAAACCGAACTTCGTCGCGAGGAACACTTCGTCGCGCCTTCCCCTGATCGCCTTGCCGACGAGCACCTCGTTCGTGTGCGGTCCGTAGACGTCGGCCGTGTCGAGCAGCGTCACGCCGATGTCGAGCGCGCGATGAATCGTCGCGATCGACGTCGCGTCGTCGCGCGCGCCATAGAAATCGCTCATGCCCATGCAGCCGAGGCCGAGCGCGGATACCTGAGGACCGTTCGGTCCGAGCGTCCTGAACTTCATGCCGATCTCCTTCGTCCCAACATTTACAGCGTCGCCATGTCGATGACGAAGCGGTATTTCACGTCGTTCTTGAGCAGGCGTTCGTAGGCCTCGTTGACGCGCTGCATCGGGATCGTCTCGATGTCGCTGACGATGCCGTGCTCGGCGCAGAAATCGAGCATTTCCTGCGTTTCGCGCATGCCGCCGAGGGCCGAACCCGCGATGCGCTTTCGTCCGCCCATCAGGCTGCGGCCCTGCAGTGCCGGCTCGAGCGCCATGAGCGCGCCGACGAGCACCATCGTGCCGTTGCGGCGCAAAAGCCGCGTGTATGGATTGAGGTCGTGTCCATTCGGTATCGTGTTGAGCAGGAAATGGAAGCTGCCGGCATGCTTGGCCATCGCGGCCTTGTCGGTGGAGATCAGCACGTCGGTGGCGCCAAGGCGCACCGCATCGGCGGCCTTGCCCGGCGACGTTGTGATCATGACGACATTCGCGCCGAGCGCATGCGCGAACTTGATCCCCATGTGTCCGAGGCCGCCGAGGCCGATCACGCCGACTTTGTGACCCTTGCCTATCTCCCAATGCCGCAGCGGCGACCATGTCGTGATGCCCGCGCAGAGGAGTGGCGCCGTCGCCTTGAGATCGAGCGACGGCGCGATTTTGGCGACGAAATGTTCCTCGACGACAATCAGGTTCGAATAGCCACCGAAGGCGAGATTCTTCGTACCGCGCTCGTAGGCGTTGTAGGTGAGCGTCGCGCCCTCTTCGCAATACTGCTCCTCGCCGTCGGCGCACGCCGCGCAGGTGCGGCAGGAATCGATCATGCAGCCGACTCCGGCGAAATCGCCGACCTTGAATCCCTTGACTTCGCTGCCGACTGCCGCGACCCGACCGACGATCTCGTGGCCGGGGACCATCGGGTAAATCGAGTTGTTCCAGTCGTTGCGCGCCTGGTGCAGGTCGGAATGGCAGACGCCGCAATACTGGATGTCGATCTGCACGTCGTGCGGACCCGGATCGCGGCGCTCGAACGCGAACGGAGTGAGCGCGGAGTGCGCATCGGTGACGGCGTAGCCTTTCGCTTGCAGCATGGGATTCCTTGGTTCTCGAGAAGGACGCGACGAATCCGCGCGGGGGCGAAAATTATGCGCCTTCCGGCGCACGCGGCGATAGCGGCCGCGTGTCTCCCGCTCGCGTCGCGTGCGCAGGCTGCGCTACCGCGGAAAGCGCCGCAGCGGACGAGTCGAGGATAACCGTTACTCTTGTCACGGGCGCGAACAGGAATTTTTCTTCACGCTGGTGGCACTCGCGCTATGCTGCGCGCGACAGCATCCCCTTCCTGGAACCGCACATGAAAACTCTTCTTGCGCTCGGACTCTGCGCGCTCGCCGGCAGTGCCTCGGCGGCCGAAACGATTCGCTACGTCGCACTCGTCAACGGCGGCACGACCAAGGCTGGCCACCAGTGGGTCACCCATGGCGACGACGGCAAGACCACCGTCGACTTCCTGTTCAAGGACAACGGCCGTGGTCCGGAGCTCAAGGAAGAGTACAAGCTCGCCAAGGATGGGACGTTCACCGACTACCACGTCAAGGGCAGCTCGACGTTCGGTGCCGACGTGGATGAATCGTTCTCGCGTGACGGCGACAAGGCGCAATGGAAATCGACGACCGACAAGGGCGAGCAGGCAGTCCACGGCACCGCGCTCTACACGCCGCTCGGCGGCACGCCGGAGGCGTTCTCGGTCGCGTTTGCCGCACTCGCGGCGCGCAGCGACGGCAAGCTGCCGCTGATCCCGAGCGGCACGCTGACCTGGAAGAAACTCGCCGACGTCGATGTGACCAACGGCAAGGACAAGCGCAAGGTCCAGCTCGTCGCGCTGACTGGAATCGGCTTCACGCCGACGTTCGCCTGGGCGACGACCGGCAATTCGCCGCGCCTGTTCG
>JBDTYX010000115.1:0-10312 GCA_040005435.1 Rudaea sp. | reverse complement strand
TCTTCGCTCGCTTCATCCCGACTCTCTCACCCGGTCCTCCGCCTTGAAAGTTTGCTGATTCAAAAGAGCGCCGACGCCTTCTGCAACGCGATGAACAAACCGATCAGAAACGGAATGCCCACGCCGAGCCACGCAAGGGCGCCGACGACGCCAAAACTCCCACGCGCAGCATCGTCCGCGTTGCCTGCGATGCGATCCTCACGCTGCAACGCGCGCTCGTGCGCGAGTTCGTCGTCGGTCATATGATCAGATTCCTTGACCGGTTTGACGAGCGCGTTGCAGACGAGGCCGATCAAGAGCAGCCCGGCCATCAGATACAGCGTGCGGTCGTAGACGAGATTTTGCGCGATGCCTGATTTGAGTTGCGCCTCACGCACGGCCGCTATCACGAGCGGCCCGACGATGCCGGCAACCGACCACGCGGTCAGCAGGCGCCCGTGGATCGCGCCGACCATCTGCGTGCCGAAGATGTCCGCAAGATACGCCGGAACAGTCGCGAACCCGCCGCCGTACATCGTGAGGATCACGCAGATGGCTACGACGAACATCGCGGCGAGGCCCGCGTGGCCGAAACTCGGCAGCGAGCAGTACAGGATGATGCCGAGGATGAAGAACACGAAATAGGTGTTCTTGCGCCCGAGCTTGTCCGAAAGGGATGCCCAGAAGATGCGCCCGAGGCTATTGAACAGGCTGATCAGGCCCACGAGACCGGCCGCTGCCGCGGCGATCATCGCCTTGTGCTCGGGACTCAACGCACCGCCACCACTTTCGCCGAGCAGCTTCGCGCCGAAGATGTCCTGGAACATCGGGCTCGCCATCGAGATCACGCCGATGCCTGCGGTGACGTTCATGCACAGCACGCCCCAGATCAGCCAGAACTGCGGTGTCTTCCACGCATGGTTGAGGTGCACGTGACGCGCGCTGATCATCGTCGACTGCGTCGCGCTCGCGGACGGCGTCCAGCCCGCGGGCTTCCAGCCAGTCGGCGCCACGCGGAACCCGAATGCGCCGGCGGACATGACGAGAAAATAGATCACGCCCATCGCCATCAGCGTCTGCGAGACGCCGAGCGTGCCGCTTGGCGCGAAATTCTTCATCAGCGCGACCGCGAGCGGCGCTCCAATCATCGCGCCGCCGCCATAGCCCATGATCGCGAAGCCCGTCGCCATGCCGCGACGATCGGGGAACCACTTGATCAGCGTCGATACCGGTGTGATGTAGCCGAGTCCCTGCCCTACGCCGCCGAGAATGCCGCAACCGAGGTAGACGACCCAGAGCTGATGCAACATGACGCCGACGCCTCCGAGCACGAGACCGCCACCCCAGCACATCGCGGCGATGAATCCTGCCTTGCGCGGGCCGGCGTGCTCGAGCCAGCCACCCCAGATCGCCGCCGAGATGCCGAGCATCGCGATAAACGTCTCGAAGATATGGGTGACCTGAGGGACGGTCCAGTTGCAGGTCGTCGTCGTCAGTGCCGCGATGAAGCCGAGATTCGCACAGGCCGCCGGGTCGGCCTCCGTGAGCTGCTTCGTCATCGGCAACCAGAACACCGAGAACCCGTAGGCCATGCCGATGCAGAGATGGATCGCGAGCGCCGCGGGCGGCACCAGCCAGCGGTTGAAGGCCGGCCCTGCGACGATGCGCTCGCGCGCGAGAATGCCGGGCGCCCCGCCAGACCCCGTAACTACCCCAGAAACAGTGGACATAACCCCTCCCGTTTTGGCCGTTTCGACGGCGTTCTTGAATAGGCTTTTTTGAGCATAACCGGACCGGCACGACGCCTGTCCAATCCTCGGCAACATAGCGTAAACGCCGCGACTACAATATGCTTTGCAAAGCTTATATTCTCCCGCACTGCAGCATTGCAAACCGATGTTCAAGGTCACGATTTCACCGCAATGGCAGCTGCACGCTGCGAACGGCGTCGCCGTCCCCGAGCGGCTGATCGAGTTGCTCGTCGGCATCCACGAGACCGGCAGCCTCGCGCGAGCCTGCGCGCGCGCGGAGCTGTCCTACCGCTACGCCTGGGGCATCCTCAGCGAGGCGCAGAAGGCGCTCGGCGTGACGCTCGTGACTTCGACGCGCGGCAGCGGCGCGACGCTCACCGCGCTCGGCGAGAAGCTCGTCTGGGCGGACAAGCGCATCGCGGCGCGACTGTCGCCGCTGCTGGACACGCTCGGCTCGGAGATGGAAGTCGAGTTCGAACGCGTCTACGCGCCGAGCGAGGCGATCCTGCGCATTCAGGCGAGCCACGGCTTCGCGGTCGAGCTATTGCATCGCGAACTCGGGCGTCGCCTCATCGCTACCGACATGAAGTATCGCAGCAGCCAAGAGGTATTCGCCTCGTTGACCCGGGGCAGCTGCGATCTCGCCGGACTGCACGTTCCGGTCGGCGAATTCGAATCGGTCATCCTGCGCCACTACGCGAAACCGCTGCGCAGCGGAAATTTCCGCGTGATCGATCTCACGCTGCGCTGGCAGGGGCTGATGGTCGCGCCCGGAAACCCGAAGAAGATTCGTGGTCTCGCCGACCTCGAGCGCGCAGGCATCCGCTTCGTCAATCGGCAGATCGACTCGGGCACGCGCAGTCTCTTCGACGCGTTGCTCGAGAAGAATGGCGTGGAGGGGCACGCGATCGAGGGCTACGACAACGGCGAGTTCACGCACGCCGCCGTCGCGGCTTACGTCGCGAGCGGCATGGCGGACGCGGGCTTCGGCGTCGAGCCTCCCGCGCGACGCTTCGGTCTCGACTTCATCCCGCTCGTGCACGAACGTTATTTCTTCCTCTGTCCGAAGAACGCGTTCGACGGTCCAGGCATCCGTTCGGTGCAGACGATTCTCGGCAGCACGACATTCCGCAAGACCGTCGCCGCGCTGCCGGGCTACGACCCGCGCCACTGCGGACGCGTGCAAGAGATGCTCGAGGCATTTCCGTCGCTCAAGAATTGAGTTGAGCACGAGCAGGGTTCGCGCGGGCTACAGTCGCGCGGCGTCGCGCCACCGCGCAGGCGACCACCGCGACGCCGCCCGCAGGCTCGCGGCGAATTCAGATGATTCCGAAGCGCCGGACCAGGTGCGCTTTGACGAACTGGGTCAGGGCCATGTAGACGACCAGGATCACCGCGAGGAAAGCCCAGTAGACCGCAGGCAACGGCACGAAGCCGAACCATGCGCCGAAAGGCAGCGCGGTGAGCGCGATACCGACGAGGCATATCACGATGCCGGTAATCGTCAGTGGTAGGCTCGCGGCACTCTGCAGGAACGGTACGCGTCCCGTGCGGATGATGTGCACGATCAGCGTCTGCGAGAGCAGCGATTCAACGAACCAGCCGGTCTGGAACAGCTTCTGGTGCTCGATCGCATTCGCGCCGATCACGAACCACAGCACCGCGAATATCGCATAGTCGAAGATCGAGCTGATCGGGCCGATGCAGAACATGAAACGCGAGATGCCTTTCAGGTCCCACTGGCGCGGCTTCGCGAGATATTCGGGATCGACCTCGTCCGACGCGACCGCGGTCTGCGAGAAGTCGTAGAGCAAATTGTTGAGCAGGATCTGCACCGGAAGCATCGGCAGGAACGGCAGGAGCGCGCTCGCGCCGATCATCGAAAACATGTTGCCGAAGTTCGACGACGCGGTCATCTTGATGTACTTCAGGATGTTGCCGAACACCTTGCGGCCCTCGAGCACGCCTTCCTCGAGAACGAGCAGGCTCTTCTCGAGCAGGATGATGTCTGCCGATTCCTTGGCGATGTCGACCGCGGTATCGACCGAGATGCCGACGTCGGCAGCGCGCAGCGCCGGGCCGTCGTTGATGCCGTCGCCGAGGAACCCGACCACGCGGCCGTCGCGATGCAGCGCCTGGATCACGCGCACCTTCTGCTGCGGGTTGAGGCGCGCGAATACCGGCGTGTCACGCGTCGCGATCATGAGCTCCTCGTCGCTCATCTCCTCGATCCGCGGACCGGTCAGATACTTGTCGACCTGGATGCCGACCTGGCGGCAGACGTTGCGCGTGACGATGTCGTTGTCGCCCGTGAGTATCTTCACGTCGACGCCGTTCGCGTTGAGTGCGCGGATCGCCTCGGCCGCGCTGTCCTTCGGTGGATCGAGGAACGCGATGAAACCCATCATCGTGAGATCCTTCTCGTCCTCGCGCGAATAGGCGGCCTTCACCTCGATCTCGCGCACGCCGAGCGCAAGCGCACGGAATCCGTCGTCGTTCATCTCGCGCGAGACCGCCTTCACCTCGTCGAGCTTCTGCTGCGTCAGCGGCTGAACGTGCGTGTTCGAGAACGCGCTGTCCTGCACTTTCTCGACAGCGCCAGCCTCGTACATGCCCAGACTGGCGCCAGCGAGCCAGCCGTGGCTCGCGTCTTCGTGCGCGAGACTCGTGCACACGGCGAGCGTCTCGGCGACCGCGCCCTTGGCGACGATGAAGTGCTTGCCGGCCTGGTTCTTGACGATTACCGACATGCGCCGCCGCTGAAAATCGAAAGGCACCTCGTCGACGAGCGAGTACTCCGCGTGAAGATGCTGCACGGTCTCGGCGCCGACCGCCTCGAGCACGGCCACGTCGAGCAGGTTGCGCAGGCCCGTCTGGTGGTAGCTGTTGAGCCAAGCGAACTCGAGCACGCGTTCGTTCTCGTCGCCGTAGATGTCCGTGTGGCGCTCGAGGATCACGCGGTCCTGTGTCAGCGTTCCGGTCTTGTCGGTGCAGAGGACGTCGATCGCGCCGAAATTCTGGATCGCGCTGAGGCGTTTGACGATGACCTCCTTCTTCGCCATCTTGAGCGCGCCCTTCGCGAGATTGATAGCGACGATCATCGGCAGCATCTCGGGGGTCAGACCCACCGCGACCGCGACCGCGAACATGAACGCCTCGAACCAATTGCCCTTGGTCAGGCCGTTGACGAGGAACACGATCGGCACCATCACCGCCATGAAGCGCAGCATCAACCATGCGAAGCGCGACACGCCCTTGTCGAAACTCGTCTCGACGCGCTGGCCCACGAGCGAACCTGCGAGCGCCCCGAAATACGTATTCGCCCCGGTCGCGGCGATCACCGCTGTCGCGCTGCCCGAAACCACGTTCGAGCCCATGAAGCAAAGGCTGCCCGCATCGAGCGCGATCTTGGCCGTCGCGTCGGCACCCGCGAACTTCTCGACCGGCATCGATTCGCCGGTCAGCGCGGACTGGTTGATGAAGAGGTCCTTCGCGCTGAGCAGGCGCAGGTCCGCCGGCACCATGTCGCCGGCCGAGAGGAACACGAGATCACCGGGCACGAGGGCATCGATCGGCACCTCGAGTTTTCTGACGACACGCGGTATCGGCGCGTCCTCGTCCGCGTCGTCTACGGGCTCGTCGACCTCGCGTTTCGCGGTGGCCGTGTTGCTCACCATGCGCCGCAGCTCTTCGACGGCGCGGCTCGAACGTGCCTCCTGGAAGTGCGCGACGAAGACCGCCATCACGACCATCGAGAACATGATGATCGCGCCGATGCGGTCGCTCGTCTCCTCGCCGGTCAGCCAGGTGATCGTCGCGAGCACCGTCAGCATGATGTTGATCGGATTCGTGATGAACCGTTCGAGCAACTCCACGACGACGTGCTTCTTCTTCTCCTGCGCGACGATGTTCGGGCCGAATTCCTCGAGCCGCTGTTCCACCTGCTCGGGATTGAGCGCGCTGCCGCCGGGATTGAGTTTTTCGAGCGCCTCGCCCGCCTCCATGCGCGCGAGCGCGAGCAGCTCGGCCGCGGTGCGCGCGGCTGCCTCGCTCTTGACGCTGCCGCGGGCGTTGCCGCCGATCAGCATGGAGACGGACGAAAGGTTGAGCATGACAACTCCCGAAACACAATCGGGCAGCCTGCCGGCGCTGTATGACAGAAGGGCGACGAAGCCGCGCGTTGGCGGCGTTTTCGACACGCTCCGCTGCTGCGGATGCGTGCCCGTGAGGCGCGTCTATCCGCGGGACAAGACTGGCTGGGCTGCAGTTTGGGTACTACTGCAAGGGTCCACGGTCGGACAGACCTCGTACGGAAAGTTGCGCGCACGGTAGTTGGTGGCAGACACGGAAGTCAACCATTTGCCGGATTATTAACGCGCGCCCCGGCTAAGATCGTGGTCGCCCGGGGAGAAACGGAGAATTCGCATGCGCATCCACGCTGTTTTCTGCACGCTGCTGCTCGCCTCGCAGACGTGCCACGCGCTCGACCTGCGGCTGACGCCGGTGCTCGGCACGACCGGCGTCGTGGAGGTCACGAACGCGCATGATGGCAGCGGCCGCCTTTTCCTCGTGCAGCAGGACGGCCACATCCGCATCGCGCGCAACGGCCAGCTGCTCGCGCAACCATTCGTGGACCTCAGCGGGGTCATTCTCAGCGGCAGCGAACGCGGGCTGCTCGGCCTCGCTTTCGCGCCGGACTACGCGGGCAGCGGTCGCTTCTACGTCTACTACACCGCGACCGACGGCGCGGTGACGATCGCACGCATGCGCGTAAGTGGCGCTTCGCCGGACCTCGCCGACGCCGCGTCACGCGAGGTGTTGCTGTCGATACCGCATGCGGACTACGGCAACCACAACGGCGGCAAGCTCGCGTTCGGACCCGACGGCTACTTGTACGCGGGCGTTGGCGACGGTGGCGGCGGAGGCGATCCACTGGGCAGCGGGCAAAACCTCGGCTCGCTGCTCGCCAAGCTGCTGCGCATCGACGTCGCGCCGGCCACGGGCTACGCGATCCCGACCAGCAATCCGTTCCGCGGCGCGGCCGGCGCGAAGCCCGAGATCTGGGCCTATGGCCTGCGCAACCCGTGGCGCTTCTCGTTCGACCGCCAGAACGGCGACCTGTACATCGGCGACGTGGGCCAGGACACGACCGAGGAAGTGGACTTCCTCGCCGCGGGCAGCGCCGGTGGCCAGAACTACGGCTGGAACGTCTGCGAAGGCGATGCGAACTATGCGGGCAACTGCCAGTCCGCGACGCTCACCGCACCTGTTGCCACCTATAAGCACACGCTCGGCTGTTCGATCACGGGAGGTTATGTCTATCGCGGCAGCACTTATGCCGCGCTCAACGGCGTCTATCTGTATGGCGACTACTGCTCGGGACGGATCTGGGGGCTGAGCCGCAGCGGCAGCACGTTCCAGAGTACCCAGCTCGCGTCGAGCGGGCTCAGCATCACGACGTTCGGCGAGGGCGAATCGGGCAACCTCTATGTCGTCGATCCGAACAAGGGCGTGTATCTGATCAGCGACGGCGCGCCGCACCGTGCGATCACCGCCGCGTTCACCGGCAGCTGGTACGACCCCGCGCAATCGGGCCACGGCGTAATGTTCGAGGTGCTGTCGGATACGAGCGCCGTCGCGGTGTGGTACACGTTCGCGCCGTCGGGCGGTCAGGCGTGGTTCGGCGGGGCCGGCACGATCAGCAATGGCCAGGCGCTGATCAACGCTGTGCAGACGACCGGCGGCAAATTCATCCCGAACTTCGATCCCAGCGCGATCCAGAAGCCCGACTGGGGCACGCTCACGCTGACGTTCAGCGACTGCAACACCGGACGCGTCGACTTCAGCTCGGTGCTCGGCTACGGCACCGGCAGCATGAACCTGAAGCGACTCACGGGGATTTCGGGCGCGACCTGCAGCGACAGTTACTGAGCAAAACGCGAGCGGGACTCACGGCTTCGCCTCGCGCACCGGCAACGGCACGCTGCAGACGTCGATGTGCCCCGCGGGAACCTTGTACCAGTCGTCGCGCCGGTTGCGCCGCGATTCGACGAGGTCGGTGAACGTCTTCGTGTCGGTACGCAGCAGTTCGAGATGGCTGCGTTCGGCTTCGGGGGCGTCGGCCGCGACGCGGATGCGCGTGATCGGCACGCGTTGCTCGGCCTTCTCGTAGAAACCGAGCACACCGCCTCCGCGCGGCAGCACCGAGAGCAACTCCATGCCCTTGACCACGCGACCGGCGACCGTGATATTGCGATCGAGCCAGCGCGGCGAGCTGCCGATCACGACGTAGAGTTCGGTGCCGCCACCCGAATCGACGTCGAGGTCGCGTCCGACGCCGAGCGTGCCATAACAATGAGTCATCCAGGCCCTGCCGAGCTTGGCGTCGCGCGCACTCGCGAAGTCGCCCGAGAAACCGGTCTGCGCCGCGTAGCCATCGGCATCGGGCAGCGCGACGAACGGTAGCCGCGTCGAGAACGGCACGCTGAACTCTGCCGCGAGCTTCGCCTTCGCGTCGCGGATCGGCCGCGGCTGGTTCTTGTCGCCCGCGCGGGCATCCGCATTCGGATCGCCCCACTGCACGACGTAGTTGTCTTGCGAGCGCAGGAAAACGAGCCCGTCGAAATACTTCTCGCGCACGAGCGCCTTGATGTTCGCGACATGGTTCGGCGCGAACGCGGGCGCGAGCTCGATCACGACGCGACCGGAGGGCATCTCCAGATACAACGTGTTGTCGGGATCGAGCGCATGCCAATCGGACGCGCTGGACGCGGCGAGCACGTCGGCCATCGTGAGCGGCTTCTTCACGGGCATCACGCCCGTTGCCAGAGACGGAATGCAGGCCGCCGCGAGCGCGGCGGCGAATACGCAGGACAAACGCATGTCGCCTTCCCCCGTTGATAGGTATCGTTACTTTTCCGCGGTCGCGACCACGCCGAGGCGCAGCACGCGGTCGAACTGGTCTCCGTTGCGCGCGACCGTCATCGTCACGCGCTTTCCCATGTTCGCGCGAAGCACTTCCTCGAACGCGGCGCGATTGCGGATCGCGGCGCCGTTGAGCTTGATCACGAAGTCGCCGCTGCGCAGATTCGCTTCGGCTGCAGGAGTGCCGAGTACGATCGCACCGAGCTGGACTCCGCCGTCGACGCCGATGGTCTTGAGCTCGGCCGCGTTCATCGTGCGGAACTGCGCGCCGAACGGCAGCTTGTAGCGGACGTAGAAAGTCGCGACGAACGGCCAGGAGAACTCTTCCGGGGACGCCACGTCCCCTGCGCACGCGGCACTCGCGTCGTCGGCGAAGACTTCGGCCGCCTTCGCATCGGTCGGAAGCGTGTACAGCAATATCTTGTCGGCACCGACACGCGTGCCGTTGCGCAGCGTGAAGTCGCGCGCGGCATCGTCGTCGCTGCGGTAGCAGGCGGTGCCGACGCGCACGAAACTCTTTGCGGCGAGCTTGCGTTCGTCGGCATGGATCGACGATCCCGACCTCACATCGGCCAGCTGCGGGGGCGGCTGCGCGCGCAGCTCGGCCACGTTCTCCGTGAACTGCCCGCGCGAAACGACGTAGCGGCCTGGCGCGTGCTCGACCCGACGTTGGCTCTCGGGCGTCGATGGCCCCTCGGCCGGGCGCATGCTCACGCAACCGCCGAGGAATGCCGCGCCGAACACGACGAGACATAGAAAGCGCGGTGGTGGACACGAACAAAACATGCCGCAATAGTAGCGCATGTCCACGACGATCGACTCGCCCCACGCCGAATCGCGGCGCAGCCTGCGCAAGGCGCAGCTGCAGATCCATTTCTGCGTGCTGCTATGGGGATTCACCGCCATTCTTGGCAAGATCATCACGCTGCCCGCGCTAGGCCTCGTGCGTTGGCGCATGCTGCTCGTGACCGCGGCGTTGCTCGTCGTGCCGCGCGTCTGGCGCGGGCTGCGCGCGATGCGCCCGCGCCTGATCGGCGCGTACGCCGCGGTGGGAATCGTCATCGCGTTGCACTGGCTCACCTTCTATGCGGCGGTCAAGCTCGCCAACGCATCGGTCGCGGCGACATGCATCGCGGTCGCGCCGGTATTCCTCGCGATCCTCGAACCGCGCATCGCGCAGCGCCCGTTCCGCTGGCACGAGCTGTGGATCGGCGTCGGCGTCATCCCGGGCGTCGCGCTCGTGGTGGGCGGAATTCCCGACCAGATGCGTCTCGGCGTCCTCGTCGGCGTGGTCTCGGCGTTCCTCTGCGCGCTGTTCGGTGCGTGCAACAAGCGCCTGGTCGAGCGCGCCGACGCGTTCACCGTGACGATGGTCGAACTCGGCACGGGCGCGGCCTTCCTCTGGTTCGTCGCGCTGCTGATTCCGCACGAGGGCAGCATCCTCGACCTTCCTTCGCTGCACGACGGCATCTATCTGCTCGTGCTCGCGCTAGCTTGCACGCTCGTGCCATTCACGCTGTCGTTGGTCGCGCTGCGCCACCTGAGCGCGTTCGCGGTCGAACTCGCCGTCAACCTCGAACCGGTCTACGCGATCCTTCTTGCGATCCCGCTGTTCGGCGAGCATCACGATCTCGACCTTGCGTTCTACCTCGGCGTCG
>JBDTYX010000325.1:0-3069 GCA_040005435.1 Rudaea sp. | reverse complement strand
CGCATCGGCTCGACGTCGCGCAGTCGCAGCAGCGGCGGCAGCGCGAAGCCGAGCAGTACCGCAAGGCCGATCGCGAGCGCGGCGCCCGACGGCTGCCACGGGATCGCGGGTGCCGCGCCGGGCAACAGGTCGCCCGCAAGCAGGAACACGACCTGCTGCAACGCGAGCCCGAGAGCGACGCCGAGCACGCTCGCGGGAAGCGCGAGCAGCAGCAGCTCGAGCAGGAGCGCATTCAGGATTTCCGCGCGGCTCGCGCCGAGGCAGCGCAGCAGCGCTACTTCCTCGCGCTTGCGTCGTGCGAAGCGATGCGCCGCGAGCGCGATCGCGACGCCTGACAGCAGCGCCGCGAGCAGCGCCGCGAGCCGCAGGAAACTGCCGCCGCGCTCGAACGCGCCGCGCAGGTTCTCCTGGGCGTCCTTGACCGTGGTGATTTCCGCCCCCGGCGGCAGCGCTGCCTTCGCCTCGGCCGCGAAAGCCGCGACCGCGCGTTCGTCGCCGGCCACGAGCAGCCGATAGCGCGCGCGGCTTCCGGCCGCGAGCAGGCCGATGTCCTGCGCGTCGGCGAGATTCATGAGCACGCGCGGGGCGATACGGAACAGGTTGCCGCTGTCGGGCGAACGCGTGATCTCGCCGGCGAGCCGCATCGCGCGGCCGCCGAGTTGCATCTGCTCGCCGACATGCAGGTCGAGCGCAGCGAGAATCGCGGGCTCCGCATATACCTCGCCGGCGCCGGGACCGTGCACGATTCTTTCGGCGCCGGCGGCGTCTCGGACCTCGAGCACACCGCGCAGCGGAAACCCCGCATCGGCCGCGCGAACATCCGCGAGGCGGCTCTTGTCGGCCGCGAACACGACGCTCGGGAAATCGGCGACTCGCGTGAGCGCAAGACCATGCCGACGCGCGGCCTCAGTGAGAGCCGGCGGCAGCGCTCTGCTCGCGTCGATGCCGAGATCACCGCCGATCAGTTCCGCGGCCGACGCGACGATCGCGTGTTCGACGCGGCTCGCGAGCGTCGCCACGGCGGTCAGCGAAGCGACCGCGAGGATCAGCGCGAGCGCTAGCGTCGCGAGTTCGGCATGGCGAAACTCGCGACGCAGGCTGCGCGCGGCGAAGCGCAGCGGCCTCATGCGCCGGCGCCGTCCAGCACACGGCCTTCCTGCAGCGAGACCTTGCGGGCGCAGCGTGAGGCGAGGGTCGCGTCATGGGTGACGAGCACGAGCGTCGTGCCGTGCTCGTGATTCAAGGCGAACAACAGGTCGCTGATCACGGCCCCAGTACGCTGATCGAGATTTCCGGTGGGTTCGTCCGCGAACAGGATGTCCGGTGCGTGCACGAACGCGCGCGCGAGCGCGACACGCTGCTGCTCGCCGCCCGAGAGCTGAGCGGGATAGTGATGGCGACGCGCCCCGAGGCCGACCCGGGTCAGTGCCTCGTGCGCGAGTTCGCGCGCGTCGGCGCGACCGTCGAGATCGAGCGGCAGCATGACGTTCTCTTCCGCGTTGAGCGCGGGCAGCAAATGGAAGTTCTGGAACACGAAGCCTACGCGGCGGCGGCGCAGGCGCGCGCGTGCCTCCTCGTCTAGCCCGTCGAGGCGTTCGCCAGCGAGCACGACCGACCCGCTACTCGGGCGGTCGAGGCCCGCGAGGATTCCCAGCAGCGTCGTCTTGCCCGAACCCGACGCGCCGACGATCGCGACGCTCTCGCCCGGCGCTAGCGCGAGACTGACGTCCTCGAGTATCGTCAGGCGCCCGTCCGGCCCCTCGACGACCTTGCCGACCTTGTCCGCGCGGATCGCGGTCCCCACCTCATCCATCATGCCCAGATCCTTCCTGTTCTCGTTGTGCTGCATCTTCGCGAGCGTGACCGCGGCCGCGACCGCTGTCGCCGCTCGCGCGCCGCTGCTCGTGCTCGGCGACTCGTTGTCCTCGGCCCATCACATCGCGGCGGACGCCGGATGGGTCCATCTGCTCGAATCGCGCCTGCGCGGCGAGCGCCCGGTCGTCAACGCAAGCATCAGCGGCGAGACGACCTCGGGTGGCCTCGCGCGCCTGCCGCGGCTGCTCGACGAGAACAAGCCCGCGCTCGTGGTCATCGAACTCGGCGCCAACGACGGGCTGCGTGGCCTGCCACTCTCCGAAATCCGCGCGAATCTGCGTGCGATGCTCATCGCCATCCGCGGCAGCGGCGCGCGCAGCGTGCTGCTGGGTATCGAACTGCCGATCAACTACGGTCCGCAATATCGCGACGGTCTGAGAGACATGTATCGGGACTTGGCGCAGGAATTCAATGCGCCGTGGCTGCCGTTCCTGCTCGACGGCGTCGCACTTAACCCTGAGCTCATGCAGGATGACGGCCTGCATCCGAAGGCCGAAGGCGAGCCGCGCGTGCTCGACAACGTCTGGAAGGTCCTCGAACCGGCGCTGCAAGCGGCCCGTTGAAGCGGACCCGAACGCGACGCGCGCAGACGCACCCACGACTTCACACACCGGAAAACAAAAACCCGCCTCGCGGGCGGGTCTTTCAAGAGAGGTCGCCGGGACGGCGATGCCTCTGGGCCAGCGTGAGTCCGCCCGGGACGCGGGCACACGATTACTTGATCTTCGCTTCCTTGTACGCCACGTGCTTGCGCACGACCGGATCGTACTTCTTGATTTCCATCTTGTCCGGCGTGGTCTTCTTGTTCTTGTCGGTCGTGTAGAAGTGACCGGTGCCCGCGGAGGAGACGAGGCGGATCTTGTCGCGCTTGGATGCCATGGGGATTCTCCTTAGACCGACCTAGTTAAACTCGTTCGCCGCGGCCACGCAGCTCGGCGAGGACGGCTTCGATGCCGTTCTTGTCGATCGTGCGCAGCGCGTTGGTGGAAACCTTGAGCTTCACCCAGCGGTTTTCGCTCGGCACCCAGAAACGGCGCTCGTGCAGGTTCGGCAGCCAGCGGCGCCGCGTCTTGTTGTTGGCATGCGAAACATTATTGCCCGACTGCGGGCGCTTGCCGGTTACTTGGCAGACATTGGCCATACGTACCTCACGATTTGCTCGTTCTGAGCGTTGAGCGCCCTTAGCCAGGGCGG
>JBDTYX010000114.1:0-10348 GCA_040005435.1 Rudaea sp. | reverse complement strand
GGTGATCGAGGCCGCGCGCGCGGGCCTCTCGTTCGGCACGCCGTGTCCGGCCGAGGTGCGCATGGCCGAGGAAGTGACGCGTCTGGTGCCGTCGCTCGAGATGCTGCGCATGGTCAACTCGGGCACCGAGGCGACGATGGCCGCGATCCGCCTCGCGCGCGGTGCGACCGGACGCGACAAGTTCATCAAGTTCGAAGGCTGCTATCACGGCCACGGCGACGCGTTTCTCGTGAAGGCGGGCTCTGGTGCATTGACGTTCGGCGTGCCGACTTCGCCGGGCGTGCCGAAATCGTTCGCCGACCTCACGCTGACCTTGCCATACAACGACCTTGATGCCGCGAAGGAATTGTTCGCGCAGGTCGGCGAGCAGATCGCCGGCGTCATCATCGAGCCGGTCGCCGGCAACATGAACTGCATCCTGCCGCGCGCCGGATATCTGCAGGGCCTGCGCGACCTGTGCACGCAATACGGTACGCTGCTGATCTTCGACGAGGTCATGACCGGCTTCCGCGTTGCGCTGGGCGGCGCGCAGGCGCTGTACGGCGTGACGCCGGATCTGTCGACGTTCGGCAAAATCATCGGCGGCGGCATGCCTGTCGGCGCCTACGGCGGCAAGCGCGCGATCATGGAGCAGATCGCGCCGAGCGGGCCCGTGTATCAGGCGGGAACCCTCTCCGGCAATCCGATCGCGATGGCCGCAGGCCT
Organism: Rudaea sp.; assembly: GCA_040005435.1. Taxonomy (GTDB): domain Bacteria; phylum Pseudomonadota; class Gammaproteobacteria; order Xanthomonadales; family Rhodanobacteraceae; genus Rudaea. The sequence continues at coordinate 9,643 of JBDTYX010000114.1, read as the reverse complement.
CGCGATGCTCGAAATCATCCAGGCGCCAGGCTTCTACGCTGACCTCGAGCGCAGGACGAATCTGCTGACCGATGGTCTCGTCGCGGTCGCGCGCGATGCGGGCGTGCCGTTCAGCGTCAATCGCGTCTGCGGGATGTTCGGGCTGTTCTTCACGGCGGAGAACGTGCAGACCTTTGCGCAGGCGACCGCATGCGACGTCGCGAGGTTCAACCGATTCTTCCACGCGATGCTCGCACGCGGCGTCTACCTCGCGCCGTCGGCTTTCGAGGCGGGCTTCATGTCGAACGCGCACAGCGACGAGGACATCGCACAGACGCTCGAGGCAGCGCGCGCGGCGTTCCGCGCCTGAAAATCGAGTGTCCATGGGCTTTACACATGCAGAGGTTTACTATCTGATTTGGACCGGCACGATGGGTGGGCTGTCAGTCGACGGCCCACTTCAGGAGCCTTTCATGAAACCGAATCCGATCCGACCGATCGTCTGCGCGCTCGCATTTGGGTGACACGCAGGGCGAGGCCGTAACCTGGAAGGCGATGCAGCACCACATGGACGTGCTCGGCGACGCGCTTGCCGACGGAATCGCCAAACAGTTTCCGGCCAAGGCCGCGTGAGCGCACTGCGTCCGCCGGGGCCGAGTGCGCGCAAGTTGCTGCGCACTTTGCTCGCCGCGGCGCAGGGCGCTAGCGTCGAGACGTTGTGCGCCACGCTCGCGGTCAGTCACAACGCGGTGCGGCAGCACTTGTCGGCGCCTATTCGCGCGGGATTCGTCGCGCGTGGGGAGGTCAGGCCGAGCGGTGGGTGGTGTAGAGAGTGGCGCACGCCGGTCCAACGGCGCGTAGACGTTCGGTTAGTTCTCAACGGCCGACCACTGTGCGCAATGCCGTCGTGAGCCGCGCGAGACCGTCGGCTACGTCCGCGTCGGCGATATTGAGCGCGGGTACGAAGCGCAGCACGTCGGGCCCGGCCTGCAGCAGCAGCAAACCATGTGCGGCTGCCTGATCGAGTATGGCGCCTGCCTTGCCGCGATGCGTCTCCGCGAGCACCGCGCCGAGCATGAGCCCGCGGCCGCGAACCTCGTCGAAGACGCTAAGCTCCGCGTTGATCTTCCGAAGTCCCTCGAGCAACGCGGCGGACTGTCGCGCGACGTTCGCGCCGATCGACGCCGACGCGAGCTTGCGCAGCGCGACTCGTGCGACCGCCGCGGCGAGTGGATTGCCACCGAAGGTCGTGCCGTGCGCACCGAACTGCATAGTGTCGGCGACCTTCGCTCCGGCGAGCATCGCGCCGATCGGGAAGCCGCCGCCGAGCGCTTTGGCGAGCGTCACGATGTCGGGCCGGACGAGATCGGGCTTGCCCGCTTCGGGCCAGTACGCGAACAGCCGGCCGCTGCGGCCCATGCCGCACTGAATCTCGTCGAGCACTAGCAATGCATCGTGGCGATCGCAGAGATCGCGCAGACCGCGCAGGAAGCCGTCGGTCGCGGGCATGACACCCCCCTCGCCCTGGATCGGCTCGACGAGCACCGCGGCGACGTCGCCCGCGTGCATCGCCGCCGCTACCGCCGCGAGATCGTTGAAGTCGAGATAGCGGAAGCCGCCCGGCAGCGGCTCATAGCCTTCCTGATATTTCGGCTGCGCGGTCGCGGTGACCGCGGCCAGCGTGCGGCCGTGGAAACTGCCACGGAAAGTGATGATCACGCGACGTTCGGGTGGACGCCCCTGCGCGGTCGCCCATTTGCGCACGAGCTTGATCGCGGCCTCGTTCGCCTCGGTCCCCGAATTGCACAGGAACACGCGCGCGGCGAAGCGCGACGCCTCGACGAGTTCCTTGGCGAGGCGCAGCGGCGGTTCGGAATAGAACACGTTGCTCGTGTGCCAGAGCCTGCCCGCCTGATCGGTGAGTGCCGCGACGAGGTCGGGATCGCAGTGGCCGAGCCCGCACACCGCGATGCCCGCACCGAAGTCGACGTATTCCTTGCCTTCGCGATCCCACAGGCGCGCGCCGAGGCCGCGTTCGAGAATCACCTCGCGCGGTCGGTAGACCGGCAGAAAGTAGTGCCTGCCTATCGCGAGTAGGTCGTCAGTCGTTGATTCGTTGGTCATGTCGATCGTCTAGATATGCGGCCGCAGTCGTGCCGCGATCTCATCGAGATAGGGTCGAGGACGGGATTCGGGCACGCCTTTCGGATACACATCGAAGACGCCGTCGCCGGCCTGGCGCGGCAGCAGATGCAGGTGGAAATGGTCGATTTCCTGGCCCGCGATTTCGCCGTTCGACTGCCAAAGATTCAGGCCTGCCGGCGCGTAGACCCGCCGCAGAGCGCGCGCGACGCGGATCGCGAGATTTATCACCGCTGCACCCTCATCGGGAGCGAGGTCGTAGATCGTCGGTGCGTGCCGGCGCGGCACGACGAGCACGTGCCCCGCATTGGGTTGACGCAGGTCCGCGAACGCGACGACCGTCTCGTCCTGGGCGACGAAACTTGCCGGGACCTTGTGCGCGATGATGCGACAGAAAACGCAGTCGTACATCCTCACCAAACCCCGCTATTCGGCATCGAGGCCCACGGCTCCTGCGGTGGCAGGTGGCCTTCCTGCAGCAGCTCGATGCTGATGAGATCCGGCGAACGCACGAAGGCCATGTGGCCGTCGCGTGGCGGTCGGTTGATCGTCACGCCCATCGCCTGCAGGCGCGCGCAGGTGGCGTAGATGTTCTCGACGCGATACGCGAGGTGGCCGAAATTGCGCGCCGAACCGTAGTCCTCGGCGGGCGCGCCGTCGTCGGCGGGCCAGTTGTAGGTCAGCTCGACTTCAGATTCCGGATTCTCGCGCGCGGCGAGGAAAACGAGCGTGTAGCGGCCTTGCGGGCTCTCCCTGCGCCGCGTCTCGACGAGGTCGAGGCCTGCGCAGAAGAAGCGCAACGTGGCGTCGAGGTCGCGCACGCGGATCATGGTGTGCAGATAGCGCATGGAATGAATGCTCCGGAAATTCGCTGGATTTGCAAAAACGCCAGTTTAGCGTGATGGCCGGCATCGCCCGCCGCGGACGGCGCGGGCGACTAGTCGAGAAACAGGTCGGGCAACGGCGTCTTCGTCGGGTCGACCGCGTATGCCGAGAAGTCGCTGACGCCGGTCGCTCGCAACACTTCGTCGTCGAGCAGGAACTCACCGCAGAATCCGCGCGACGGGCGCACGAGCACGGCGTGCGCCGCGTCAGCCATGATCTCGGGCTTGCGGCAGCGCGCGATGTCGATGCCCGGAATCATGTTGAGCGCATCGGTGGCGATGATCGTGCGCGGCCACAGCGCGTTGATCGCGACGCCCTGCGCGGCGAACTCGGCGGCGAGGCCGAGGGTCACGAAGCTCATGCCCATCTTCGCGAGCGTGTAGCCGGTATGCGGCCCCCACCACTTGGGTGCGAGCGAAGGTGGTGGCGCGAGCGTGAGGATGTGTGGGTTCGCCGATTTGAGAAGATGCGGCAGGCAAGCCTGCGCGCAGAGGAAACTGCCGCGCGCGTTGACCTGGCTCATGAGGTCGAAGCGCTTCATTGGCGTATCGAGAGCGCCGCGCAGCCAGATCGCACTCGCGTTGTTGACGAGGATGTCGATGCCGCCGAAGCATGCGAGCGTCGCGTCGACTGCGGCGAGGACGTCGGCCTCCTCGCGGATGTCGCACTTGAGCGCGAGTCCGCGGCCGCCCGCGGCATCGACGGCCGCGGCCGCCGAATGGATCGTGCCGGGCAGCTTCGGATTGGGCACCGCCGACTTCGCGGCGATCGCGACGTTAGCGCCGTCGCGCGCGGCGCGCAGCGCGATCGCGAGGCCGATGCCGCGCGACGCGCCGGTGATGAACAGGGTCTTGCCGCGCAGGGAGGTCATGCGATGGGATTCAGGCCGACTGGAATCTCGGCAGATAATGCATCAACTGGTCGAGCCGCTCCAGCGGCGCGCCGATCTGCAGCAGGGCTTGGCGTTCGTGATTCTCGATCGGCAACAGCTCCGCGAGCCGGAATCCGACCCAGCCCGCGTCGTCGAAGCAGGCACGCTCGGCGTTCGCGTGCGGCCCGCGCGCCTTCTCGAGCAGGCGTTCGAGGATCGTCACGAGGAGCAGGTACTCGGGCGGGATGTCGACGCTCGCGCCGTCGTCGAGCAAGCGCACCTCGCCATGCACGAGCCCGTTGTCGCGCACGCGCGTGCGCTCGACGTGGAAGCGTTCGTGCCCCTGCGCGCTGATGCCGAGCAGGCCGTTTGACAGCGTGTAGAAATCGACGATCCGGGCGAGCGTGCCGAACGCGGCCGGCACGGCGGGTTCGCCGGCCTCGATGCCGCGCAGGATCAGGCAGACGCCGAAGCCGCCGCCGTCGCGCGAGCAGTCGCGGACGAGGTCGAGGTAGCGCCGCTCGAATATCTTGAGAGTGAGCAGCCCACCCGGGAATAGCACCGTGTTGAGTGGAAACAGCGGGATATCGGCTGCGGTCACGGCCGCCAGTGTATCGCCGCCGCGGATTTTTCGCCTCAGTCCGGCAGCGCGCCGAGCAGGCGCCGCGGCGCGTTCTCGAAGCCGCCGTTGGACATGAAGACGACGTGGTCGCCCGGGCGCGCGAGACCGCGCAGCGCCTCGACCAGCGCGTCGACGGTCGCGGCCGCGCGTCCGCGTCCGTGCAGCGCATCGACGACCTTGCGCGCATCCCAGGGCAGCTCGGCGCGCTGCAGGAAGACCACCGCATCGGCGTCCGCTAGGCTCGGCGCGAGTTCGTGCGCATGCGCGCCGAGGCGCATCGAGTTCGAGCGCGGCTCCATGCCGACGAGAATGCGCGCGTCGCCGACGCGCGCGCGCAGGCCCGCGAGCGTCGTGCGGATCGCGGTCGGGTGGTGGGCGAAATCGTCGTAGACGCGGATGCCGCTGCGAGTGCCGACGAGCTCCATGCGTCGCTTCGCGCTCGCGAACGTAGCAAGCGCGGCGATCGCGTCGACCGGTTCGACGCCGCCTGCGGCGGCGGCGGCGATCGCGGCGAGTGCATTCATGACGTTGTGCCGGCCGATCAGCGACCAGCGCAGCGTGCCGAGTTCGACGCCGTCGCGCCACAGCGAGAATTCGGAACCGTCGGCGGCAACGAGGCGAGCGCGCCATTCGCCTGCTTCGATGCCGAACGTCGTGACGGGCGTCCACGCACCCATCGCGAGCACCTCGGCGAGCTGCGCGTCCTCGGCGTTGACGATCAGGCGTCCGTTGCCGGGCACGCTGCGCACGAAATGGTGGAACTGGCGCTGGATCGCCGCGAGGTCGGGGAAGATGTCCGCGTGGTCGTATTCGAGGTTGTTGAGAATCGCGACGTCCGCATGGTAGTGCACGAATTTCGAACGCTTGTCGAAATACGCCGTGTCGTACTCATCGGCCTCGATCACAAAAAAGGGGTCAGAGTCATTTTTCTGGAACGGCGTTATGTGCTCGGAGCTGGGGGTCGAAAAATGACTCTGACCCCTTTTTTGCCCAAGCCGCGCCGACACGCCGAAGTTCTCGGGGACGCCGCCGACGAGAAATCCGGGTGTCATGCCGCAGGTGTCGAAGAGCCACGCGAGCATCGCGGTCGTCGTCGTCTTGCCGTGAGTTCCTGCGACGGCGAACACGCGCCGCGCGGCGAGGATCTGGTCGCCGATCCATTGGGGTCCGGACACGAACGGCAGGCCCGCGTTGAGCAGGTATTCGATCGCCGGATTGCCACGCGACAGCGCATTGCCGACGATTACGAGGTCGGGCGCGACGGACGCGTCCGAACCGGCGCCGAGATGCTCGGGCAGGTAGCCCGCCTTGAGCGTGATGCCGAGCGCCGCGAGCTGATCGCTCATCGGCGGGTAGATGTTCTGGTCCGAGCCCTCGACTTCGTGGCCGAGCTCGCGCGCGAGTGCCGCGATGCCGCCCATGAACGTGCCGCAGATGCCGAGGATATGCAGCTTCATCGCAGTGCGGTCGCCGCGGTCACAGCATCGCGGGCGAGCCGGCGATGCCCGCGAGCACGGCGGCGATGACCACCCAAAGCAGCACCATCGCGACGCCGCCCCACAACGGCAGATCGAGGCTGTGGCGCAGGATGTGTGCGTTGACGGCGATCTGCCAGATCACGAACGCGAGCAGCAATGGCGCAAACAGCAGCGAGATCGCCGGCATCTGGTCCGGCGCGGTCGGCTTGGTCGGCAGGAAGGTCGCCACCGGAATGCCGATCAGTGTGAACAGCAGGTTGCAGCCGAGCATCGCGATGGCCGCCTGCACGAAGCGATTGCGCAGGCGACGCAGGCCGAGCATCACGCTCAGCGCGATCATCGTCAGCAGGACCGAAAACAGCGCCGACACGAGCAGCGTCGTCGTCGGCTGATCGACGAGGATCGAGGCCGCGACGGTCTGCACGACGACACAGGCCGCGGCGATCGCCGCCAGCAATTGGGTCGAATGCGGCAGGTCTTGCGGACCGCGGCGCAGCAGCAGGATGTCGCGGAAAATCAGGAAAAACGGAGGCATGCTTAGCGCGGTGCGCCTTGCGCGGGATCGCGGGCAGGCAATTCTAGCAGTGCTGCGCTTCGATCACCGCGGCAAAATCGCGACGATGCGCTGGAAGACGTCCTGCGGTTGGCCGACGCCATCTACGTGGCGGAGCTTGTCGAGCTCTGCGAAATGCTCGGCGACCGGCGCCGTCTGCTCGCGATACACGTCGAGACGCTTGCGCACCACGGCCGGATCGTCGTCTGGGCGATGCTCGGCCTTGAAGCGGATTTCGCAACGCGCGAGGATCGCCTCGTCCGGCACGTCGAGCTTGATCGCGACGTCGAGCGGCTGCTGCAACCGCGCGAGAACGTTCTCGAGAGCGGCACATTGCGCAAGATTGCGCGGATAGCCGTCGAGGATGAAGCCCGCGCGCGCGTCGGGCTGCGCGAGCCGTTCTTCGAGCATGCCTAGCACGATCTCGTCGGAGACTAGCTGGCCCGCGTCCATCACGGCTTTGGCCTTGAGACCGAGCGGCGTGCCGGCCTTGACCGCCGCTCGTAACAGGTCGCCAGTCGAGACGTGCGGGATGCCCAGTTCGGTCTTGAGCAGGGTCGCCTGGGTGCCTTTGCCCGAGCCGTTCGGGCCGAAGAAGACGATGCGCATGAGTTCGCTTTTTCTGGTGGTCCGGGGTGCAACGGCCCCGGGTCGGCCTAACCTAACGGCAGGCACCCACTTAGTCAAACGACGGCGCAGCGGAAGGGCGGCGTGGCTGCCACGCGTCAGTCGGCGCGTTGATGAATCGGTACGCGGGCGGCGTGTAGACTCTGCAGCGCAGCGTCGCGCAACCGCTCACGCTGCAGCGACTCCATTTTCGAACATCGAGGCCGTCATGAAGAAAAGCGCCAAGGGCAACCTTCTCTACGCCCAGTCCGGCGGCGTCACTGCCGTGATCAACACGACCGCCTGCGGCGTGATCGAAACCGCGCGGCGCCACGGCATCGCCGTCTACGCGGCGCGCAACGGCATCCTCGGCGCGTTGCGCGAGGAGCTGATCGATCTCGCCTTCGAGGACGCGCGCACGATCGCCGCACTGCGCCACACTCCCGGCGGCGCGTTCGGCTCGTGCCGCTTCAAGCTCAAGTCGATCGAGGCGGACCGCGCGCGTTACGAGCGCCTCATCGACGTGCTGCGCGCGCACGACATCCGCTACTTCCTCTACAACGGCGGCAACGATTCCGCGGACACGTCGCTGAAGATCTCGCGCGTCAGCGCCGAACTCGGCTACGCGCTGTCGGTGATCGGCGTGCCGAAGACCGTCGACAACGACCTGCCGGTGACCGACAGCTGTCCCGGCTTCGGTTCGGTCGCGAAGTACGTCGCCGTGTCGATTGCCGAGGCGAGCCTCGACGTCGAGTCGATGTGCGAGTCGTCGACGAAAGTGTTCGTGATGGAGGTGATGGGCCGCCACGCGGGCTGGATCGCCGCGGCCGCGGGACTGCCGGCGACCGACCGCAACGCGCCGCCGCACATCATCCTGTTTCCCGAGGTGGCGTTCGACGAGGCGGCATTCCTCGCGCGGGTCAAATCGACGGTCGAGCGTGTCGGCTACTGCTCGGTCGTCGTCTCGGAAGGACTCAAGGGCGCCGACGGCAAGTTCCTAGCCGAGGCGGGCAGCGTCGATGCATTCGGCCACACGCAGCTCGGCGGCGTCGGTCCGCTGATCGCGCAGTTGGTCAGGAGCCGGCTTGGCTACAAGTACCACTGGGCGGTGCCCGACTACCTGCAACGCTCTGCCCGACATCTCGCCTCGAAGTCGGACGTCGAGCAGGCCTATGCGGTCGGCAAGGCCGCGGTCGAATACGCGCTCGCGGGCAAGAATGCCGTGATGCCGGTGATCAAGCGCGTGTCATCGACGCCGTTCAAGTGGAAGATTGAATCCGCGCCGATCACGAAGATTGCGAACATCGAGAAGAAGCTGCCGAAAAACTTCATCACGAAGGACGGCTTCGGGATCAGCGCGGCCGCGCGCGCCTATTTCGAGCCGCTGATCCGCGGCGAGGATGCGCCGCCCTACGACAAGAAGACCGGTCTGCCGAAATACGCACGGCTGAAACGCGTGCTTGCGAAGAAGAAGCTGCCGAAGTACGAGATTTCGGACAAGTGAGCGCAAGAACGCTAGCTGCTCGCGGCTCCGCTCGCTAAGAATTTTCATTCGCCAATGGCAAATTCGCAACCTCCCTAGTTCGGGGCCCTGCACCCTGTTGGACGTCAAACTGCCTGCTTGTCAGAACGCAATGCAATCGAAAGGAAAACAGACATGGCCTTGCCAGCTTTAGCCTTCACGCACGAGACACTGCTCACCCTGAACTCGCATGATCTGCCCATCTACAAGGACGCTGTCCCGGGCATTCCCGGCATCGATACGCAGCCACTGTTTCTGGATACGCACAACGGCGTGTGGGTCTTACGCGTCATCTTCCACCCCGGCGTCATCCTGCCCACCCACTACCACACCGGCACGGTGCACCTGTGGACATTGTCTGGTAAGTGGTTCTACCTCGAATATCCGAACGAACCGCAGACCGCAGGCAGCTATCTGTTCGAACCAGGCGGTTCAATCCACACCTTCAACGTGCCAGCCGACAACAAGGAGCCGACCGAGACGCTGATGATTGTTTCCGGCTCCAATATCAATTTCGACCAAGACGGAAATTATCTCGGCATGCTGGATGCCAACTCCATCGTGCTGATGATTGATACGCTTATCCGTGAGCGCGGACTCGACCCCGCCAGATACATAACGCCGCCGCAGCCGCGCTACACCCGATAGCCAGCTCGCCCAACAATTCGTCCAAGCGGACGCGCGAAAAACGCGCGCCGCTTGGCTCAGGCGTCAGGCAGTGAGAGGTCGACATGATGCGGCGGCCCTTTGCCTTCGCGGGTCGCTTCCCGTAGCCCGCGCTTCTATTTGAGCGCGAGCGACATCACGATGCCCGCCCACAGCGCCATGCCGACCCAGTTGTTGTTGCGGAACGCGGCGAAGCAGGCGTCGCGATCGCGCCCGCGCATGCTCCATTGCTGCCAAGCGAACAACGCCGCGGCGATGCCGACGCCCGCAAAGTAGGGCCAGTGCAGGTGGCCGCGCTGCGCGACGAGCGCCATCGCGA
>JBDTYX010000324.1:0-3084 GCA_040005435.1 Rudaea sp. | reverse complement strand
GCTGCTCGCCCGGATACCACTTGCCCTGGCCGAAATGCACGAGCGACCGCGGCGCGTGCTGGTCGCGCAGCCGGTGGAACAGCTCGCCCGCGCGCAGGCGCTTGGTCGGCCCGAGCGCGCTCGTGTTCCATTCGGCGCCGTCCGGATCGTCGCTCGCGACGAACGTCGGCTCGCCGCCCATCGTCAGGCGCACGTCGTGGCGCGCGAGGTCGGCGTCGATGTCGTCGCCGAGCGCCTCGATCGCGCTCCACGTCTCGGGCGTGTATGGACGCGTGACGCGCGGCGTCTCGAAGATGCGGGCGACGCTCATCGTGTGCGTGAACTCGACCTCGCTCGGATCGACCGCACCGGTGATCGGCGCGGCGGAGATGGGCTCGGGCGAGCAGGCGAGCGGGATGTGGCCTTCGCCGGCGAGCAGTCCCGAGGTCGGATCGAGGCCGATCCAGCCCGCGCCCGGCAGGTAGACCTCGCACCAGGCGTGCAGGTCGGTGAAGTCTTCGGTTGGGCCGCTCGGGCCGTCGATCGCCTTGACGTCGGCGACGAGCTGGATCAGATAGCCCGAGACGAAGCGCGCGGCGAGGCCGAGGTGACGCAACAGCTGTACGAGCAGCCACGCTGAATCCCGACAGGAGCCCGCGGCCAGCTCGAGGGTCTGGTCGGGCGTCTGCACGCCGGGCTCCATGCGGATCAGATAGCGGATGTCCTGCGCGAGACGCCGGTTGATGTCGACGAGGAAGTCGCTCGTCGTCGCCTTCCCGCGCGGGATCGCGTCGAGGTAGGCCTGCACGCGCGTCGTCGCGGGCAGCTTGACCGTGTAGGCGGTGAGCTCACGGCGAAGCAGATTGTCGTAGGCGAACGGGAATTTCTCGGCGGCGGGCTCGAGGAAGAAGTCGAACGGGTTGAGCACCGCCATCTCGACGATCAGATCGACCTGCACGCGGAATTCGCGCGTCGGCTCGGGAAACACGAGTCGCGCGAGGTAGTTGGATTGAGGGTCCTGCTGCCAGTTGATGAAATGGTCGGCCGGCTGCACGTCGAGCGAGTAGGAGAGGATGCGCGAGCGGCTGTGCGGCGCGGGCCTCAGCCGCACGACCTGCGGACCCAGATGGACGAGGCGGTCGTAGCGATAGTGGGTGACGTGGTTGAGCGCGACGTGGATCGACATGGCAGTTTCCGGTGCGCAGAGGTCCGCGCGCCCACGATAGCAAAAATTGTGCAGTGCAGCGCGATCGACGTTTAGCACAATTCGCCCGCCGCTGTCGCTGTACGCAGCGCGAACGGCGGGGAGCGGGTCCGCAATGAATTGGTTTTATAATTCGCGTTCTTCCCAGCGGCCACGCCGCAGCCCAGGAAATCCCCTCGCCATGAATGCGAAACTCGAACCCGCGGACCGCCTGGTCGACGCGATCCTCGCAGATCTCCAGCCGCACCTCTCCGCGACGCAGAAGCAGCAGGCGCGAATCTTCGTCACCGAGTTCTTCCATCGGGTCGCCGCCGACGACGTCGCGGTGCGCGCCTCGGCCACCTGGGCGGCGCTGTTGAGAGGCCTGTTCGAGTTCATCGGCGTGCGCAAGAGCGGGGCTCCGTCGGTGCGTGTGTTCAATCCCAGTATCGAACACGACGGCTGGGAATCGAATCATACGATCGTGCAGATCGTCACCGCCGACATGCCGTTCCTAGTCGATTCTGTTGGCATCGCGGCGCAGCAGGCGAAGGCGCTGCTGCACAGCCTGATCCATCCGGTCTACTTCATCGCGCGCGATGCGGGCGGACACCTGCTGAGCCTCGCCGCCGACAGTGCGGGCAAGGGCGCTGCGGAGTCGGTGATGCACGTCGAGATCGACAAGATCACCGAACCGGCCGAGCTCGAGAAACTGCATGCGGCGGTCGAGACAGCGTTGCACGACGTGGCCTTGAGCGTGCAGGACTGGCCCGCGATGCGACAGAAGATGCGCGACATCGCCGATGACCTCGGCAAGTGGCGCCTGCCGCTCGATGCCGAGGGCGTGGCCGAGGCACAGGAGTTCCTGCGCTGGGCCGCGGAGGATCACTTCACGTTCCTCGGCTATCGCGAATACCACGTCGTCGGCAAGGGCGACGACGAAGTGCTCGAGGCGGCGCCGAAGTCGGGCCTCGGCATCCTGCACAAGGCCGACCGTGCGGTCGCGCCGCGCTCGCTCAAGGGTCTCGTCGCGCACGAGCTGCGCGAGTCCGGCAAGGCCGACGCGATCATCATGACTAAGACGAACGCGCGCTCGACCGTGCATCGCTCGGGGCATATGGACTACATCGGCGTGCTCGAATTCGATGCGCAGGGCAAGCCGCAGGTGGAGCACCGCTTCCTCGGCCTGTTCGCGTCCGGCGCGTACTCGCGCCGCCCGTGGGACATCCCGCTCGTGCGGCGCAAGTACGAAGCGGTGATGGGCCGGTCGGGTCTCAAGCGCGATTCTCATTCGGGCAAGACGCTGCGCAACATCCTCGAGACGCTGCCGCGCGACGAATTGTTCCAGTCCGGCACGGAGGAACTGTTCGATACCGCGATGGGGATCATGGGCCTGCAGGGCCGCGCGCGCTCGCGCCTGTTCGTGCGTCGCGACAAGTACGGGCGCTTCTTCTCGTGTCTGGTTTTCATCCCGCGCGACCGCTTCAACACCGATGTGCGCGAGCGCATCGAGGCGCTGCTGAAGCGCGCGTTGCATGGCGAGCGCCTCGACTCGACGATCCAGATCGGCGAATCGACGCTCGCACGCGTGCACATGGTGATCCGACCCAAGCCCGGCGACAAGCCGAGCTACGACGTCGCCGAACTCGAGACGAAGATCGGCCAGATCGTGCGCAACTGGCACGACGAATTGCGCGAGATACTCGTGCGCAAGCACGGCGAAGACAAAGGCTCGCGCCTCGCGAGCCGCTACGGCAAGGCGTTGCCGACCGGCTACATCGAGGAAGTGACCGCGAACATCGCTGCGAACGACGTCGACGCGGCCGCCGCACTCAAAAATGCGGACGACATCCGCATGTCCCTGTATCGCGCGCGCGGCCAGAACGACAAGCTGCGCTTCAAGCTGTTCCGCTACGGCACGC
>JBDTYX010000113.1:0-10442 GCA_040005435.1 Rudaea sp. | reverse complement strand
CGGCGTCAGCGTCTACGAGCGCAGCGACGTCGATCATGGCCCGGGCATCTTCCGTTTTCATCCGGGGCCGCTGTTCGCCCAGCTCGTGCTCGCCGACGAGATCAATCGCGCGACGCCGAAGACGCAGAGTGCACTGCTCGAGGCGATGGCCGAGCACCAGGTGACCGTCGACGGCGTCTCTCACCCGTTGCCCGAACCATTCTTCGTCGTCGCGACGCAGAATCCGCTCGACCTCGCGGGCACTTTCGCATTGCCGGATTCGCAACTCGACCGGTTCATGCTGCGCGTCAGCCTCGACTACCCCGATCGCGAAGCCGAGCGCGCGCTGCTGACCGCGACGGACCGCCGCGAGCTGATCGCGCATCTCGAGCCACGCCTCGGCGTCGCGCAGATCGTGGAACTGCGCGCGGCGGTCAATCGCGTGATCGCGAGCTCGGCCCTCATCGACTACGTGCAAGCGCTGCTCGGCGCGACGCGCAGTCATCCAGAGATCGCGGTCGGGCTCTCTCCTCGCGCGGGTCTCGCGATGCTGCACGCCGCGCGCGCCTGGGCTTTGCTCGACGCGCGCGCGTTCTGCCTGCCCGAAGACATTCAGGCCGTGTTCGTCGCTGCGGCGGCGCACCGGCTGATCCCCGCGGCCGCGACCCGCGCATCGCGCGTCGAGCTTGCGACCCAGTTGCTCGCACAAATCCCCGTGCGCTGATCCGGCCCGTGCGTTCCGCACCCGCCGCGCGCTGGTCACGGTTCCTCGCCCTCGCCGAGCGCCGCTTGCCCGCGCTGACCCGCATGAAACGGGTCGAGCCGTTGCCGATCGTCCTGCATCGCCGGCGTATCTACGTCGTGCCGACCCGGTTTGGCCTCGCCTATTCGGCGATGCTCATCGTGATGCTGCTCGGCGCACTCAACTACAACAACAATCCTGCGCTGCTTCTGACCTGCCTCGTCGGCGCAGCGACGTATCAGAGCATCTTCAGCGGGTTCCGCACACTCAACCGCCTCGCGTTGCGCTCGCTCAAGGCACGCCCGTGCCATGCGGGCGACGTGCTGCGCGTGTCACTGCATTTCGACTCCGCATCGCTCGCGCGACGGGCGTTGCGCATGCGCTTGGAAATGTCCGCGCAAGCCGCAGGCGCGCCCGCGGCGCTGTTCGATCTGTCCGCAGACGAGGGGACAACGGTCGACACCGAGCTGCGCGCCCCGGCGCGCGGCTGGCAGACGATAGGCCGGATTCGCGTCTGGACCGAGTTTCCGTTCGGCCTATTCCATGTCTGGAGCTGGTTGCATCCGGATTTCCGTGCGTTGGTGTACCCGCGTCCCGAGGCGAATGCACCGCCGCTGCCCGCTGCAGGTAGCGAATCGTCCGCCGCGGCGATGCGCCGCTCCGGCGACGAGTTCGCCATGTTGCGCGACTATCAGACCACCGACCCGCGCCGCCTCATCGCGTGGAAGGCGAGCGCGCGTCACGACAGGTTGCTCGTGAAAGAGTTCGAGCGGCCGCAAGGCCAGGAAATTGTGCTCGACTGGCGCGCGACGGCAGGCATCGATTCCGAGGCGCGCCTGTCCCGGCTGACCGCCTGGGTCCTTCGCGCGGAGGCCACGCGCGTGCAGTACGCACTCGTGCTGCCGCATGTGCGCGTCGCCGCGGGCATCGGCTCGGACCACGCGCAGCGCTGCCTGCGTGAGCTGGCGCTCGCGCCGCAAGCCGGCACATGAGAACGAAGTCGCCTCCGCTCAGTGACCGTCAGTTCGCGTTCGTCGCGGCAACGGCCGTCGCCGCGATCGTGCCGCATCTCGGCCATCTGCCCGTGCCGCTCACGCTGCTGTTCTCGCTGATCGTCGTGGCCGCGTGGTTCCAGCGCATGCGCACGCATCGGGTCACGCCGGCGCTTGTCAAACTCGCGCTCGTGGCCGTGCTGCCCGCGCTAGTCGTCGTACAGTACGGCAACGTGTTCGGCCGCGAGCCCGGCGCCGCATTCGCGTGCGGCATGCTCGCGCTGAAACTGCTCGAGACAGCCACCCGGCGTGACGCACGAGCCGTCATCTGCTTCTCGAGCTTCGTGCTGATGAGTGCGCTGCTGTTCGATACGGGCCTGCTGTTCACGCTCGCGCTCGTAGTGCCGATTCTCGTGCTTCTCGCGACGCTGCGCGAGCTCGAGACGCATCCCGACGGCTCGGCCGCAGACCACGCCGCGCGTTCGCCGCTGCCGAGCTTGCGCGAGGCCGCCGTCTCCCTGCTGATCGCGACGCCGCTCGCGCTCTGTGCGTTCGTGTTCTTCCCGCGCCTCGACGCGCCGTTGTGGCGCACGCCGGGCGGCGATACTGGGCGCACGGGGATGAGTGACACGATGTCGCCCGGCACGATCCAGAACCTGCTCGTCGACGACAGCCCGGCGTTCCGCGTCGCGTTCGACGGCGCGCGACCGCCGGCGGGCAAGCTCTACTGGCGAGGACCGGTGCTCACCGATTTCGACGGAGGCACCTGGAGGCGCCGGGACATGCCGGTGCTCGCGCCGTCGGAAGCGTCCGTGCAGACGAGCGGAACGATCGTCAGATACGAAGTCGCGCTGGAGCCGAACGACAAGCCGTGGCTGTTCGCGCTCGACGTCCCGCTCGCTGCGCCGGAAGGCGCACGGCGCACGGCCGAGTTCGGACTGATCCGACGCGCCCCGGTCACCGAACTGTTGCGCTACCGCGTGGAGTCCGCGATCGACTATCGCATCGATGCGCAACTCTCCGCGTACCAGCGCCGCGTCGCGCTCGCGCTGCCGAAGGACTTCGATCCGCGCAGCGTCGCGCTGGCGCAGGGCTGGCGTCGCGATCTCGGTGCTGACGAGGCGGTCATGCGGGCGGCACTGGCGCTGTTTCACGACAAGTTCTTCTACACGCTATCCCCGCCCGCGCTCGGGCGCGACTCGATCGACGACTTCCTGTTCTCGACGCAACGCGGGTTCTGCGAACACTACGCGGCCGCGTTCGTCTTCCTGATGCGCGCAGCGGGCATCCCCGCTCGCGTCGTCACGGGCTATCAGGGCGGCTATTACAACAGCGCGGGGGACTACCTGCTCGTGCGCCAGTCCGATGCCCACGCATGGTCGGAGGTCTGGCTCGCGGGGCGCGGCTGGGTGCGCATCGACCCGACGGCCGCCGTGAGCCCGCAGCGCATCGAACTCGGCGCGGGGGCTGCGGCGGCCGCGGCGGGTGCCTCGCTGCCGTGGTATCAGTCTGACTGGGTGCGCGGCCTGCGCAACCAATTCGACCTGGTCAATCGCGGCTGGAACAGCGTGATCGTCCAATTCAATTCGCTGCGTCAGCAGAATCTTCTGGTGCCACTCGGCATTCCGCGCGCCGACTACCGGACGCTGACCGCGCTGCTGATCGGCACCGGCACGCTGTTGCTGCTGTTCGGCGCGCTCTGGGTCATGCGCACGCCGCGGCGACGCGTCGATGCCCTCGACGCCGCGTACGAGCGCCTCTGCGCCAAACTCTCCCGCACCGGAGTCGCGTGCAGCCCGCAGGAAGGCCCGCTCGACCTCGCGCGCCGCGCGGGCGATCGCGTCGCGCGCGCATTGCTCGCGGACTACATCGGCCTGCGCTACGCGAGCGCGCTTCCTGCAAGCGAGGACGTTGCCGGGTTCGTCCGTGGCGTGCGCCGCTGGCGGCCGCCGGCTTCTGCCTGAATCGATGCTGATTGCTAGCAATTCTTAACGATCGGTGACACGCCAGAGGGCTAAGATGTTGTCCACAACAACGCATCCGCGCGTCCATCGTTTCGGAGAAGCACCATGCGCGTCATCACAGCCGCCCTCGCCATCACCACCGTCGCACTGTCCGCAGGATGCGCAAGCGTCCCGACTTCGCTCGTCGGAACCAACTTCGCGACGATCACGCCACAACAGGCGGCGACCCAACCCGCCGGTAGTCAGCGCGTGCGCTGGGGCGGAGAGATCCTGCGTGTCGAGCCACGCGCGAACGCCACCTGCTTCGAGATTCTCTCGCGCGAGCTTTACCCGGACGCGCGCCCGAATCGTCGCGACCACAGCGAAGGGCGCTTCATCGCCTGCAAGGCCGGCTTCTTCGACCCGGCGGTCTACGCCAAGGGTCGCGACATCACGATCGTAGGCGCGCTCAACGGCAACGAGCGGCACAAGGTCGGAGAGTTCGACTACACGTTCGCGAAGGTCGACGCGGACGAGGTCTACATGTGGCCGCGGCGCGCCGAGTTCGTCGGTTCCTACTACGACCCGTTCTTGGGACCCGGCTGCGATCCATTCTGGGGATCGTGCTTCGGCTGGGGCGGTTACGGCTATTGGGGGCCGCGCGCGCCGATCGTGATCGTCAAGCCGCGCCCGCCGAAGACCTGAGGATTCCGCCTCCACGACTTTCCTCTATCTCGGAGACAGCCATGATGGCGAGAGCCGCAATCGTCATCGTCATTGCCGCGCTCACTTCCTCCGCGTGCGCATTCGCCGCATCGCCGGTCGCGGCTGAGTCTTCGTCGATCGGCATCGAGCAGGCCAGGTCGCAAGCGCTCGCGGGCAGCGCGGTGCGCTGGGGCGGCATCGTGATCGGCGCGCATCCTACCGACCAGGGCCAGTGCCTCGAGGTCGCCTATTTCCCGATCACGAAATACAGTCACACGCCTTACGACAAGGAGTCCAACCAAGACGGATTCAGGCGCGTTCTGTGGTACGCAAGGCAATTGCAGGAAACCGACGCGTTCGCAGACGGAGCTTCGACGAATGCCTGGCCGGTGCGTACCGCCCCACCCGCGGGCAGCCTCGCGGGTCCGCGTTTCCTCGCCTGCCAGCCGCAGACTCTCGACGCAACCAAGACCCGTCCCGGCACAGTCGTCACGCTGACCGGCAAGCTCGAGGCGACACGCAGCACGGCGGCCGGCACGGAAGTCTGTCGTGACCCGAACGCCGCGTGGCACGGTGACGCCAGTGGCTCGGATCCGCAAAATTGCCTCGTGAGCGTCCCTATCGTCGCGCTCGACGACATTGTCGCCTGGAAATCGCCTGCGTACTTCGATCACCGTTCGCCGCAAGCCGTGGGCGGTTACGGCGGCTGATCGACTAGCCCGGCGGCCAGTGCATCTGCCGCCCGGCGAGGATATGCAGGTGGATGTGGAACACGGTCTGGCCACCGTTTTCGTTGCAATTCATCACGAGGCGATAGCCCTCGTCCGCGAATCCCTCGCGCTTTGCCCAAGACGTTGCGGCGAGAAACAGCTTGCCGATCAGTGCGGCGTCCGCCGCATCGACGTCGTTCAACGTCGCGAACGCCTTCTTCGGAATGAACAGCACGTGCACCGGAGCTTGCGGATGAATGTCGCGGAACGCGAGCACATCGTCGTCCTCGAATACGATGTCTGCCGGAATCTCGCGCCGAATGATCTTGCCAAACAGTGTGTCGCTCATGACCGCCTCCGTTGATCCGCTATCCCGCTGTCCCGCTGTCGCCGTCCCGCTTCGCGAATCCTGCCGGGCCTCCCCGCTGCGGCAAATCCCGCTTGGATCATCCCGCTGCCTCATCCGCTCGATCAGTCGCCGAGCAGTTGCCTGCTGCCGAATGCATGCGCCAAGGTGCCACGGTCGATGAATTCGAGCTCGCCGCCGAGCGGCACGCCGTGCGCGAGCCTCGTCGCGCGCACGCCCGCGCGCTTGGCTATCTGGCTCAGCAGGTGCGCGGTCGCCTCGCCTTCTACGGTCGGATTGGTCGCGACGATCAGCTCGCGTATCTCGCCTTCCGCGAGACGCGCCGCGAGCAGGTCGAGACCGAGTTCCTTCGGTCCCATGCCGTCGAGCGGCGACAGCCTGCCGAGCAGCACGAAGTAGCGGCCGCGATAGCCGGTGGCCTGCTCCACCGCGATCTGCTCAACCGGGGTCTCGACGACGCATAGCAGCGCGGAATCGCGCTGCGCGCCACCGCAGACCGCGCAGACGGGCTCCTCGCTGAAAGTCCGGCAGCGCGTGCAGTTGCCGATGCGCTCCACGGCCGACGAGAGGCTCTGCGCGAGCTTGCGCGCGCCGCCGCGGTCGCGTTCGAGCACGTGAAACGCCATGCGTTGCGCGGTCTTCGCCCCGACTCCGGGCAGGCAGCGGAGCGCGTCGATCAACTCGTTGAGCAGTGGTGAACTCGACATCGTCGGCGCTACAGGCTCGACCGCGCCAGATGCCGCGTCGCCGCGTTGCACGCCGAGAGCACGCTGCGCCCCTGTGCCATCGTCATCGCTTCGCGTTCCATCAGAACGGCAGCTTGAATCCGTCCGGCAGATTCATGCCGCCCGCGACGTCGCCCATGCGCCTCTTGCTCTCCTCCGCGACCTTGTTGACCGCGTCGTTGAACGCCGCGGCGATCAGGTCTTCGGTCATCTCGGGATCGTCGGCAAACATCTTGCGATCGATCGCGACGCGACGCACCTCGTGGCGCCCGCTCATTGCGACGCTCACGAGCCCGCCGCCGGATTGACCCGTGACCTCGAGCGCAGCGAGTTCCTCCTGCGCGCGCTTCAGGTCATCCTGCATGCGCTGCGCCTGCTGCATCAATTGCGCCATCGGACCACGCATAAGCACCTCGGCTGAATAGATGGTTTAGGATGGAACGACTTCGTTCACTGATGTTGCGGCCGTTGCTGCGCGCCTCAAGAGGCCGTGCGCAGCTGGCGGGCTATTTGTTCGGCCGGATCGACTCGGGAATCAGCCGGGCGTCGAAGTCGCGGACCAGCGCCTGCACGATCGGATCTGCGTTCATCGACTGCTCAGTGGCCTGCTGGCGCGCCGTGCGCTCCCTGCCAGCGGCCTCTGCAGGCGCCTCGGCCAGCGTATCTGCGACCGCCTTCTCGAAGCGCACCTTGATCGAGCGACCGAGCACCGTGCCGAGCTTCTCCTCCATCACCTGGACCAGCGGTGGCGCATTGAAATGCTCGTGCGTCGGCTTCAACGCAAGTCGAATGACGTTCTGCTCGACCGCTATCAGGCTCGCGTGCTGGGCGAGCTGGCCGACCGGCCCCTTGAGTCCGGCCGCTTCGATCATCGTCGCCCAGTCGCTCGCATCGGTCGCAAGCCTGGGCGTCGGTGCGTCTGCCACGATGGCGGCGACTGCAACCGCTGGCGGCGGGCTCGGCGCACGCCCCTGCAGCGGAGCGGCGCGGGTGTCCGCCGCTGGCGGCGCGACCGCGAGCGCCCTCGCCGCCGCACTTGCCGGTGCGCGTGGCGCGGGCGCGGGCGCCGGGGCCGGACGCGCCGCGGGCGGCGCACCGGCGGAAGGTTGCGCGGCGTCTTCCGGGCGGAACGCGAGCATGCGCAGCAGCGTCATCTCGAAACCGGCACGCGGCGTCGGCGCGAGCGGCAGGTCACGCCTGCCCACGATCGCGAACTGATAGAAAAGCTGGGTCTCCTCTGCGGAGAGCACAACGGCGAGCGCGTCGACGCCCGTATCGGCGCCCTCGCCCGCATAATCCTTGACCAGTTGCTTGAGCTGCACCCGGTGCAGCACGCCTGCGACCTCGTCGAGCACGCCTGCGTAGTCCGGAGAAAATTCGGCGAGCTGGTCGACCTCGCGCAGCAGCGTCGTGCCGTCGCCCGCGTGCGCCGCCTGCAGCAGCGCGTACACCTGGCCGACCTCGATCGTACCGAGCATCGCGCGCACCTCGTCGGCGCGTACGCTGCCGGCGCCGTACGCGATCGCCTGGTCCAGCAGCGACAGGCCATCGCGCAATGATCCGTCGGCGGCGCGCGCGAGTTCCGCGAGCGCAGCACCCTCGAACGCGATGCCCTCCGCCTCGAGGATGCGATTCATCTGCGTACTGATCTGCTCGGGCAGCAACCGCTTGAGATTGAACTTGAGGCAGCGTGACAGCACCGTTATCGGCAGCTTCTGCGGATCGGTCGTCGCGAGCAGGAATATCGCGTGCGCGGGCGGTTCCTCCAGGGTCTTCAGCAACGCGTTGAACGCGTTCTTGGACAGCATGTGCACCTCGTCGATCAGGTACACCTTGTAGCGCCCGCGCGAGGGCGAGTATTGCGCGTTCTCGATCACGCTGCGCACGTCATCGACGCCGGTGTTGCTCGCGGCGTCGATCTCGAGCATGTCCATGAAGCGGCCGACGTCGATGTCGACGCAAGCCGAGCATTCGCCGCAGGGCTGGGAGGACTGCCCGCGCTCGCAGTTCAGCGACTTCGCGAAGATGCGCGCGATCGTGGTCTTGCCCACGCCGCGCGTACCGGTGAACAGAAACGCGTGATGCATGCGCCCGGAATCGAGGGCGTTGGACAGCGCGCGCACGACGTGTTCCTGGCCGACCAGTTCGGAGAACTTCCTGGGCCGCCACTTGCGCGCGAGAACTTGATAGGACATCTGCTGGCTCGATCGGACGAAACGTGAGTGACAAGAACGATTGTGCCAAGACTGATCTTGACGGAGTAATCCTGACAAAGTGATTGTGCCAACTTGGACGAGCAGGGGCCAGCCGCACCGCGAACCTTGTACGCGCGCCGCCCGTACTGTATTCTCGCCGCCCCTTGCATCGATGCGTGACGGTCATGTCGGTGCGGGATTCCGGAGAGGTGTCCGAGCGGTTGAAGGAGCACGCCTGGAAAGTGTGTAAGCGGCTTATACCCGCTTCGCGGGTTCGAATCCCGCTCTCTCCGCCAGATTCACACAGTTTTATGGAGGCAACCACCTCCGCGGCTTCAATGGCGGTCCCGTTGGTTCTCCCGCGACGATAGTTTGCAAATCCCGCCAGGGCCGGAAGGCAGCAACGGTAGTGAATGATTCGGGTGCCGGGATGCCGCTGACGGGACTGCCACCCTCTCTCGAGCAACTGGCGGCGGGCATGGGTGACGACAACTCCGGATTCGCCTCGTTCATCGTCGAGCAACTCGCACCGATCGGCACGGTCGCATGCGCACGCTTCTTCGGCGGCCTCAGCCTCAAGTGCGAAGGATTGCTGTTCGCGATGATCATGCGCGGCAGCCTGTACTTCGCGGTCGACGATCTCTCGCGGCCCGAATATGAAAGTCTCGGCAGCCGCTGCTTTTGCTACGACACAAAGAGCAGGCGCGTCGACGTACGCCGCTTCTTCGAGGTGCCCGCCGACGTGCTCGAAGACAGCGAGCGCCTCCTCGGCTTCGCTCGCCGTGCGATCCTCGCCGCGAGCGCGCGCGCGCAAGAGCGCACGAGCAGGCCGTCCAGCCGCCAGCGCAAGCCGAAGGTCGCGCGTCCGAGAGTTGAGCGATGAACGCGTGGTTGGCTCAGCGACTTACCGGCGTGTTGTCGGGGTGCAACCATCCGGACTCGCCGTCGGCATAGTGCTCGTTCTTCCAGATCGGCACGCGCAGCTTCACCTCGTCGATGATGAAGCGGCACGCGTCGAACGCGGCACCCCGATGCGCGGCGCTGACGCCGACCCACACCGCCAGGTCGCCTATCGCGAGCGATCCTGTCCGATGCGCGCAGCGCGCCTCCGCGACCGCGAAGCGCCGCACAGCCTCCGCGAGGATGATTTCACCTTCGTTGGCCGCGAGCGCCGCGTAGGCCTGGTAGTCGAGCCGCAGCACCCTGCGACCATCGTTGTGGTCGCGCACCCAGCCTTCGAACGTCACGCACGCGCCCGCGTCCGGGCGTGCGAGGTCGCGACCGAGCGCGACGCCATCGATCGAGGCCTCGACGAGCGCGAAGCGCGAGATGCCGATCATCCGCGCTAGCCGCCCGAGACCGGCGGCATGAAGACGACCTCATCGCCGTCCCGCAGCACCTGCTCCCACGATGCGAACGCGCCATTGATCGCGACGCGCAGGCGCGCCGCATCGAGCACGAAGCCGTGGCGCGCGCGCAGCTCGCCGAAGAGGCCGCGCGCATCCTTCGCGACGGTAGTCACGCGCTCTGCATCGACACCGGCGTGATCGCGCATCGACGCGAAATACAGCACGCGCAGATTCACAGCACCACGCGTCCCTTGCGCACGCGACGCTTGCCGCCGGACTTCTCGACGAGGTGCAGTGCGTCGATTACGATCTCATGCGAAAGCGCCTTGCACATGTCGTAGATTGTCAGCGCGGCGATCGACGCGGCGGTCAGGGCCTCCATCTCCACGCCGGTCTTGTGCGAGACGGCGACGACCGCATGGACCAGAAGCTCGTTCGCGGAGACGAAGTCGATCGAGATATCGCAACGCTCGATCGCGAGCGGGTGACAGAACGGGATCAGCTCGTGCGTGCGCTTCGCGGCGAGCGTGCCCGCGATGATCGCGGTGTCGATCACGGGACCCTTCTTCGCACGCATGCCGCCCGCGCGCAGCGCGTCGGCGACCGCGATCGGAAAGCGCACGGTCACCTGCGCCTCGGCCGAGCGAGCGCTGACCGGCTTGCGGCCGACATCGACCATGCGAGGCCGGCCTTCCGCGCTCAGATGCGTGATGCGTGCAGCCTTGTTCGCGGCGG
>JBDTYX010000323.1:0-3105 GCA_040005435.1 Rudaea sp. | reverse complement strand
TCGAGCTTGCCGATCTGCAGCATCGCGAAGTTGACGAACGTGACGATGCCGCCGACCGTTACCTCGCCCTTTGCGTTGAGCTGCGCACCTAGCGCGAAGATCGCGACGATAGTGAGCGTGGATGCGGCGCGGTTGGCCACCGACAACCACGCCCAGCCGCGCAGCACCGGATACTGCGCCGCGAGCACCTTCTTCATCATGTCGCGGATCGCCTTCACCTCGGCACTCAGGCGCGCGTAGCTCTGCACGACGAGCACGTTGCCGAAAACGTCGCCCGCACGCTCCGAGATCTCGTGGTGCAGTTCCTCGACTTCGCCCTGCGCCTTGTGCGTCCGCCGCATCGCGATCGTGTTGAATACCGCGAAGCTCGTCATCAGCCCGATCATCAGCAGGCCGAGCTTCCAGTTCGTCGATAGCGTCCACGGCACCATGATGATGATCGACAGCAGCGTCGCCAGGTGCTCACGGAAGAATCCTAGCCAGAGGCTGAACAGGTTGCTGCTGCCCGCGTGCATGATGCGCAGCAGGCGGCCCGTGTGATGCTGGCCGTGGAACGACAGCGGCAGGGCGATCGAATGCTCGAAGAACTGCGCGATCACCGCGAGTCGGCGACGATGTGCCAGGCGGTCGGCGAACAGCGAGACCCAGACGCTCGCGACGACGCCGCCGAGGCCGACGCCGGCCCACATGAGGATGTAGTGCCACGCTTCGCGGTGGCCGTTCGCGCCGAGCGCATCGACGACCTTGCCGAACAGCACGGGTTCGAGGAAGAACACCGACGAGAGCGCAAGATTGGCGAGCGCCAGCGCGATCGCGAGCCATTTTTCCGGTGCGAGCAGCGCCAAAACTCGCATGTAGACGCGCAACAGTGACATGCGGATGTTCCGTTCGGGTTACTGACAAGTCTAACAAAGCGGCCCAGCGCGCGCGCCCTGTCGGCAAGCGGGCGCAGACGCTATCATTGTCAGCCCACGTGGAGCGCACGCGATGTCCGACACGCTGCAAATCGTCATCGAGCATCGCGTCGCGCGAATCGCGCTCAACCGGCCCGATCTGCACAACGCATTCGACGATGCGCTGATCGCGGACCTCACCGACGCCCTCGCACGGATGGGCGCCCACCCGGGCGTGCGCGCGGTAGTACTGACCGGCAACGGCGCCTCGTTCTCCGCTGGCGCCGACCTCGCGTGGATGCGGCGCATGGCGAAGGCCAGCGAGGAAGACAACCGCGCGGACGCCGAACGCCTCGCCGCTCTCATGCGCACGCTCAATTTTCTGCCGAAGCCGACGATCGCGCGCGTCATCGGCGCGGCGTTCGGCGGCGGCGTCGGCCTGATCGCGTGCTGCGACATCGCGGTCGCCGCGGACAGCGCCAAGTTCGGGCTCAGCGAGGTCAAGCTCGGCCTCGTGCCCGCGGTCATATCGCCGCATGTCATCGCGGCGATCGGTCTGCGAGCGGCGCGCCGGCTGTTCATGAGCGGCGAGACGATCGACACGCGCGAAGCCCAGCGTATCGGCCTCGTCCACGAGATCGCCACGATCGACGACCTCGACGCCGCGGTCGACAGGCAGCTGGAACTGCTCGGCAAGGGCGGACCCGTCGCGCAGCGCGAAGGCAAGGCGCTCGCGCTGCGCGTCGCGGGCTTCGGCGAGGCGCAGGCGGCGGGCGTGGACCGCGACAACGCGGCCCTCATCGCGCGACTGCGCGCCTCGGCCGAGGGGCAGGAAGGCGTCGCGGCATTCCTCGAAAAGCGCAAGCCCCACTGGATTGAATGAAGGAGGCGACATGTCGGTCAGCACACGCTTCGATCACATCGGTTTCACGGTTTCGAACCTGGCCCGCAGCAAGCGGTTCTACGACGCCGCGCTCGCGCCGCTCGGGATCGGCATCGTCATGGAGGTCACCGAAGAGATGACCGGCGGCCACGCGCACGTCGGCTACGGCAGCGAGGGACGGCCCTGGTTCTGGCTCGGCAACGGCGACGGCTGGCTGCGCGGCAAGCTGCACATCGCTTTCGCGGCGCCCGATCGCACTACCGTCGACGCGTTCTACCGGGCCGCACTCGCCGCGGGCGGCGAGGACAACGGTCCGCCGGGCCTGCGTCCGCTTTACCACGATACCTACTACGGCGCGTTCATCCTCGATCCCGACGGCCACAACGTCGAAGCGGTCTGCCACACTGCCTAGATGACCGCGTCCCGCGCCGAGCACCGCATGTTCGCCAGAGTCCTGATCGCCAATCGCGGCGAGATTGCCTGCCGCGTTATGCGTACCTGCCGGCGTCTCGGCATCGAGACCGTCGCGGTGTATTCCGAGGCCGACGCCGAGGCGCAGCACGTGCGCCTCGCCGATTCCGCATGGCCAATCGGCGGACCACGCCCGGCGGACTCATACCTGCGCGGCGACACGATCCTGGAGGTCGCCAAGCGCGCGGGCGCGCAGGCGATCCATCCCGGCTACGGCTTCCTGTCAGAGAACGCCGATTTCGCCGAAGCCGTCGAGAACGCAGGCCTCGTGTTCATCGGCCCCAGCGCAGCCTCGATGCGCAAGATGGGCTCGAAGGCCGGCGCGAAGGAACTGATGGCGGGCCATGGCGTGCCGGTCGTGCCGGGCTATACCGGCGAGGATCAGGACCCCGACCTGCTCGCGCGAGAGGCCGCGCGGGTTGGCTTCCCGCTGATGATCAAGGCCGCGTACGGCGGCGGCGGCAAGGGCATGCGCGTCGTGCGCGCCGCAGGCGAATTCGCCGCCGCGCTCGAGTCCTGCCAGCGCGAGGCGAAGAACGCGTTCGGCCGCGACCGCGTGCTGATCGAACGCTACATCGAGGAACCGCGCCACATCGAATTCCAGATCTTCGGCGACGGCCACGGCAACATCGTGCACCTGAACGAGCGCGAATGTTCTGCGCAGCGCCGCTACCAGAAGGTTCTCGAGGAGACGCCCTCGCCGTTCGTCACGCCCGCGCTGCGCGCGAAGATGGGCGACGCCGCGATCGCTGCGGGAAAAGCGCTCGGCTACGTCAACGCGGGCACCGTCGAGTTCATCGTCGGCAAGGGTGGCGATTTCTATTTCATGGAGATCAACACGCGCCTGCAGGTCGAGCA
>JBDTYX010000322.1:0-3114 GCA_040005435.1 Rudaea sp. | reverse complement strand
AGCCCGTCGAATATGCGGAACTCGGCGTCGAGCAACGCGTTGTGCGCGGCGTCCTCATCGTCGTAGCGCAGCGTCTCGCCCTCCGCGTTGAACACCTCGGCGACGCCGGAGTCGAGGATGCGCATGCGCGCCCACACCAGCACATCGCCGAGCGAGGCGATCCACCATTTTTCTTCGTAGGCCGGGTCTTTCACGGTCGCGTCTCGTGAGGGGCGGCGTCTCGACCGTCGCCAGTGTCGTCGTTCGAGTTTACACCGCGTCGGCGGATTGCGCGTCGCGGCTCGGGCCGAGGCGCGGATCGCTCGCGGGATGCGAGCGCGCGCGCTCGGGCGGTCCGAACAACTGCGTCCGAACGCCGCGCAGGTTGCCCGCATGAGCGGCGTCGCGCAGCATCGCAATCCATTCGTGGAATGTCAGCTTCAGCGGGTTGTGGCTGCGGCTCCAGCCGCCATCGCCGTGACCGACGATGCCGTATTCGCACGGCACTGCGGGGTCCTCCTCGACGAAGCTGCCGAACAGCTTGTCCCAGACGATCAGCACGCCCGCGTAGTTGCGGTCGAGGTACTTCGCGTTGCGCGCATGGTGCACGCGGTGATGCGAGGGCGTGTTGAATATTTTCTCGATCCAGCCGAGCCTGCCGATCGCCTGCGTGTGGACGAAGAACTGAAAGCCGAGGTTGATCGCGACGACCGCGACGATGTTCTTCGGGGCGAAGCCGATGAAGGCCAGCGGCAGCCAGAACAACCACATGCCCGAGATCGGGTAGGTGAGACTCTGGCGGAATGCGGTCGACAGGTTGAGTCGTTCCGACGAGTGGTGGGTCACGTGCGAGGCCCACATCCAGCGGATGCGGTGGCTCGCGCGATGGAAGAAGTAATAAAAGAAATCCTGAGCGAGGAAGAGGCCCGCGATCGTCCAGGCGTTCGTCGGCAGATCGAACATGCGATAGCGGTAGACGAGATAGTAGACACCGATCACCAGCAGCCACGCGACTGCGTCGGACGCCTGGTGCATCAGCGCGAGGCCGGCGTTCGAGAACGTGTCGACCCAGCTGTAGATCCGCGCGTCGCGCCTGCGCCAATAGCAGGCCTCGAGCGCGATGCAGGCGATGAATACGGGGCCCATGCCGAGCAGGATCCACTGTTCCATCGGATCAGCCGGCGCGAGCGGATTCGAGCGAGCGCGCCATCGCGTCGAGGCAACGCTGCATCGCACCACGCATGAAGATACGCAGCAGCGGCGCAGCGAGCGGCCAAGCGAGCGGGGTCGTCAACGCGAAGTCGTAGCTCCAGTCGACCCGGGTGCCGGCGTTCGCCGCGACGAAGCGCCAGTCCGCGCGGCCCTCGCGCGCGAGCCACGCCAGCGGCGGATGCAGACCGGACAACGTGTAGGCGTGGCGGAGACCGGGCTCGAGCGCATCGATGCGTTCGCGCAGCACGAGCCCCGCGTTGTCCTCGACGTCGCGCGTAGCGCCGACTGCGAGCGGGCCGTGCAGCGAGATGCGGCGCAGCCCCGGTATCGGCCCGAATCCGGTAAACAGGGCGGGGAAGCGTTCGCAGTCGAGCGAAAGCGCGTAGACCGCCTCGGGTGAAGCGGCGATCGATCTTCGCGCGTGCAGCAAGACATTCATGCATGTTTCCCGACGATGGTTGCCGCCACTCCCGCCGCGCGGGGGCGCCCGCAGCGCGGAGAATATTGCGCGAAGCCGCGCGCGGTCAAAGCGATCAGGCGCCGCGGCCGCGTCTTAGTTCGGCGCGCAGATCGCGCAGTTCGCGCAGCAGCGTCTCGATGTTGACTTCGTTCTTGACGTTGACGCGATAGTCGGCGTCCGCGCGCGCACGATCCTTGCGCGACTGGCGATTCTGGCTCATGACGATCAGTGGCCCCTGCAAGCCCACGAGGATCGCGAGCGCGAGGTTGTAGAACTGGTAGGGATACGGATCGGGCGGCGTCGCAGAGACGACGTTGCTATTGAACAGGCACCACAGTCCTGTGATCAGCAGGATCAGCAGAATGAACTTCCAGCTGCCGTTGAGCTCGGCGACGACATCGGCGACGCGGTCGCTCCAGGTCAGGTTGCGGTCGAATTCCTCATTGACATTGGTGGCCGCCCGCGTCGACAGCAGCGCGTTGGTCTCGCGCAGGTGTCCGCTGACCGTGCGCAGCAGCGCGGCGGCAGCATGCGGGCGCTGCTCGAGGAAAAGGTTGAGGTCGACGTGCTTCAGCTCGAGCAGCGTGCTGGCAACCGCTGCGCGCGCCGTCGCGCTGCGAGGCTTGCCGTCGAACATCGACAGCTCGCCGAAGAATTCGCCCGCGCCGCATTCGCGCAGCTGGATCTCGGTCGTGGCATCGACGCCGAGGCGGATGTCCACCTGGCCCGATTCGATGATGTACATCATCCCCGCGGGATCGCCCTGGCTGAAGACGGTCTGGCCCACCGCGAAGTCGCGCAAGACCATCGCGGGGGCCAGTACGAACAGGTCTTCATCCGAGAAGCCGTCGAACAGGGTGACCGATCGAAGCAGGGATGCGGTGTTCACGGCGACTCCGTTTGCGGGGTTCTTGCGCGGATCAGAATTCAGCGGAGCCCGGAACGCGCGGGTAGGGGATCGCGTCGCGGATGTTCGACAGGCCACAGATATATACGACGAGCCGCTCGAAGCCGAGCCCGAAGCCTGCGTGCGGAACCGTGCCGTAGCGGCGGAAGTCGCGGTACCACTGGTAGTGCGCGGGGTCGAGCTTGAACTGCGCCATGCGCCGGTCGAGGTAGTCGAGGCGTTCCTCGCGCTGCGACCCGCCGATGATCTCGCCGATTCCCGGCGCGAGCACGTCCATCGCCGCGACGGTGCGCCCGTCGTCGTTGAGGCGCATGTAGAACGCCTTGATGCCTTCCGGGTAGTTCATCACGACGACCGGACGGCCGACGTGCTTCTCGGTCAGATAGCGCTCGTGTTCGGTCTGCAGGTCGTGGCCCCACTCGACCGGATACTCGAAGTTCTGTCCGGATTTCTTGAGGATTTCGACGGCCTCGGTGTAGTCGATGCGTTCGAACGGCGCGCTGATGAACGCCTCCATGCGCTCGATGACCGTCTTGTCCTGGCGGTCGGCGAAGAA
>JBDTYX010000112.1:0-10511 GCA_040005435.1 Rudaea sp. | reverse complement strand
CGCCCGCAAGCGCAATAGATGCTAGGCTCGCGCGCGCATCTGCGAAAATGTGACGCAGCTGACAGTCGGGTCGAGACCCAATCGCGACGATAGGCGCTCGGTTTATGCGATGGTGTTCGCCACGGCGGCCAAGAGCAACGGCCGCCAACGGGGTCTGGGGGCATGGCAGTGGGGCAACTAGCGGAACAGGCGGCGATTCCCAGCGAGGTCACGCAGCTGCTGCAGCGCGCGGCTGCGGGTGACGCGTCGGCGCGCGAGCCGCTCTACCGCGTCCTCTATCCGATGCTGATGCGTCTCGCCCAGGGCCATCTTTCGCGCGCAGGCACGATGACGCTCGATGCGCCAGGGCTGCTGCACGAGGCCTACCTCCGGCTCAGCGGGCAGGGCAACCTGCCGGACACGAACCGCCGCGTATTCTTCGCATACGCCTCGCGCGTGATGCGCAGCGTCATCGTCGACTACGTTCGCGAACGCGGCGCGCAGAAGCGCGGCGGCAACGTTCCCGCGCTGACCCTGACCGGCAACATCGGCGAATCGATCTTCACAGAGAATTCGCTGAGCGACGTCGAGCAGGCGTTGCGCGCACTCGAAGCCGAGGACGAGCGTGCTTTTCGCGTCGTCGAGATGCGCTATTTCGCCGGGCTGCGCGAGGAGGACATCGCGGTGATTCTCGAAGTCTCGCTGCCGACGGTGAAGCGCGACTGGCGCAAGGCGCGCGCGTTCCTCTACGCACAGCTGCGCTAGCCGTCCGTCGCGCGGCGGCGTGATTCGTTTGCCGGCCGCTTCGCGTCCTTTGCATCAAACTGCATGGTTGGGTGTAGCGTGATCCGCAACGGTATGGAAAAGACGGCGCTCGAGGACCCCCACACCGCGCCGCAGTCGGCGCTGGACAATTTCGAGCGCTGGCTCGATGCAGAGGCAGCCGAACGCCCGGCGCTGCTCTCGAGGCTCGCCACGGAGTCGCCGCTCGACCACGCGCGCCTGCTCAAGCTGATCGCCGCCGACGCTGCGGCCGACGCTGCACACTTCCTCGATGCCGGCGCGTTGTCCGACGCGGGCATCGACGAAGACGAAATGACGATCGGCGATCTCAGCGGGCGTCAGTTCGGCGCGTGGAAGCTCGAGCGCCTGCTCGGCGTAGGCGGAGCGGGCCAGGTGTGGCTGGGCCGGCGTTGCGATGGTCTGCACGGCGGAGTTTCCGCGATCAAGCTGTTGCGCATCGCCGAACTCGACGGCTATGCGCAGCAACGCTTCGCGCGCGAAGGTCGCGTCCTCGCCGAGCTCGAACATCCGCACATCGCGCGCCTGATCGACGTCGGCAAGGCGCCCGACGGGCAGCGTTACCTCGTGCTCGAATTCGTAGACGGCGAACGCATCGACCGCTGGTGCGATCGACACCAGACCGACATACGCACGCGCCTCGCGCTGTTCCTGCAGGTATGCGAAGCGGTGGCCTACGCGCACGCGCATCTGATCGTGCATCGCGATCTGAAGCCTTCGAACATCCTCGTCCAGGAGGGCGGCGAGGTGAAGCTGCTCGACTTCGGCGTCGCCAAGCTGCTCGGTGGAGACACCGCTGCGGGGGAGATGACCGAACTGACGACCGCTGCGGGCGCGGCGTTCACGCCGGAGTACGCCTCGCCGGAGCAGTTCGAGGGCAAGTCGGTCACCGTGACGACCGACGTCTATTCGCTGGGCGTGGTCCTCTACCTGCTGCTCGCGGGTCGCCGTCCGTACGCCGACGAGCTGTCCACGCCTGCGCAGTTCGCGCGCGCGATCGTGGAGGGCGAGCCGCGGCGCCTGTCGAGCGCGACGAGTGCGCGCGGCGAGGACACGCAACGCATCGCGGCCTGCAGGGCGACGACCGCCGAGCAGTTGCGGCGCGAGCTGCGCGGCGACCTCGACACGATCCTCGGTGCGGCACTCAAGAAGGGTCCCGCGGAGCGCTACGTGTCGGTGCAGGCGTTCGCCGACGACGTGCGCCGCTATCTCGATCATCGGCCGATCCTCGCGCGCCCGGACAGCCGCCGCTATCGCCTGCGCAAGTTCGTGCGCAGGCACCGAGTCGGCGTGGCGCTCAGCATGCTGTTCAGCGTCGCGGCGCTGGTCGGCATCACGACAATCGTCGTCATGGGCAACGAGGCGAGGCGTCAGGCGGATCGCGCCGAGCGCAGCAAGGCGTTTCTCGCCAGTCTGATCCTGGACACGAACCCGTTCAGCGTCAACCGCGGCGCGCAGGGCAACACCGCGCGCGCGCTAGAAAATGCGCTGCTGCGCGTCGACCGCGATTTCGGCGACGAACCCGAGGTGCAGATCGAGTTGCGCCAGGACATCACAGGCGTGCTACTCAAGCTCGGCGAATACGCAAAGGCGCGCGAGGTGCTCGACACGAACATCTCCGCGCTGCGTGCGCATCATCCGGCCAGCGCGGCGCTCGGTTCGGCGCTCGCGGACCTCGGCATCGCCAACTCCAACCTCGGCGATGCCAGTGCGGCGATGAAGGCCTTCACCGAAGGTGAGCTGCTGCTGCGCGAGGGCGGCGAGAAGTGGCGTCGCGAGCACATCAGCCTGCTGACCGGCATCGCGAAGCTCGACAACCAGATGGGCGACCATGCTGCGGCCCACGAGCTGCATTCGCGCGTCATCGCCGAGCGCAGGGCCATCGATGGCGACGAGAGCCCGGACATCGCGATGGATCTGATGAACCTCGCCGCGGATTCCTACGACATCGAACAGTACGGCGAGGCGAAGCTGCTCGCGGTCGAGTCGCACAAGATGCTCATGAAGCTGCTCGGCCCGACCCACGCGCGGCGCATCTACGTCGACAACATGCTCGGCATCGCGCAGCTCGAGAGAGGCGAGGCCGCCGACGCGATCGCGACGCTGACGCCGATCGTCGCGATGGCGCTGGCGACGCTGGGCAACGATGCGGTCATGCTCGGCGTCGCCACGGGCAACCTCGGCTTCGCGCACTTCCGGGTCGGCGACAACAGCGAGGCGCTGAAACTGCTGCGCGAGAGCGTGCGCATCGTCGGCGCGGCGAAGTACCCGGGCCGGGGGCGCACGCTGTTGAAGCTCGGCCTCGTGGAGTCCGCGCTGAACCTGCCCGAGGCAGAAGCGACGCTGCGCGAGAGCATCGCGGTTCTCGGCACCTCGTCGACGGGTGGCGACGGCCAGCTGCAGTGGGCGCAAGCCGCGCGCGCGCGCGCGCTGGCGGCGCACGGCAACCTCGCGGAGGCGGAAACAGAGGCGCGCGCCGCGCGCGCTGATCTCGCCGCGGGCAAATATGCGCGCAGCGCGCACCTCGGCGACGTCGACCTGCTGCTCGCCGAAATCCTGGCGCTCGAGGCCAATGCAGATGAGGCCACCGCGTTGCGCACGGAGGCCCGCGGGGTGTTCTCGCGCGTGCTCGGCGAGGAACATCCGCGCACGCGCGCGGTTGGCGTGTTGCTCGCGAGCGCGCCGCCGCCCGCGAAACGCTAGGGTCGGGTCGCATAGCGTCGCGACCTTAGTTGACGCTTCGTCGCATCCGCTGAGACGCCGCGCGCCGTAGAATGCGTGCATGGCAAAAGCAAAAACAGCATACGTCTGCAACCAGTGTGGCGCCGAGCACAACAAGTGGCAGGGCCAGTGCGAGGCCTGTGGCGCGTGGAACACGTTGTCCGAGTTCGTGCTCGAATCGGCGGGCGGCAAGGCCGTCGCGCCGCGGCGCTCAGGCTATGCGGGTGCAGCTGCCGCGGCGATCACGCCGCTGACCGCGGTCGCCGCGGAGTCGGAGACGCGCACGCGCATCGGCATCGGCGAACTCGACCGCGTACTCGGCGGCGGGCTCGTCGACGGTTCGGTCGTGCTCGTCGGTGGCGACCCGGGCATCGGCAAGTCGACGCTGCTGCTGCAGACGCTCGGTGCGCTCGGCGCGTCGATGCGTTCGCTCTACGTCAGCGGCGAGGAATCGCTCGCGCAGATTGCCGCGCGCGCGCATCGACTCGGGTTGCCGCTCGAACCGCTGCGCTGCCTCGCCGAGACGTGCGTCGAGCGCATTCTCGAAAGCGCGCAGTCCGACGCGCCGCGCGTGCTCGTGATCGATTCGATCCAGACGATCTGGACCGAGACGCTGACCGCCGCACCGGGTTCGGTGAGTCAGGTACGCGAATCGGCCGCGCGCCTCGTGCGCTTCGCCAAGGAGACCGGCACGAGCATCTTCCTCGTGGGCCATGTCACGAAGGAGGGCGGCATCGCGGGTCCGCGCGTGCTCGAGCACATGGTCGACGCGGTGCTCTATTTCGAAGGCGAGCCAAGCTCGCGCTTCCGCGTGCTGCGCGCGTTCAAGAACCGCTTCGGTGCGGTCAACGAGCTCGGCGTGTTCGCGATGTCCGACAAGGGCCTGCGCGAGGTGCCGAACCCGTCGGCAATTTTCCTCTCCGCGCATGGCGAACCGACGCCTGGCAGCGCCGTGATGGTCACGCGCGAAGGCACGCGACCGCTGCTCGTAGAGGTGCAGGCGCTGGTCGACCAGTCGTCGCTCGGCAATCTCCGCCGGGTCACGCTCGGCCTCGAGCAGAACCGCCTCGCGATGTTGCTCGCGGTACTGCATCGCCACGGCGGCGCCGCGGTCTACGATCAGGACGTATTCGTCAACGTCGTCGGCGGCATCCGCGTGCAGGAGACCGCAGCAGACCTGCCCGTGCTGCTCGCGGTGCTATCGAGTTTCCGCGACAAGCCGCTGCCCGACAAGCTCGTCGTATTCGGCGAGGTCGGCCTGTCTGGCGAGATTCGACCCGTGCCGAACGGCGAAGAACGCCTGCGCGAGGCGGCGACGCATGGCTTCCTGCGAGCGATCGTGCCGAAGGCGAACGCGCCAAGGCATGCCAAATCGAATCTGGCGCGCATCGGCGACATGCAGATTATCGCCGTCGACCGGCTGCGCGATGCGCTCGACGCGATCGGCTGAACGTAGCGTCGGATCAGCTGGATCGATTGGCGCCACCGGCCTGGCGCTAACGCGGCTTCGGGCCATCTTTATCAGGCCACGCGCTTGAGCAGCAGTTCGAGCACGAGCCGGCTGCCGAAGAAAGCGAGCAGCAGCAGCATCATTCCCGCGAGCGTGAGCTGCACGGCGCGGCTGCCGCGCCAGCCATAGCGCCAGCGCCCGAACAGCAGCGTGCCGAATACGAGCCACGCGGCGATCGACAGGACGGTCTTGTGTGCGAGGTGCTGGTCGAACAGGTTGGTGACAAACAGCACGCCAGTGACGAGGGTCAGCGTCAGCAGCACGAATCCCGCGGCGATCAGTCGGAACATCAACGCCTCGGTCAGCGTCAGCGGCGGCAGCGCGCGCACGAGGCCGTCCAGGCGCCGCGCGCGCAGTGCGCGTTCCTGCAGCCAGAGCAGGATCGCGAGCAGCGCGGCGAGGGTCAGCACGCTATAGCCGAGCAGCGCGAAGATCACGTGCAGCTTGATCTGCCACTCGAGCGGCAGCGGCTGAGTCGACGGCGCGACGAATACGTCGATGCCGAGCAGCAATGCCGCGAGCGGAAACACGATCACGCCGAGCGTCGCGACCGGACGGCTCAGGTTGACGAGCAGGCACAGCGCGGCAATGCAGGCGCCGACGATAGACAGCGCGGCGAAGAAATGCAGGTCGACGCCGCCGCGGTGGGCGAACGCGAGGATAGCGAAGTGGGCGATGACCGCGAGCGCCGCGAGGCCGAGTCCGAGGGCGAGCGGCAGCGCACGGCGGTGCAGCAGCGGCGCCGCGAGCGCGGCGGCCGAAACGAGATACAGGACGATCGAAAGGAGGGCAATCGCGGCAATCGGCATGCGCCAAGTGTCGCATAGTTGGCGCGCGGAGTGACCTCGCGAGCGTGGTGCCACTTCGTGTACAGCGAGACGCGTTGCTCTGCGCCGAACACGGCAAAGCGATGCAGCTGCACGGCGCAGCGTGCAGCTGTACGCATAGTGGCAGCCGATCAGCGCGTCGATGCTTGCGCTGTGTTCGACGATCGGCAGGCCGAGTCCGCTGCCGCCGCGCACGGGGTCGGGGCGCAAGCACGACTTGCGCGCGGCGAGCGGCTGGCGTGCGGCGGCACGCATCGCGCTCGGCCGGCCATGAATATCGATGCCAGACGCCGCGGCATCAATAAGCGGTCGGGCCAAGAAGTCCTGTGCTGACGTGCACGCTTGGCGCATTCGTGCGTTGCCGTCAATGCAAACCAGATTCGATCAGCGGAGCCGAACAATGAGTCCTGGCGCGCGATTGTCGGCAATGATGCTCGTCGCTGCGGCGAGCGTGCTTTCGAGCGGCGGCGTCTTCGCCGCGCGTTCGGCATATCGCGAGATCGTGCAGGCGCGTGATCGCGGCGATCTCGAAGACGTTGGCGGCGGCGGCAGCGACGCGCGATCGGCGCTTCCTGCCGGCGCGCGCGTGCTACGCGACGTCGCCTACGGCAGCGATCCCGCGCAGAAATTCGACGTCTACGTGCCGGCCGGCGCGAAGGCGGCTGCGGTCATCTTTATGGTGCACGGCGGCGGCTGGACGCGCGGCGACAAGGGCATGGCGCGGGTCGTCGACGAGAAGGTCAGACGCTGGCTGCCGCGGCGATTCATCTTCATCACGACGAACTACCGCATGGTCCCCGCGGTATCAGTCGAAACCGAAGCGCGGGACCTCGCCGCGGCGGTCGCGTTCGCCCAGCGCCACGCGCGGGAATGGGGTGGCGATGCGAGGAAATTCGTCCTCATGGGACACTCGGCCGGCGCGCATCTCGTCGCGTTGCTCGATTCCGCGCCGACAATCGCGACGAAGGCCGGTGCAGCTCCGTGGCTCGGCAGCGTGCTGCTCGACAGCGGTGCGCTCGACGTGACGGCGATTATGCGGGATCGTCATTTCGCTCTCTACGATCGCGCGTTCGGCCAGGACCCCGCGCAGTGGAAAGCGGTCTCGCCGCTCGCGCAGCTCGCCCAGCGCGGTGCGCCGATCCTCGCGATCTGCTCGGCGCGGCGAGCGAATTCCTGCGACCAGGCGCAAGCCTACGTCGACAAGGCCGTCTCGTTCGGTACGCGCGCTTCGGTGCGCAGGGAAAACCGCAGCCATGGCGAGATCAATGCCGATCTCGGCAAACCCGGGCCCTACACCGACGCGGTCGAGACGTTCCTGCGCAGCCTGGGGTTGAGCATCGGGGACGACAGCGCAGCGCCCGCAGGCGGCGCGCAGCGGCCCTGATTCGAACCATTTGTCCGGGGCGGCGCCGAACACCCGCTATAATCGCGCCCCCAGCAGCCACAGCGGTTTCTCGTCATGTTCGAATCATTGAGCCAGCGCCTGTCCACGACGATCGAGAAGCTGCGCGGTCGCGCGCGCCTGACCGAGGCGAATATCCGCGAATCGTTGCGCGAGGTGCGCATCGCGCTGCTCGAGGCCGACGTCGCGCTGCCGGTCGTGCAGGCGCTGATCCAGCGCATCCAGGTGCGTGCGATGGGTGTGGATGTGCTGAAGAGCCTCACGCCTGGCCAGACGCTCGTCAAGGTCGTGCGCGACGAACTGACCGCGGTGATGGGCACGGTCAACAGCGACCTGAACCTCGCCGCCGCGCCACCCGCGGTCGTGCTGATGGCGGGCCTGCAGGGCGCGGGCAAGACGACGACGGTCGCCAAGCTCGCGAAATTCCTCAAGGAGCGCAAGAAGAAGAAAGTCATGGTCGTGAGCTGCGACGTCTACCGTCCGGCCGCGATCGAGCAGCTGCGCACGCTCGCCGAACAAGTCGGCGTGCTGTTCCATCCGAGTGCGGGCGACCAGGATCCGGTCGCGATTGCGAAGTCAGCGCTCGATGCGGCGAAGAAGAATTTCGCCGACGTGTTGATCGTCGATACCGCGGGCCGGCTCGCGATCGACAACGCGATGATGGACGAGATCAAGGCGCTGCACGCCGCGATCAATCCGATCGAGACGCTGTTCGTCGTCGATGCGATGACCGGACAGGATGCCGCGAACACCGCGAAGGCATTCGCCGAGGCGCTGCCGCTGACCGGCATCGTGCTGACCAAGACCGACGGCGACGCGCGCGGCGGCGCCGCGTTGAGCGTACGCTACATCACCGGTCGGCCGATCAAGTTCATCGGCGTCAGCGAGAAGCCGGACGGTCTCGACGCGTTCCATCCCGACCGCCTCGCGCAGCGCATTCTCGGCATGGGCGACGTGCTCTCGCTGGTCGAGCAGGTCGAGCAGAACGTCGACAAGGAAAAAGCGCAGAAGCTCGCCGAGAAGGTCATGAAGGGCAAGCGCTTCGACATGAACGACATGCGCGATCAGCTGCAGCAGATGCAGGGCATGGGCGGCATGGCGTCGCTCATGGAAAAGTTGCCCGGCGGGATGGGCATCCCCGAGCATTTGAAGTCGCAGGTCAACGACAAGTCAGTCGCGCACATGGTCGCGATCATCAACTCGATGACCAAGAAGGAGCGCCGTCATCCCGATCTGCTCAACGGCTCGCGTCGCGCGCGAGTCGCGCGCGGGTCGGGCATGCAGCCGGCCGACGTCAACCGCCTGCTGAAGCAGTACATGCAGATGGAGAAGATGATGTCGAAGATGGCCGGCGGGGGCATGAAGGGTCTCATGCGGCAGATGGGCGCCGCGATGAAGGGCATGGGCGGGGGCGGCATGCCGCCTGGCGGGATGATGCGCTGATGAACGCGGTGTCGCGGTTCGTCTTCGCGCTGCTCGCGCTGACGCAGGGCAGCGCGCTCGCGCAGGATCGTTCGGCCGAGGGTTTTCTGCGCGCTATCTACGGCAAGGCCTACGTCGGCAAGGACGCGAAGGGCATCGACATCTCTACGCGCGCGCAACTCGAGCGCTACTTCGTCCCCGAATTGGCGCGCAGGATCGACGCCGACGGCAGCGCTGCGGCGAGGCGCGGCGACATCGGCGAGCTCGACGGCGACGCATTCGTCGGCGCGCAGGACTGGAGCATCACGGCGTTCGACGTCGTCGTGACACAAGCCGGTGCCGTTGCGACCGGCACGGTGACTTTCTCGAACAGTGGCAGGCCCGCGAAGGTTATCGTGATGCTGCAGCGGCTCAAATCGGGCTGGCGCATCGCGGACATCGACTGGGGCGAGGGCGGCAAGCTCTCGGCGCTGTTCGCCAAGCAGAAGTAGGCGAAGCGGCCGGCTCGTGGGTTTGCTGTCGCGTCCGATCCCGGTCGCGATCCGAGCCCACAGGCGATCCGCCACCGCATACCGCGAACGCGGCCTCCCGCCGATCGCGTCGCGCGCTCAGCGCGCCCAGGTATGCGAGGTCTTCGTCGAGGGCCGATATTCCTCGACGCGATGGTTGCCCGTGTCGACGAGCAGGATGCGGTCGGGGGAGGCCACCGCGATGCCTGCGGGCTCGCGCGTCGGCAGGCAGACCGGGTCGGTGCAGGTGTATTTGCCGCCGTCGAATTCGGAGACCGATTTCTGGGTGAGATCGAGCGTGCGCACGCGGCTGTTGTAGGTGTCTGCGACGAGCACGCGGCCGCCGTCCGCGGCGACGCCGAGCGGGTGCTGCAGCCGCGCCTTGGCGAAGCTGCCGTCGACGCGGCCGAAGTCGAACAGGCCCGCGCCGACGAGCGTCCAGGTGCGATCGCCCTTGTCGAGCTGGATCGCGCGAATCGCCGAACTCTCGGCGTCGGCGACGTACAGCGTGCTGCGGTCGCGGCTCAGGGACAGTCCGCTCGGCTGCGCGAACGACGCCTCGCCGGGCAGGCCTGACTGCAACGCCTCGGCGCCGTTGCCGGCGAAGCGCGCGACGCTGCCGTTGCCGATGTCGAGCACGCCGATCTGATGCGTGCCGGCATTCGCGAAGAACAGCTGCTCGTCCTTCTTTTCGAGATCCCACGGAGACGCGAGCGCCAGCGTCTTGCCGTTCGCGGCGGACGTCGGCAGCAGCGCGCCGCGCGTGCCGTTGCCCGCGAGCGTCGTGACCGCACCTGACTTCAGATCGATGCGACGGATCGCGTGATTGCCGGTGTCGGCGACGAATATCGCATCGTCGCCTGCGACGAGGCCCTGCGGGTGATCGAAACTCGCGCCGCCCGCAGCGCCATCCGCGAAGCCCGGCTTGCCGCTGCCGAAGCGCTGCAGGTCCTTGCCGGAATCGTCGAGCAGAACAATCTGGTTGTGTCCTGCATCGGCGAGCGCCCAGCGCACCGGCGCGCCGGCTACGCGCTTGAGCTTGCCGGGAAACAGGAAGCGACCCTGCGGCGCTTCTTCGGGCTGCAGCGCGAGCTTGGCCGGTTTTAAGTCACCGCTCTGACCGGCGCGTGAGACGAGGTCGCCGATGGTCTTGGCGAAGCGCGCGGGGTCGGGTTCGCCCGCGATCTGGCCGATGATGTTGCCGTCGGCGCCGACGATCACGAGCGTCGGCCACGCCTGCACGTCATAGGCCTGCCAGATCGTCATGTTCGGATCGTGCACGATCGGATGGCGAATCTCGTAGCGCGCGATGGCGTCCTTGACGCTGCCTGCGCTCTTCT
>JBDTYX010000111.1:0-10531 GCA_040005435.1 Rudaea sp. | reverse complement strand
TCAGTAACATCGACTGTCAAGCGTCCTTGACAGCGCGACGCGTGCCGCGAATGTTGGCAGCGTCGCCGACCTGCCGGCGCGAATCGCATGTACACGAACCAAAGAGAGCGAGTCCGATGGCATCCCGCCTGTCCGCAAAGTCCTACCGGCGCCGCACGATGATCGCGATGTCGATCTACGTCGTGCTGCTGCTACTGGTCTGGCCGCTCGCACGCGACGCGGACACGCAGTGGCTCAAGATCGTCTGCGCACTCACGCCGGTCATCCCCGTGCTCTACGTTATCGCGCTCATGACGCGCAAGGTCCTGCACAGCGACGAGCTCGAGCAGCGCACGCACCTGATCGGTCTCGGCGTAGCGACTGCGGTCGTCTCGGTCTACAGCCTGATCGGCGGCTTCCTCGCGGCGGCCAAGGTGCTGCCGCCGAATACCGCTGCCGTGCTGCTGCTCTGGGTCTTTCCGCTGCTCGTCGTCGCCTACTCGAGCGTGCGTGGCTGGGTCGCCCGTCGCTATGGTGGCGACGCCTGCGGCGATGAGAGCGCGACCTCATACACGCGCTTTCTCATGCCGGCCGTGCTCATCGGCGTGGTGGCCGTATATGCCGAATTCGTCAAGCACGACGACTATCTCGCGGGCATCGCCGCGGGCATGGCGTCGGTGTTCATTCTGGTTGTGCTGTTTCTCGGCTGGCGTCAGTGGGCGAAGCGCAAGCGCGTGCAGGAATGAACAACCGCCTACGTGAACTGCGCGACAAGCATTCGTGGTCGCAGGGCGAACTCGCGGAGCGCCTCGACGTTTCGCGACAAACCGTCAATGCGATCGAAACCGGAAAATACGATCCGAGCCTGCCGCTCGCGTTCCGCATCGCGAGACTGTTTCGTATGCCGATCGAATCCATCTTCGTCCCCGATAAGGAGTGAACCCCGTGTCGAAAAGTAATCTGTTTCGCGTCTTCGTGATCGTTCTCGTGGCCGGCTACTTCGCCTGGGCGACGTGGTTCAAGGCGCGGCCCGTCGACGCAGGCGCCGCTCAGCATGCGTCGCTCGCCACGCCGATCGCCGCGAATGCGCGCGAGTTCACCCTGGGCTCGCTGACGTTCAAGGCCTGCGAACTCGCGCAGAAGAAGTCCGGCGCGACGACGGCCGCGTTCTGCGCGCCGTTCGCGGTCCCCGAGAATCGCGGCATCGCCGCCGGCCGGCGCATCGACCTCAAGCTCGCGATCATCAAGAGTGACGCCGAACGCGCCGACACCGACATCGTCGTCTACCTCGCGGGCGGCCCCGGCCAATCCGCGGTCGAGACCTATCCGCAGCTCGCCGGGGCGCTCGCGACTTTGCGCAAGCATCATCACATCCTGCTGCTCGACCAGCGCGGCACCGGCCTGTCGCATCCACTCGACTGCAAGGACGAGTCCCTCGCCGACAAGCAGCCCGACGCGCCGGATGCGGACGCGGTGGATGCGAGCAGCGCGTTCGACGCGAAGAAGTTCGCGGACGAGACGGCACGCTGCCTGCGCGAGGTCGCCAAGACCTCCGACCCGACGCAGTACACGACGACGATCGCGGCCGAGGACCTCGAAGACCTGCGCAAGTCGATCGGCGCCCCGCAGTTCGACCTCGTCGGCGTCTCGTACGGCACGCGCATGGCGCAGCAATACCTGATGCGCCATCCCGGCGGCGTACGCAGCGTCGTGCTGGACAGCGTCGCGCCGAACGAGCTCGTGTTCGGTCAGGAATTCGCTCAGAACCTCGAGTCGGCGCTCAAGGCGCAGTTCGCGCTTTGCGGCAGCAACCCGGCCTGCGCGAAGACGTTCGGCGATCCATACGCAAGCCTCACGAAGCTGCGCGGCGAACTGCGCGCCAAGCCGCAGCAGTATTCGTTTCGCGACCCGGTCACGTTCCTGCCGGTCACGCTGCGCTTGACGGATCGCCGCCTCGCGGGCCTCGTGCGCATGTTCGCGTACGCGCCCGAGAGCGCCGCGTTGCTGCCGCTGTCTATCGCCGAGGGACTCAAGGGCAACTACACGCCGCTCGCGGGGCAGACCCAGCTGTTGCAGGAAGACATGTCCGCCTCGATGAGTGGCGGCATGCAAGCTTCGGTCGTCTGCGCCGAAGACGCCGACCTGCTCAAGGACAACCCCGAAGACGCGTCGACCCTGCTCGGCACGAGTCTCGCCGACGCGTTGCGCGCGATGTGTTCGGCCTGGCCGCACGGAACGCGACCCGCGGATTTTCATGATCCGATCAGGTCGGACGCGCCGGTGCTGATCCTCGCCGGCGAGCTCGATCCGGTCACGCCGCCGCGCTACGGAGAACAGCTCATGAAGACGCTCGCGAACGCGAA
The DNA here is from genome assembly GCA_040005435.1 of Rudaea sp. Classification (GTDB taxonomy): domain Bacteria; phylum Pseudomonadota; class Gammaproteobacteria; order Xanthomonadales; family Rhodanobacteraceae; genus Rudaea. The sequence continues at coordinate 8,189 of JBDTYX010000111.1, read as the reverse complement.
GTTGCTCGTCGCGAAAGGCCAGGGTCACAACGTGATCGGCCGCGGCTGCATTCCCAAGCTCGTCGGCGAATTCGTCGATACGCTCAACCCCAAGACGCTGGACACGCACTGCGCCGATGCGCTCGGTCCGCTGCCGGCGCTGGTCAACTTCGGAGGCGCGGCGCCATGATCGAGATCCAGGACCTGCACAAGAGTTTCGGCGCCGGCGCCAAGCGCGTCGTCGCGGTCGATGGTGTGACGTTCACCGCACGCGACGGCGAGATCACCGGCCTGCTAGGGCCGAACGGCGCCGGCAAGACGACCACGCTGCGCTGCCTGTACACGCTGATGAAGCCTGAGAGCGGACGTATCCTCGTCGATGGTGTGGACGTCGCAATCGATCCGCTCACCGTGCGCCGCAGTCTCGGCGTTCTGCCCGATGCGCGCGGGCTCTACAAGCGGCTCACTGCGCGCGAGAACATCGCCTATTTCGGCGACCTGCACGGCCTCGACGCCGCGACGATCCGCCAACGCAGCGACGCCGCAATCGCCGCACTCGACATGGCCGACATCGCGGATCGCCGCACCGAGGGTTTCTCGCAGGGCCAGCGCGTCAAGACTGCGATCGCGCGTGCGCTGATCCACGACCCGAAGAACGTGATCCTCGACGAACCGACCAACGGCCTCGACGTGATGGCGACGCGCGCGATGCGCGAGTTTCTGAAGCGCCTCAAGGGTGAGGGGCGCTGCGTGCTGTTCTCGAGCCACATCATGCAGGAGGTGGCCGCGCTCTGCGACCGCATTGTCGTGATCGCCAAGGGCAAGGTCGTCGCGGACGAGTCGCCCGATGCGCTGCGCGCGCAGACCGGCGAGGCGAACCTCGAAGACGCGTTCGTCAAGCTCATCGGTACCGACGAGGGGCTGGCGGCATGAAGTCCGCGATCGATAGTCTCTTGTGCAACGTGTGCGGTCGCTACCGTGACGACGGGCTGTTGCTCAGCTACTTCGTCTTCGTCGTGTGTTTTGTCTTGCTCGCGAGGTAACCATGAATTCCACCCTGATCGTTTTCCTCAAGGAAGTGCGCGAGAGCATCCGCGACCGTCGCACGATGATCAACACGCTGTTCACCGGGCCGCTGATGGCGCCGCTGATCTTCGTGCTGACGATAAATACCGTGGTCACGCACCAACTCGACAAGGCCGAGCAGCCGCTCGTACTGCCGGTGATCGGCGCCGAATACGCGCCGAATCTGATCGTGGCGCTGAAGCAGCAGCGCGTCGAGATCACGCCCGGTCCCGCCGACGCCGAGAAGGCGGTGCGCGAGCAGGATGCCGACGTCGTGCTACGCATTCCCGCGAAGTTCGCCGGGGACTGGGACAAGGGCGAGCCGGCCCAGGTCGAGGTCGTGTTCGACGAATCGCAGCGCGACGCGAACAGCTCGGTCAACCGCCTGCGCGGAATGCTCGAACACTACAGCGAACGCAGTGGCGCGCTGCGCCTGCTCGCGCGCGGGCTGTCGCCGAGCGTGACGCATCCCCTCGTGATCGCCGAGCGCGACCAGTCGACCCCGCAGGCGCGTTCGGGCCTGATGTTCGGCATGCTGCCGTACTTCTTCATCCTCGGCGCGTTCATCGGCGGCATGGCGCTTGCGATCGACACGACCGCCGGCGAGCGCGAGCGCCAGTCGCTCGAGCCGCTACTCGCCAATCCGGTGCCACGCGGACGCATCCTCGCGGGCAAGCTCATGGCGACGACCGCGTTCGCGGTGACGACGGTGATGCTCAGCATCATCGCGTTTTCGATCGCGGGCCACTTCATGCCGACCGAGCGCATCGGCATGGTGCTCTCGATCGGCATGCGCTTCCTGCTGAGCACGCTGTTCGTGATGCTGCCGCTCGCGATGCTGCTCGCGTCGCTGCAGACCATGGTCGCCGCGTTCGCGCGCAGCTACCGCGAGGCGCAGACCTACCTGTCGCTGCTAATGTTCGTGCCGGTCATCCCGACGCTGATGCTGTCGATCCTGCCGATCAAGGCGAAGTTGTGGATGTACGCGGTGCCGCTGATGGGCCAGCAGGTCACGATTACGCGGCTGCTGCGCGGCGACATCGTGCCGATCGAGGCATTGCTGCTCTCGTTCGTCTGCACGGCGGCCGCCGCGCTCGTCGTGTACTTCGTGACATCGCGCATCTATAACAGCGAGAGGTTGGCGATATCTGCCTAGCGGGTAATCCAGCGATCGCACGGTCTTGCAAAGCAGTAGCTTTCACTCGACCTGCGGTCGAGCGAGTTACCTTTCTTGTTCGTGCAAGAAAGGTAACCCAAAAAAGCACGCCCTCTCACCGCGCTTTTCGGGCACGCCCGAAGTGCGCGGGCTCGGCCTTCGTTCCGCTGACGGCACATCCCTGTGCCGACAGCGGAATCGGCGCAGTCCCTCGCGCCGCCCCTGCGGGCATCGCGGCCGCTGCCGCCGCGCTGCGACGGGGTTCCACGTGCTATGCGCTTCGCGCGCCAAGATCAAGCCACGTCACACCCAATCGCGTGGCACGAGATAATGCGCGAGCCGCGCCTCCTCCGAGCCGGGTTGCGGCGCGTAGGCGTATTCGAAGCGCACGCGCGGCGGCAGCGACATGAGGATCGATTCGGCGCGTCCGCCGGACTGCAACCCGAACAGCGTGCCGCGATCGTAGACGAGGTTGAACTCGACGTAGCGGCCACGCCTGTAGAGCTGGAACTCGCGCTGGCGCTCTCCGAACGGCGTCGGCTGGCGGCGCTCGACGATCGGCAGGTAGGCGTCGAGGAAGCCGTCGCCGACCGCTCGCTGCAGCGCGAAACTGCGCGCGAAGCCATCCGCGTTGAGGTCGTCAAAGAACAGTCCGCCGACGCCGCGCGTCTCGTCGCGGTGCTTCAGAAAAAAGTATTCGTCGCACCATTGCTTGTAGCGCGCGTAGGTGCCCGCGCCGAAAGGCGTGCACAGATCGCGCGCGACGGTGTGCCAGTGCGCGACATCCGCGTCGAAAGGATAAAACGGCGTCAGGTCGAAGCCGCCGCCGAACCACCAGATCGGATCACCGTTCTCGACGCGCGCCTCGAAATAGCGCACGTTCATGTGCGTCGTCGGCACATATGGATTGTGGGGATGCAGGACGAGCGAGACGCCGAGCGCGACCCACGATCGCCACGCGAGCTCGGGCCGGTGTGCGGTCGCGGACGGCGGCAGCGTCGCGCCCTCGACGTGCGAGAAGTTGACGCCGCCCTGCTCGAACACTCGCCCATTCTTGAGCACGCGCGAGCGGCCGCCACCGCCCTCGGCGCGTCGCCACTCGTCCTGCGCGAAAGCGCCGCCACCGTCGATGCCCTCGAGCGCGAGACACAGGCGCTCCTGCAGGTCGCGGAGGTAGCGCTCTACGGCGTCGGTGCTGGGAGCTTCCTGGCTGGACATCGTGTGGCTGACTGGTGGGACTCGCCGCGAAAATGACCGCTAGAGGATAGCCGATTCGCCACGCACGCCGACGTTAGCGCGAGCACGGCATGCAGGCGGAGCCGACCGGCGCGCCCGCGCACGGCGCAGACGGGCGCCAAACCACGAGACGCATGCGGCCTCGAGCGCGATCCGATGCGGCCGAGCATCGAGGCGGGCGGCGAAGAGGTGTGCGCGACACGGATGCACTGCACGCAGTCGGCAATCCATGCGGAATAACCGACGCCGATGCTCCGCCGCTCGCGACGCGGGCGGGCAATTTCGCACCGAGAGGCAAAACATCGACCTCGGCAAGCTCGCGTCAGGCCGCCCAAGCGACGTCCGCGAAGTGCGACTCATGCGTATCCGTCGAATCTGTCGATTGAGCGCACTGCGCGCAAAACCTATACTCCCCTCCCATTCTACTTTGCCCCAGATCCCCGTTGCCGGACCGGATCGCGTCAGCCAGCATCACCGCCTATACCGCAACTTGTGCCGCTGGACGTGGTCGCGAGGCGATCGCGGCTGCGCTGAAGGCGCGCAGCACGGGACTCACAGCCAACACGTTCACGTCGCAGTCGCTCAAGTGCTTCATCGGGCGGGTGGCGGGCCTCGAAGACGCCGCACTGCCCGCGGAGTTGTCGGCTTACGACGCGCGCAACCAACGCCTGGCCTGGCTCGGGCTGCGCGAGGATGGATTCACCGAGCATGCGGCCGCAGCGCGTGAGCGCTACGGGGCGGATCGTGTCGCCGTCGTGCTCGGCACGTCGACGTCGAGCATCGGCGAGACCGAGCTTGCCTATCGCACGCTCGGCGAAGACGGCCGCTTCACGCCTGCGCAACGCGAAAAACGCGTGCATGAGCCACACTCGCTGTCGGCGTTCGTCCAGGTCGCGCTCGGCTTGCGCGGCCCCTGCCTCACGGTCGCGACCGCGTGCTCGTCGAGCGCCAAGGTGTTCGCGAGCGCGGAGCGACTGCTGCACGCGGGTCTCGCAGACGCGGTGCTCGTCGGTGGCGTCGACACGCTGTGCGACAGCGTCCTGTTCGGTTTCAATTCACTGGGCCTTGTGTCGGACGAGCCGTGCCGACCGTTCGATCGCGACCGCAACGGGCTGTCGCTCGGCGAGGCGGCGGGCTTCGCGCTGCTCGAACGCGCGGCGCAGGAAGGCGCCTCGCGGCAGGGTGTCGATCGCCACCTGCGCCTGATCGGCTACGGCGAATCGAGCGACGCACACCACATGTCCTCGCCGCATCCTCAGGGCCTCGGCGCCGAACACGCGATCGACGACGCGCTGGTCCGGGCGGGACTCGATGCCGGTCAGGTGGACTACATCAACTGCCATGGGACGGCGAGTCGGGCCAATGATGAGGTCGAGGCGGCCGTGATCGCACGACGCTTCTCCGCGCGCACGCGCGCGAGCTCGACGAAGGGCTGGACCGGCCACACGCTCGGCGCCGCGGGCATCCTCGAGGCCGTGATCACGCTGATCTCGCTCGAGGACGGCCTCATTCCCGGCTGCCTCAATACGCGCGTGCTCGATCCGGTATGCGGGCCGCAGTTCATTCTCGACAACGAAAAATTCCCGGGAGACGGCGGTGCGCGGCGCATCGCGCTATCCAACTCGTTCGGTTTCGGCGGCAACAATTGCTGCCTCGCGTTCGCGCGTGAGGCGACCACATGAACGCGAGGATCCTCGAGTTCACGATCGAAGGCATCGGCCTGTGTGCGCCGGGGCTGCCCGACTGGGACAGCGCGCGTGCGCCGTTGCGTGGCGAGCGCGCACTCGGCGCTGCCGACATGCAGCGCCCCTCGCCCGCGCTACTGTCGCCGAACGAACGCCGGCGTGCGCCAGACTCGGTGCTGCTCGCGCTCGCGGTCGCCGAACAGGCGTGCGCGATGGCCGGGCGCGACCCACGCACGCTGCCGAACGTGTTCGCGTCGGCCTACGGCGACCTTGCGATCAACGACTATCTGTGCGCCGAGCTCGCGCGCGCACCGCTCGACCTCTCGCCGACCAAGTTCCACAACTCGGTGCACAACGCGCCTGCCGGCTACTGGACGATCGCGACCGGCTGCATGGCCTCGTCGAGCGCGGTCAGCGCCGGCGCGGCGACTTTCGGCGCCGGCTTGCTCGAGGCCGTGCTGATCGCCAATCGGGAGGCTGCGCAGACGCTGCTCGTCGTATTCGACACGACGACGAAGGGTCCGCTCAGCGAAGTCGTGCACGCACGCGCCGCGTTCGCTATGGCGTTCGTGATCTCGCCGAAGGCCAGCCCCGGCGGATACGTCGTCCGCTTGGGGCTCGAAGTGGGCGTGCCCGAACTTGCGCCGCTGCCGGAGTCTCTGCACGATCTGCAGACGACGAGTCCCGCCGCGGCGAGTCTGCCGCTGCTGGCCGCCCTGGCACGGCGCGAACCCGCGGCCGTCGACGTCGCCGCAGGGCCGGAGGGCACCTGCAGGCTGCACCTGGAGATCTCGTTTTGACCGAACAGCACGCGCAGGCCTCGGCATCCGCTCAACGCGCCGGCGTCGTGGTCATTCCCGCCCTTAACGAGGAGCGCGCGATCCGCGCGGTCGTCGAGGACGCCCTGCGCGTGTGCGCCATCGTCATCGTCGTCGATGACGGCTCGCGCGACGGCACGAGTGAAGCGGTCACCGGCCTGCCGATCGAACACATTCGCCACGCGCAGCCGCAGGGCAAGGCACTTGCGCTCTGCGACGGCTTCCGTCGCGCGCTCGAGCTCGGCGCCAGCGGCGTGCTAACAATGGACGGCGATGGCCAGCACGCCGCGAGCGACCTGCCGCGCCTGCTCGCGGCGGCCGCGCGCTATCCCCAGCACATCGTGATCGGCGCACGCCTGCTCGGCAAGGATGCGCAGCCCGACAAGAACCGCATCGGCAACCAGCAGGCGGACTTCTGGGTGTCATGGGCTTGCGGCCAGCGCATCGTCGACACGCAGAGCGGGCAACGCTACTACCCGCGCGCGGCGATTGAGATCGCGCTCGGGCTGCCGCAGGACGGCTTCGTGTTCGAAAGCGAAATCCTGATCGAGGCCTCGTTGCGCGGGATCCGCGCGGTTTCCGTACCGATCGCTTCGCGCTACGAGGAAGACCGGCGCGCGAGCCACTTCAAGCCGTTCCGCGACGTCACGCGGATCACGCGCATGATCGCCGGTCGCCTCGTGCGCGGCGGCTTCATGCCGCGCAATTACTGGCGCGCGCGCACGCAGCCGGCGATCGTCTTCGACCCGCCCGCGCAATACGAGTCCTGAAAGCCGATCGGTGACTGCGGTCGCGAACGTGCGCCTGTCGGGGGCGCTTTCGTGCGCAACGGATGTTTCGGCTGCGGCTCGCCTGGCTGGCTTCGCCACGATCGATCCGATCCGCTAGACGGGCCTGCGCGACTCAGCGACGGACGACTCAGGCCGCAGGCACCTCGGCCGGCAGCGCGGCCTGCGCCGACGCAGGCGACCGAACTCGCGTTGCTGAGCGACAGCGGGCGGCATCGGCGGCTCGTGCACCGGCCGCGCCCGCACGCGGCGGCGTCACGACAATCGCGCGCCAGTGAAGCCTCATGGCGAAAGCTGGTGGGCGTTGTTGGCGCGGATCGTCGCCGCGCGCGCGGCCAGCGCGGCCGCGCGGTCGGGGTCACCGGCTTCGCGATAGAACTGCGCGATCGACGCCACGAGCGCGGCGAAAGTCGGGCTGTTCTCGCCCTGCACGCTGCCCTCGATGCCGAGCAGGCGATCGTAGAGTGGCGCCGCGAGCGCATACTCGCCCTGTTTTCGATAGAGCAGCGCGAGACTCTCGACGGTCTCGGCGACCGCGGGATGCTGCGCGCCGTAGACGTGCTCGCGGATCGCGAGCGCGCGCTTCAGCAACGGCTCCGCCCTGTCGAACTGGCCGGTCCCGACGTAGGCCGTGCCGAGTCCGTCGAGGCATAGCGCGATGTTCGGATGATCCGCGGCGAGCGACTTTTCCCAGATCTGCAGCGCACGCTCGAACAGCGGCACCGCATCGGCCGGCCGACCCTGGCTCAGATAGACCGCGCCCAGATTGGCGACCGTTTCGGCGATGTCGGAGCCGTCGCCGTCGTGCACCTTCTCGCGGATCGCGAGCGCGCGCTTGTGGCGCTCCTGTGCGGCCGCGAAATGGCCAGTGCTCATCTCGACGAGGCCGAGTCCGTTCAGCGTCTTCGCGACCTCGCTGCTCTCGCTGCCGAGTTCGACTTCCTGAATCTGCAGCGCGCGTTCGAGCAAGGGTCGCGCCTGCTCGAAACGCTGCTCGTTGACGTAGGCCGCCGCGAGGTTGTGCAGGCTCTGCGCGACGTCGGGATGATTGGCGCGCAGCAGCTTCTCGCGGATCGCCAGCGCGCGCTCGAACGGCGGCTCGGCGAGCGTGTACTGACCCGCATCGAGGAGGAGCTTGCCAAGATTGTTCGCGCATACGGCTACCGGCAGCGATTCGGGTCCGGCCGCGCGCTGCGCGAGGTCGAGTGCGATTTTTTCATAGCGGAACGCGCGCTCGCGCTCCCCCGCGCGTGCGAGCGACATCGCCTCTAGATTGAACGCGTTCCACGCGAGCCGCGGCACCGCGATGACGCCCACGCCTACGACGACGAGCACGATGACCGCAGCGATCGCCGCACGCTGCCAGCGCGATCGGTAGGCCGGTACCGCGCGCGGCGCGCGTGCCTGCGCGGCGGCGCGGCGTGCGGCTGAATGCGCCTCCGCGCGCGTGGAGGGCGGTACT
>JBDTYX010000321.1:0-3136 GCA_040005435.1 Rudaea sp. | reverse complement strand
ACAACTGGAAGATCGCGATCGAGTACAAGCCGATCGAGGACCTGCTGATCCGTGCCACGGTCTCCAAGGTGTTCCGCGCGCCGTCCGTGACCGATCTGTTCGCCGGCCCCGGCGCCGACTCGGTGACCGCCACTGATCCGTGCGGCGCCGCGGCACTCGCGTCGAATCCCGCTTGCAAGGGCTACACGTTCCAGAATACCGGCACGAGCCAGCTCAACGGCATCGTCACCGGTCAGCAATACGCGAATGCGGTGCTCGGCCAGGACATCCACCTCACGCCCGAGCAGGGCAAGTCGTACGACTACGGTTTCGTCTACGATCCGAACTGGCTGCCGGGGCTCTCGGTCAGCGCGGACTATTACCGCATCGTGCTCAACAACCTGATCATCTCGGGTGCGGGCATCGCGCAGACGATTCTCAACCAGTGCCTCAACGGCGATACGCAGTTGTGTTCGCTAATCCTGCGCAACGGCACCGGCTCAAGCCTCGGCCAGATCCGCTACATCTTCGAAAGCCCGTTCAATTCGGGTACGCTGACGACGCAGGGCGCGGATTTCGCGGCGCACTATCGGCTGCCCGAGACGCCGGTCGGCAACTTCCGCCTCGGCTTCGCGGCGACCTACATCCAACGCTATGACGTCCAGCAGGGCAGTCAGACGCAGGGCGTCGCGGGTCACTTCGATCGCACGTTCGGCGCGCTGCAGCGCTGGCGCGGGACCGGCAGCGTCGACTGGAACTGGGGTTCATTCAACGCCAACTGGACCGCGCGCTACATCGGCCACACGACGATCGGCTATCCGAACGCCAACCTGGGTCCGTCTGGCAATGCCGACAACGGCAACGGCCTGGATCTGTACATGAACCAGCCGTTCCACTATGGGTCGTTCATCTATCACAACGTTTCGTTCGGCTACAACATCGAGCCGCTCAACACGATGATTCAGGTTGGCGTCGACAACGTCGGCGACAAGCAGCCGCCGATTTTCTACCAGGAGAACGTCGCCAACGCGAACACCGACGTGAATACATTTGACCCGATCGGCCGCTTCTTCTTCGCCAAGGTAACCGTCAAGTTCTGAGCAGGCCTGCACTGAGCCGGCACTTCTGCTCCCTCGCGAACCGCGCGGTCTGACCGCGCGGTTTTTTTTGCCCGGCGAAAACCTGCTCGAATCGCGGAACCGCAGGCTGCGCGACGTGCGTCGACCGGCCTGACGACGCGCAACCCAGCGGATCGCCGATGCACCCGCTCGACTTTAAGTCAGCATATGCCCGTGCCTAACCGCTGCGCGATGTCATATCGACAGCCGCGGGTCTCCATCGACGATGCGTCGTTCGAGCTTGGGCGATCCGCAGGCCTGCCGCAGGCGCGCGCGATGGATCACGCGATAACACAGCGCGGCTCCATCTGCGGCGTCGCTGCGCTCCAGCGGACGCTCGATGCAGACGAACTCAGCCTCGATCGCTTCAGAACTCGTGCTCACGGTGTAGCCGTGCCCGCCCATGTCGACGAACGACAGATGCGGAGCGTTGTCGGGATTGCTCAGTCGACCGGCTCGAAGTGTCGCGGCAGGCACAGGCCCGACGCCATGGTCTCGACGCCGGGGCGGGTCGCTCGGTAGGCGTGCCGCCCGTGCGCTTTTCGCGTGCCGGACTATTGCAGCTTGAGCGCCTGCGCGAACGGCTTGATGCCGAGCGCTTCGTCGATCTCGCTCGGGTAGTAGGCCTTGTCGCCCTTGATCACGAGCGCGACCTTGCGCACGTCCGCGATATCCTTCGTCGGATCGCCGTCGAAGAACACGAGGTCGGCGCGCTTGCCCTGCATGATCACGCCGCGGTCGTCGAGCACGCGCGCGTACTTCGCGCCGTTTAGCGTCGCGACCTGTAGCGCCTGCGCGGGCGTGAGCCCCGCCTGCACGTAAAGCTCGAGCTCGCGCTGGTAGGTGAAGCCCGCGAGCGCGTCGGTGCCCGCGACGATCGGGATGCCGGCCTTGTACATGCGTCCGGTGAATTCGATCATCTTCTGGTACGACTTGTCATAGGTGCCGGCCGCGTCGGCGCTCGGGATCTTCATCGTGCCCTGGTAGAAGCCGCGCTTCACGTCGGGCGGCATGTGGTCCGCGACGACCGCGTAGGCGAGCGACATGTCGCCGTCCTTCTGGCGGATGAAGTCAAATGTTGTGAGTGTCGGGTCTATGACGGTCTTGTGGCGCACGAGGAACGCGATGTAGTCCTGCACCGGCTTGCTGTCGAAGTCGAGGTCGGCGACCTTCTCCGCGGGTAGCACGAAGCGATTGAGCGTCCGCGTATCGGTCTTGTCATCGACGAGGAAGTTCAGCAGCACCTGATTGATGTGCTGGATCTCGTCGTAGCCCTGCTCGACGGCCTGCTGCGCGCGCAGGTAGACCGGGATGTGGCCGCTGACGCGCATGCCCTTGCTGTGCGCATACGCGGTCGTTTCGGGCAGGATCGCCTTCGGGAACGAGTTGTAGATCTTGATCTGCGGATAGCCGTGCTCGTGGTACCAGTCGATCGCGTGCTTGGCCTCGGCGAGATCCTTGATCACGAACCCGTTGCGCGCGGACATCGGGCTCTCGCCCTCGATGAAGCCTGCCGGCACGATGTGAGGCGCGAGCACACTGCCGGCTTGTTCCTGGCCGATCAGCTGCTGCAGCGTCGCGTTGTCGTTGCCCATGTCGCGCACGGTCGTGATGCCCGCGGCGATGTGCAGGCCGCCTTCCCATGCGCTCGTGTGCGCGTGCATGTCGAACATGCCCGGGGTCACGACGCGGTTGCCCGCATCGATCACGCGGTCGGCCTTGCGCTTCTCCATGCCCGCGTCGCTGATCGCGATGATGCGGCTGTCCTGGATAAGAATGTCGCTGGCGCCGCCGAGAGTCGCCTTCTCGCTGTCGAAGATGCGCGCGTTGCGGATCAGCGTCGTGCCCGCGAGCGGATGGGCGAGCTTCTGCTGCAGCGCGAGCAGCAGGTCCTTCTCGGACGCCTTCTGCCTCGTCTCGAGATCCGCGGCGCTCTTCTCCCAGCCCTCCTCGATCAACTGCAGGAAGCCCGGGAAGATGAACGCGAACAGGCGCGGCGAATTGCCGGTCGTCGCCCAGGCGAACGTCGGCGTGAAGCC
>JBDTYX010000110.1:0-10580 GCA_040005435.1 Rudaea sp. | reverse complement strand
CGTAGGCCTGGCCGATACGCGGCAGGCGCGCGGAGAGCGGCTGCACCTTGCCGTGCAGGCGCCAGTCGTAGATAACCGCGAACGCGAGCACACGCGAGACGTATTCGCGCGTCTCGCGATACGGAATCGTCTCGATGAAGAAGTCAGGATCGAGCGTGTCGCGCTGGTTGATCCAGCGATCGACCGCCTCCGGGCCCGCGTTGTATGCGGCGCTGCCGAGCCAGAGGCTGCCGTCGAAGCGCGCGGCGACCTTGCCGAGATAGCGTGTGCCGAGCGCGATGTTCGTGTCCGCGTCGAACAGGTCTGCCGGGCCGCCGTAGGCGATGCCGTCGGACTTCGACAACTGCTTCGCGGTGCCGGGCAGCAACTGCATGAGCCCATACGCGTTGGCTGCGGATTTCGCGTCGGTGGTCCACGCGCTCTCGGCGCGGATGATCGCGTAGGCCCAAGCCGGATCGATGCCGCTGGTCGCCGCCGCGCGCACGATGTCGTCGCGATGGGCGAGCGGGAAACGCAGGTCGTACAGGCGCATGTCGTCGCCTTGGTTGAACGCGTACACGGGGCGGTCGATCCAGCCAGCGTGCGCGGCGAGGGCGGTGGCGCGGCGGCGTTCCTCGGCGGTCAGCGTCGGCATCGTGAATTCCCACTCGCGCCGCGCCTCGCCGAGGCGGTTCAGAGCGAAGAACTCAAGCGCGCGCGCGATACCCGCGTTCTGCCGCAACGCATCGTCGGTGGCCGCGTCGTTGGGCAGCGCGACGCTGCAGATCGTGTACGCGGCATGGGTCTGGTCGGCGGCGAGGAAGCCGAAGAAGTTCGCCTCGCCCGCGAGCGTGCGAAACAACGCGTCGGCCTCGACCTTGCGACCCAGTTTGGCGAGCATGCGCGCGCGCAGGTAGCGCCAGCGCGCGTCACCACGCTGCGCCTCGGGCATGGATTCGAGCGCCGCGAGCGTCGTCTTGAAGTCGCTCGCGGCGAGTGCCGAGCGCACGCGCCACTCTCGGGTCGCATCGTTGGCGAGTTCCGCTGGCAGCGCGTTCAGGCGGGCCAGCCCGTCGGGCGCGTAACTCGATGCGCGCGATAGCGCGATCGCGCGCAGCGCGCGCCCGCGCTGCTCGGCATCGAAATGGAAATTCGCGGCGAGCTCGGTCCAGCGCTGCTCGGCGGAATCCGCATCGCGACGCGCGAGGTGTTCTGCGGCGATCGCGATCGCGTCGCGCGAATGCACCGCGTCGGGCCACGTCGGCGCCTGCTTGAGTGCGGTCGCGGGATCGCGCAGCGCGAGCGCGACGTGCTCCGCGGCGTTGCGATCCGGTCCGTCGAGCAACGCCGCGAGCGCGGTGACACCGCCCGCGTTCGCGGAGCGCGTCGACAGCAGGCCGATGCGTTGCCAGATCAGCGCCGTCGTCAGCTTGCCCTGCGCCTGCGCCCAGGCGATCGCGGCGTCGCAGGCCGCGGGCAGCGCGGCGGCGCCGAGCCAGAGTGGCTCGAGGTCGGTCGCGAAGTCGATGCTGCCGCGCGTCGCGAGGCGCGCCTGCAGTGCGTCGCAGCGCAATTCGCGCTGCGTGATCGACGCGTCGTACAGGCGGAGAAACTCCTTCCAGTCGCGCCGCTTGGCGAGTTCGAGCAGGTAGGAATCGCGCAGCAGCGCAGCCGGCAGCGAGTTCGGCCATGCCTTGAGGAACGCGGCGACGTCTTCGTTCTTGACCTCGGCGATGTGCCGCTGCATCGCGGCGAGGCCGAGGTAGGGGTAGAGCGGATAGGCCTCGAGGCCGGCCGCGAGTCTTGCCCAGGTATTGGTCGGGTCGTGCTTGGCGAGCTCCCACACCGCTGGAAACTGCTCGCGCTGGCGCGTGAGTTCACTTCTGTCGGCGGCAAAACCGGGCGACGCGACGACTAGAACGAAGATGCAGGAGGCGCGCAGCAGAAGGTGTGCGAAACGTGGCATGAGTCATTTGACGGCAAACGAGCGCGTCAGTGTAGCGCGCTCGCGTCCGACCCGGGCGGGTGGTCGGACAGAAGTCCTCGTAGCTTGAGATAGACTCCATTCGTCCAGCCGAAGCCGATCACGTTGTCCTTGTAGCCGGTGCGGATCGCGACGTTCGCATCGCCGGTGATCATGTTGTACTTCTCGCGGATCGTTCCGTCGTCGGCATAACCCTGGTCGACCGTCGCAATGAACTTGCGCGCGAGGCGTCGTGCGTCCTCGTGGAAACCATAGGCGTCGAGGCCGGCGATCGCGAGCCAGTTCGTCGGCGCCCAGCCGAAGGGCTCGTCCCACTGCACGCCCGAATCGGTCGTGCTCATCGAGAGGCCGCCCTTGCGTTCTAGCAGCGCGAGCTTCTTCTGCATCGCCGCCGCCTGCTCGGCACTCGCCGCGCCGGCCCATAGTGGATAGAACGCGCTGACGTAGACATACGGCGATGGCTTGCCGGCCTGCGTGTCGTAGTCCGCGTAGATTCCCCGATCGGCCTGCCAGAGGTACTTGTCTATCGCCGCGCGCCGCCGCGCCGCCGCGTCATCGAAGTGCCTGGCGTCGCTGTCGCGGCCCAGGCGACGGGCGAAATCGGCGAGATCCTTCTCGTAGCGGAACAGCAGGCTGTTGAGGCAGACCGGGGCAAAATGGTGCGTCGATCCCGCGAACGGGCCGAACCGGAAGGTAACGTCGAACCCCGATTCGCGCATCGCGCGGTCGCCGAGAAAAAAGTCGGCGCTGAGGCGATAGCCGTCGAGCCAGGCATCGGCGCAGGCCTTTGACGCGGAGACATCGCAGCTCGTCGTCGCGAGGCGGGACCTCTCGGCGGCATCGGGTTTCTGCGCCGCCTCGATCAGATAGCCTGGATCGGCCGCGGGGTGGCTGCGCAGCCAGCGCATCACATCGAGCAGGTAGGTTGCATCGCGCATCTCCGGCACCGGGCCCTGGCCGTAGTCGAAATACCGCGCGAGCCCGGTCGTTCCGGCCTGGTGCGACTTGCTGGTCCAGACCCCATAGTCCGCAACTGCAAGCGCGTAGTTGCGTTCGAGCCACGCGCGCGCGTCGGCCTTGCTCGTGAAACTGTCCGCGTCGTCGAGCACGGCGCGCATCATCGAGCTCAGGAAGGGCGGCTGCGATCGCGTCAGGTAGTAGCTGCGGTTTGCGTTGAGCACGCCGCCGTAGTGTTCGACCTCGAACAACTGGTTCTCGACCATGCCGCGAGCGAGCATGCCCTGATGATCGGCGAGCAACCCGATCACGATGAAGTAGCTGTCCCAGCCATACATCTCGTTGAAGAAGCCGCCGGGAACGACATAGCGATGCGGCAGGTAGAGGACGCCTTGTTCGGGCAGCGCCTGCGGGTTGATCGCGCCAATGCGGTCTATCTTGCGTGGCAGCACGCGCGTCTGCACGCCGCATTTCTTCGCTATCGCAGCCAGGCCCTGCGGCGCTGCGAAATCGGCGGGCAGATACAGCAGCGGCCGATTGGCGACTTTGCTGTCGGCAAGCGCGCTGCAGTCATCGAGCGAGCGCGTCAGGGTCTTCCACCCCGCATGGATGTACTGCAGCGTCTTCATCGCATCGGACGGTGCGGCCTGCGCAATCATGGCCGCGGCAGTGGTCAAGGTGACGAAGGCCGACGAGAAAATCTTCATGACAAACACAGTCGATACGCCTACGAGCGCGTGCGGCGAAGCGCGATGTGCGCGGCAAGCGGTAGATGGTCGGAGATTGCATGCGACAACGTCCACATTCTCTCAATTTCCACTTTTTCCGAAACGAGGATATGGTCGATCGCACGACGCGGTCGCCAGCTCGGGAAAGTCAGTGGCGGCGCGTCATGGGTCGGCGTGAGGCTCGTGCGCCGCAACAACGCCGTGATTTCGGGACTGTCGAGCGCGCAATTCAGATCGCCCATGAGGATCGCGTGCGGGTGGTGACCGATGAGCTCTGCGATGAAATCGAGTTGCGCGCGCCGCGCGACCGGGCCCAGCGACAGATGCGCGATGACGACCACGAGCTCGGTGCTCTCGACCATGAAGCGGGCCCATAGCGCGCCACGCCCCGGAATCCGGCTCGGCAACGGATAGTCGCGTACCTCGACGGGACGAAATCGGGTCAACAGGCCGTTGCTCGACGCGGCGAATTGGGCAATCTTGCGGTTGGGCTGATGGCTCCAGAACGGAAATTCCGCAGCCTCGGCGAGATACTGGGTCTGGTTGAGGAAACCTGAACGCAGCGAACCCGCGTCCGATTCCTGCAGCCCGACGATGTCGAAGTCGGCGAACAGCCCGGCGAGCATGTCGAGATTGCCGCGCTTGCTGCGCGTCGGCAGGACCTGCTTCCAGCTCTCGGTGAAGTAATCGCGATAGCGGCGCACACTGCCGCCCGCGAGGATGTTGCAGCTCAGCAGGCGCAGGTGGATGTCGTCGCCGCGAGAATGGACGACGGCGGTGGCGGGGCGGGGCTTCGTGGGCACCCCGAGAGCCTATGTCGCTCAGGCGTGCCCGGCAAGCGTCAAATCACACCTGCGGTCCGATAGCGCCTGCCGCGCGGGACTACTTCTTCGCGACGCTTTCCTGCTTGACGAGCTGCAGCACGATTTCGACCGCCTCGGCGGGGCCGATATGCTTGTCGCTGTTCAGCTCGACGCGGTACTTGCCGTTCACGATCAGCGTCGGCGTGGCGCTGACGCCGTAGTCGTGGACGAGCTGGTTGCCGTGCGCGATCTGGCTGTCGACGACAAACGAGCCGGCGGTCGACAGGAAGTTCGCCGGATTGACGCCCTGGTTGGCGTAGAAGCCGCTCGCGAGGGACTGCAGGTCGCTGTATGGCAGGTGGTCGCGGTGCAGGGCGTCGAACAGCGCCTGGTGGGTCTTGTCGAGCACGCCCATCGACTTGGCGGCATAGAACGCGCGCGCGAACGGCTCCCAGCTCGGGTTGAATACCGCAGGCACGAGCACGATCTGTGCGTTCTTGGGCAGCTTCGTCTTGAGTTCTTCCATGAACGGCAGGAAGTGCGCGCAGTGCGGGCACGCGTACGAGAACACCTCGGTGACTTCGATCTTGTCGCCGGTGGACGTGGGCACGCGCGGGTCGATCAGCATGTAGTCCGACCCGAGCTGCCATTCGTGCCCGGGCGTCGCCGGCGCGGCGGGCGCGGCATTCGCGCCGCCCTTCTCGCCCGTTCCGCAGGCGGTGATGGCGAGCAGGCCAAGAAACATCAGGGCGAATTGCTTGAGCATGGAAATCCTCGGTTTTGGCCGATGCGTCTGGCCGATGCGTTTGCTCGGTGCGGCTCTGCGTTGCGTTGTGTGCGGATAATCGCCCTATTTCGCGGCGGTTTCCAGCTGGATCAGGTAATGGATGAGTTGCTCGGCCTTGCTCCAGTCACGCTGCGACGCGATCAGACGGTATTTGCCGGCGACGATGATCATCGGCGTGCCGTCGGTCTGCGTCGCCTTCACGTACGCGTCCGCCTGCTTCATCTTCGTGTTGATCGAGAACGAATTCGCCGTCGCGACGAAGTCCTCGGCCTTGACGCCGAATTTCGCGTAGAACTTCGCGGCGTCCTCGATCGTCGGCATCGACTTCTTGAGCGTGCGACCGTCGTCGTTCATCGTCGCGAGTTCCTTGGTCTTCCAGACCGCATCGAACATCGCATCGTGCGACTGCTCGGCGATGCCGAGCGCCTGCGAGGTCAGATACGCGCGCTGGAACATCGGCCAGTCCTCGGCCGGAATGAACGAGGCCGGCACGAACGTCATGACCGCATTGGGCGGCAGCCCCTTCCTGATCTTGTTGATCGCGGCGACGCTGAAGTTGCACACCGGGCAGCCGTATGAGAACACCTCGGTGACTTCGATCTTGCCCGGCGCGGTCTGCGCGACCGGCGGCTCGATCAACTCATAGTCCGTGCCGACCTTCCACGCCGCAGGCGCGGCGTCCGCGCCGAACGCGAGCGGTGCGACGAGCGCGGCGAATAAACCAAGACTGCGCAAGATCATGTGCGGATTCCTCGAGAAAATGGGAGACGACGTCGCGGCCAGTTTCTCCGGCAGCCCCAGAAAGACGCGCGACGGCGGGCAAAGGTTCCGCGCCTGTTCTGGCAGACGCGCGGGCGACCCCTCGGGCACCCTGCGGGAAAGTCTTATTTTGCGACGGTCTCGGTCTTCGTCGCGGCCGTGTGCAGGCCTTCGAGATAGCTCGACAGCGCGCTGATGTCCGCGTCGCTCAGGTTCTTGGCGATCGTGACCATGATCTTGCCGTGGTCGTCGTCGCTGAAGCCCTTGCCCTCGCGGAATTCCTTGAGCTTCGCCGAGAGGTAGTCAGCATATTGGCCGGCGAGCTGCGGGTAGCCTGCGCCGGGGTTGCCGCGTCCGTCGGGGCCATGGCAGGCCATGCAGGCCGGCACGCCGTCCTTGCCGTCGCCGCCGCGGAAATACGACTGGCCGAGGGCTACGACCTTCGCGTCGGCGACGCCCGGCAGCGAAGTCTTGCTCGCGAAGTACGCCCCGATGTCATGCATGTCCTGCACCGAGAGGCTCGCGATGAAGCCCATCATGACCGCATTCACGCGCTTGCCGCTCTTGATCAGTTCGATCTGGCGCGCGATGTAGTCCTCATGCTGGCCGGCGAGTTTTGGGTACTGAGAACTCGCGGGGTTGCCGTCGAGGCCGTGGCACGCGCCGCAGGTTGCCGCCTTCGTGAGGCCCGCGGCGGCGTCACCCGGTTTGAACGCGGCCGGGGCTTCCGCCGCCTGCGCCAAGCCGGCGCCAACGAGCGCTGCGAATGCCACCACAAGCCGAAAACTCATATTCGTCACTCCAGAAGACACCGCTGTTGCGTCGCTCGGCGCGCAGACGCGCAGAGACAAGCGCAAAATTATCCTTGTCGCGCGCCACGCGGTCAAACCGATACGATACCGGCTAGCATGTGCGGATGAAAATCAACCCCTTCCGCCACGCCGAGTTCCTCACGAGCGCGGCCGAAACACGCCAGCTTCCCGCCGACAGCGGGGCGGAAATCGCGTTCGCGGGCCGTTCCAACGCCGGCAAGTCGAGCGCGCTCAACGCGATCTGCGACCAGACCGGCCTCGCGCGCACCTCCAAGACGCCCGGACGCACCCAGCTACTCAACGTGTTCGCGCTCGGCGAGGGCCGGCGCCTCGTCGACCTGCCGGGTTACGGCTACGCGAAGGTCCCCGAGGCGATGCGCGTGCGCTGGCGCGCGGTCATCGATGCCTATCTGCGCGAGCGCCAGTCGTTGCGCGCGGTCGTGTTGATCATGGACAGTCGTCACCCGCTCAAGGAGTTCGACCAGCAGATGCTCGCGTTCTGCCGGGACATCGATCGCGCCTGCCACGTCCTGCTGACCAAGGCCGACAAGCTTTCGCGTGGCGACGCTGCGCGCACGCTCGCGCTCGCGCGCAAGGAAGTCGAGGCGATCGGATCGAAGGCCACGATGCAGTTGTTCTCGGCGCTCGCCAAGACCGGCCTCGACGAGGCGCGCGCGACGCTGGCCGGCTTGCTAACCGTCTGAGCGCCCCAAGATCGGTCCATCAACTTTCGAACGAGTCTACCCATGTCGGGACCCAGCGCAGTCAAGGAAACACCGGTCGAGTCGCGGGCCCAGCTCGTCGAATACATCGCTTCGGGCGCGCGCACACCCGACCAGTGGAAGATCGGTACCGAGCACGAGAAATTCGGCTTCCGCCTCGACGACCTGCGTCCTCCCACCTACGAAGGCGAGCGCGGCATCGGCGTCCTGCTGAAGGGCCTTACCCGGTTCGGCTGGGCGCCGGTCGAGGAGAACGGCAACATCATCGCGCTGACGCGCGGCGATGGCTCAATCACGCTCGAGCCCGCGGGTCAGCTCGAACTGTCCGGTGGCCAGGTCGACACGATCCACGAGACCTGCCGCGAAGTGACGACGCATCTTACGGAGGTCAAGACTGTCGCGGACGAACTGCGGCTCGGCTTCCTCGGCATGGGCTTCCAGCCCAAGTGGACGCGCGCCGAGATGCCGTGGATGCCGAAGGGCCGCTATCAGATCATGCGCGACTACATGCCGAAGGTCGGCACGCTCGGCCTCGACATGATGACGCGCACCTGCACGGTGCAGGTCAACCTCGACTTCGCGAACGAAGCCGACATGGTGAAGAAATTCCGCGTCTCGCTCGCGCTGCAGCCGATCGCGACTGCACTGTTCGCCGACTCGCCGTTTACCGAAGGCCAGCCGAACGGTTACCTGAGCTACCGCTCGCATATCTGGACCGACACCGATCCCGACCGCACCGGCATGCTCGACTGGGTGTTCGATGAAGGCTTCGGCTTCGAGCGCTACGTCGACTACCTGCTCGACGTGCCGATGTACTTCAGTTACCGCGATGGCAAATACATCGACCTTGCGGGTAGGTCGTTCAAGGACTTCATGTCCGGCAGGCTCGCCGATCTGCCCGGCGCGCTGCCGACGCTCAAGGACTGGGCAGACCACACGACGACCGCGTTCCCTGAGGTGCGGCTCAAGAAATACCTCGAGATGCGCGGTGCAGACGGCGGCCCATGGAATCGCCTGTGCGCGCTGCCCGCGTTCTGGGTGGGCCTGCTCTACGACCAGACCGCGCTGGATGCCGCGTGGGACCTCGTCAAGGACTTCACGATGGCCGAGCGCAACGCGCTGCGCGACGGCGTGCCCAAGCACGCGCTTAAGCTGCCGTTTCGGCAGGGCACCGTGCGCGACCTCGCGCGCGAGGCGCTTCGCATAGCCGGCAACGGCCTCGCGCGGCGTGCGCGCGTCAACGCGACCGGCGCCGACGAAGCGGTCTTCCTCGAGCCGCTACTCGAGTTCGTCGACGCGAACCAGACGCCCGCCGAGCGCAAGCTCGAGCTGTTCCACGGCCGCTGGAACGGCAGCGTCGATCCGGTGTTCCGGGAATTTGCTTACTGATGGTCTCCCCCCATACCCTGGGGGCATGCGATATTGGTGGGTAAACCAGAAACAGACCTATCGGCATGAAGTTCCTGGCGGGTACTTGTGGTCGCCGAAACGCAAGAGGAACGGCGCCCGCAACGCCTTCTACGACTTCATGCGAGAAGTCAGCCCGGGCGATGTCGTATTTTCCTTTGCCGATGCCTGCATAAAGGCGATAGGCATCGTTGAATCGCATGCGTATGAGTCGCCAAAGCCCTTGGAGTTTGGTGCAGTCGGCGCCTACTGGGAAGTGATCGGTTGGCGCGTGGATGTTCGGTTCGTGGAATTGGCCGGCACGATCCGGCCGAGTGAGCACATGGCGATGCTCGCGCCGTATATCCCTTCAAAATATGCGCCGCTTAGCTCCAGCGGAAGCGGCCTTCAGAGCGTATACCTCACCTTGCTTCCGGAGTCGCTGGCTGGTGCGTTGGCAGACTTGATCGGCCGCGAAGCTCATGACGTGATGAAGCGCTTTCGAATTGAAGATCGGGCGGAATCGTTTCCCGCGATTGGTCTCATCCAATGGGAAGAGCATGAGCTGGCAAGCATCCGCAGCGACACGCTCATCGCCGAGACGACACGGGAATCCATAGTCCTGGCGCGCCGCGGACAAGGTCTGTTCAAGCAGCGAGTCATGCAACGCGAAGTCGCTTGCCGTGTAACCGGTGTGAACAAAAGCGAGCACCTGCGCGCCAGCCATTGCAAGCCATGGCGAGACGCGACAAATGAAGAACGGCTGGATGGAGAAAACGGTTTGTTACTCACTCCCAACGTGGATCATCTTTTGATCGCGGGTTCATCGGCTTCGACGACAATGGGGACGTCCTCGTTTCGCCTGTCGCCGATCGAGTTTCGTTGCGGCGGATGGGCATCGATCACCCGCTCAACGTAGGCCGTTTCTCGACGCGCCAGCAACTCTTTCTCGCCTATCATCGTGACTGCGTCCTGCTTCGATCGACTTTTCTCGGCGGAACATAGCTCGCCGCGGAAGCAGCGGTAAGTGCCTTACCCGACTGGCCTGACCGGGTCGCGCAGCGTCTACTTGTGCGCTTTTTCGCCGCTCTTCAAACCGCGCTCGATCAGCAGCGGCTCGACGCTCGGATCGCGACCGCGGAACGCGCGATAGACCGCATCGAGATCCTCGCTGTTGCCGCGCGACAGCACGACGTCACGGAAGCGCTGTCCGTTGTCACGGGTCATGCCGCCGTGTTCCTTGAACCAGTAGAACGCATCGTCGCGCAGCACGGCCGTCCATAGGTACGCGTAGTAGGCCGCGGCGTAGCCGCCGCTCCAGACATGGGCAAAATAGGTCGAGCGATAGCGCGGCGGCACGAGCGGGTAGTCCACGGCGTACTTCTTCAGCGCGGTGCGCTCGAACGCGTCGGCGTTGTCGACGATGGTCATTGACTGCGGCAGCGTGTGCCAGGCCATGTCGAGCAGCGCGGCGCCCAAGGATTCGGTCGTCGCGAAGCCCTGGCCGTAGCTGCCCGCGGCCTTGATCTTCGCGACGAGCGCGGCCGGCATCGGTTCGCCGGTCTTGTAGTGCCTTGCGTAGTTCGCGAACACCGTGGGCTCGTCGGCCCAGTGCTCGTTGAACTGCGACGGGAACTCGACGAAGTCGCGCGGCACGCCGGTG
>JBDTYX010000109.1:0-10623 GCA_040005435.1 Rudaea sp. | reverse complement strand
GCGGAATCCATCTTCTCAACTCGACACAGATCGGCGATGCGATGGGGAGGAGATCGCGGATCTCGTGCTGCGGGAATTCATGCGCCCGCTCTAGTTCCGGCGACGGGTCGACAAGGAAAAGCCGCCGCGACGCGCACGATTGCCGCCCTGCGCGCGCCGCACGCGGAGACTTCGTGCACCGGCAAATCGATCGCGGAATTCGAGCGAGGTGCGTCCAGCGCCTTGGGCGGAGCGTGCCCGGTGCCCGACAGTCTGGCGATGCGTTCAGCTTGCGCTCCGCCGGTAGCCGGCGCGTGGCGAAATACGCGAGCGCGCGGCCGCCGCAAATGCATTTTGCGCGACGCATGCGGCTCCCGCGCGGCCAGCGAGTGTGCTACGGCCCAATGAATTCAGGGCCTGCAGCGATCGATGCGAACCGAAGACCGATTGGCACACCCGTTGCTCAGCGAATGATAGGCAACGGAGAGACGCGCATGTACAAACTCGCGGTGGCATCGCTCAAGACAGGCGCAGCGTGCGTCGAGAGGGGACCTGCCTGCCCGGTGAATGCGGCGCCGGCAATCGCTTCCGATCGGGCGCCGCGCATGTTCGAGCTGCCGCCGGGAAAAAGCACCGGCGTCACGCGCGGCAAGGCCGAGCATTGGCTTTACGTTGTTGCTGGGCGCGGCGTCGTTCAACGCAACGGCGCGCCGATCTCGCTCAAGCGCGGCACACTCGTCGTGATCCATCGCAAAGAGCGCCACGAGATCGTCAATGACGGAGCCGAAGTGCTGCGTGCGATCAGCATGAATTCCGCCTTCGCCGAGAGTGTGCCGGCGCGACGCTGGTTCGAGGCAACGAGCGCGAGGTTCGGCGCTAGCGCGGGAATCGCTGCCTGGGTGATCTCGCTTTTCCACCGCCTTCTCGGATGACATGCCTGCGCATTCGGTTACCCCACTGCTGGATCAAGAGGTAGCAATGAACAAAGATGGCGAGCTTGAACTGAGATTCTGGAAGGCGCTCAAGTCCGATCGCGTGATGATGATCGGCATCGACGGCGCAGAGCATGGACATACGCGACCGATGACGGCGCAGTTCGAAGGCGAGGGCGGGCCCATATGGTTCTTCACATCGACCGACAACGTACTGGTGAGCCGCCTGCTGTCGGGGTCGGACGCGATCGCCGCGTTCTGCGCGAAGGGCCATGACCTGTTCGCGAGCGTCAGCGGCAGGCTGAGTCGGGATGACGACCGGGCGACGATCGATCGCCTGTGGAACCCCTTCGTCGCCGCGTGGTACGAGGGCGGCAAAGACGATCCAAAGCTCGTTCTGCTGCGCCTGGATCCCGGCACGGCGGAGATATGGCTCAACGAGAACTCGTTGCTGGCCGGGATCAAGTTGCTGTTCGGCATGAATCCGCAAAAGGAATACCAGGACGACGTCGCAACGGTGCCGCTCGGCTGAGTCGGCCCGCACCGCTGTCGTCTGTATCGAATCGTTCGCACGGCGTGTCACGAGGGTAGGGCAATGATCAATTTCATCTCGAGCGGATTTGCGCTGTTGGTCTTCGCTGCGATCGCGGCCTGTGGTATGGCAAAGCCCCCGCATGCAGCCGATTCGTTTGACGTCGCGCGTGCAGCTTCGACGTCCACGTCGCGGGCGGCTGACTCGCCCAGGCTTGCGACGCGCGAGCGCCGCGATCGTCTTAAATATCCTTCGCGGCGCATCGACGCCGGGCGCCTGCGCGCGGCCAATGCAATGGCTGTGCTGCGCATCGGATTCGCGGGCCTGTCGACGTCCTCGCGCGACTAGGCGCGGCCGCCGTGATCGAACCCGAGCAATCGTCGGAGCAGCAGTCCGAAGGTCGAGTGGCAACCGTGGACGAATTGCGCCGGCATGTCCTCGAGATCGAATTCTGCATGCTGACGACGCACGACGGCCGTGGCGACATTTCCAGTCGACCGTTGCAAACGATGGATATGCAGGACGATGCGACGCTGTGGTTCTTCACGTCGCGCGACAGCGCGAAGGTGCACGAGATCGGCCGCGATGCGCGCGTCTGCGTCTCCTACGCGGACGCCGCACGCCGCTTCTTCGTGCAGCTCTCGGGTGAAGCTTCCATCATCGATGATCGCGAGAGGGCGGCGGCGCTGTGGCAACCGGCGCAGCGGATTTTCTTTCCGCAGGGTCCGCTCGATCCCGCACTGGTGCTGATCCGGTTCGTGACGCGGACCGCGACCGTATGGGACGGCAACGAATCGCTGGTCGGCAAGATGCGAAAATTTGGCGACGCGCTGCTGCACCACCAGGCCTCCAATCTCGGCACGGTCAACGAGATTGATTTGCGCGACCGGGATGCGGCGGGTTCGTGCGGCGGCAAACAGGCGCAATGACGAGCGCCGAACTTCCGCTCGCGGCGGACCGCAAGACGCTCAAGCGGGCGGGGCTGATCCACGTCAGCGATGCGGGTAGCGGCTTGGTGCGGCAGCGTCGCGGAAAGAGCTTCGTTTATCTAACGCCGTCGGGCGCGCGCGTACGCGATGGCGCGGTGATCGACCGCATCCGCAGCCTCGCGATTCCGCCCGCGTACACCGATGTCTGGATCTGCCGCCTCGCGAACGGGCACTTGCAGGCGACCGGTCGCGACGCGCGCGGGCGCAAGCAGTATCGCTATCACGCGCGCTGGCGCGAGGTGCGCGATGAGGCGAAGTTCGATCGCCTCGCGGCGTTCGCCGCGCAGTTGCCGAAGCTGCGCAGGCAGGTGAACATAGACTTGAAGCTTGACGGCCTGCCGAGGCGCAAGGTCATCGCCGCGGTCGTGAGGCTGCTCGAAACCTCGTTCATCCGCGTCGGCAACGAGGAGTATTCCCGCCACAACGGCTCGTTCGGTCTGACGACGCTGCGCAACCGCCACGTCCGCGTGCGCGGCGCACGCATGCTGTTCGAGTTTCGCGGCAAGAGTCGCGTGACACACGCGCTGCTGCTCGAGGACGCGCGTCTCGCCGGCATCGTACGCCGCTGCCAGGAACTGCCCGGGCAGAAGCTGTTCCGCTTCCGCAACACGGACGGCCGCGTCGAAGACATCGACTCTGAAGACGTCAACGCCTACCTGCGCGAGGTCGTCGGGGACGACTTCAGCGCCAAGGATTTCCGCACCTGGGCCGGCACGCTGCTCGCCGCCCGGGCACTCGATCGCAGCGCAGCGCGCGACGACGGCGGCAGCAAGACGCGCATGCTCGAGGCGGTGGCCGAGGTCGCGCGGCGCCTCGGCAACACGCCCGCCGTCTGCCGCAAATGCTATATCCACCCCGCGCTGTTCGACGCGTACGAGGCAGATGCGCTGCGTCTGCCGCCCGCGGCGCGCCGGCCGACGATCGGTCTGGATCGCCAGGAGCGTGCTGTGCTGGGTTTGTTGCGGCGCGCAAAACGGAGTTGATCGACGCGCACGTCGCGCGTTGATCCTCGCGAGTCCTGCGTGATGCGCGGGCGCCACGCTCGATCCACCTGCGAATGCAACTCTCGCGCTGCAGAAGCCGGCGCGGTCCGCTCCGACACCATGCGGGGCGCCATGTGAGTAAGCGCGCGACAGACCTTTCTTCGCGGTGACGAGCGCTCCCGAGCGGTCAGCCCGCGCAATCGTGGGCATCCGTTCGGACAATGAGAGAGGCGCAGAAGCGCAGCGTGCACGATTCGAACGCGAATGGCGCGACCGTGTGAGACCTGTTGCCAGCCGTGCTCGATGCAGGTGCTCAGCGGCGCGGCATGTCGCGACCCGCGTAACCCAGATACGATGACGGCGTTGCCTGCAGGAGACACGAATTGCGCATCCTCGTTGTCGGCGCCGGCGCTACCGGTGGATACTTTGGCGGCCGCCTCGCGCAGAGCGGATGTGACGTGACATTCCTCGTTCGCGAACGACGTGCAGCACAGATTGCTCTCGATGGCCTGTCTATCCGGAGCCCGGCGGGCGACTTCGTGCTCGCGACGCCGAGGACGGTCTCGGCCGACGCGATAGAAGGCAGCTACGACCTTGTCCTGCTGAGCTGCAAGGCCTACGACCTCGATGCTGCGATCGAGTCGTTTGCACCGGCGGTCGGCGCGGAGACGGCGATCCTGCCGCTGCTCAACGGCATGCGTCACCTCGACGCGCTCGACGCGCGTTTCGGAGCTGGCCGGGTGCTCGGCGGGCTGTGCCTGATCGCTGCGACGCTCACCGATGCGGGCGTGATCGTTCAGCTCAACGACACTCACACTTTGACGTATGGCGAGCGGACGGGCGTCGCCTCCGAGCGCGTCGCGAGGATAGCCGCGGCGATGGACGGCGCGCCGTTCGTCGCGCGTGCGAGCGACACGATCGTCCAGGACATGTGGGAGAAGTGGATGTTCCTCGCGACCCTTGCCGCGAGCACCTGCCTCATGCGCGCCGCGCTCGGCGACATTTTGGCCGCTCCGGGCGGCGAGCGCGTGATCCGCGCGATCCTCGCCGAATGCCAAGAGATCGCCACGCACAACGGACACTCGCCGCGTGCGCCCTTCGTCGCGCAGGCGGAATCGACGCTGACGTTGCAGGGCTCGACGCTGACCGCCTCGATGTTGCGCGACATCGATCGCGGCGCGGCGATCGAGGCCGACCAGATCGTGGGCGACCTGCTCGCGAGGCGTGCCCGACGCGACGACCGGGCTTCGGGCATATCGCTACTTGATACCGCGTACTCGTCCCTCAAGGCCTACGAGGCCCGCGCGTGCCGGGTTTGACGGCCGGTACGACGACACACTTCGCGGTGGGTCCGAGGGTTGATCCAGATCAGATTGAAGCAACCAGGCGCTCCGTATGCTGGCACAACCATATGTTCTGGGAGCATTGATGTCCTCGCCTGGTTCGGATGTCTCGAGCATTGCAGATCTGCTCCACGTTGATGCGACGCGCGCAAATTCACTCTGCGGGTCGCGCGCTGCTCGTCTCGTGCCAGTTTCGTCCATAGCGCTCGCTTCGCATCGTGTTTCAGCGGCGCAAGGGACGCGCACCGGTGCGTAGTCGGATGGAGTTCCGCTCGGACCCGCCCTTCGCCGCTGGCTTGATCGGCCTGCCGGCCCAGCTGGCGGCAGCGCCGCACCGCCTGATGTTCTTCGCCGGCGCGACGGCGGTGGTCGTGTCGATGGCGTGGTGGGCCTGCTTTCTCGGCGCGGCCCAATTTGGCCATGCGTTTCCGCAGCCGAGCGTGCCCGCCGGCTGGGCACACGCAGTGCTGACCCAGTACGGCATGCTGCCGATGTTCATGTTCGGCTTCCTGCTGACGGTGTTTCCGCGCTGGCTAAACCAACCCGCACTGGAAAAGCGCCACTATGTCCCGGTATTCGCGGGCCTGTTCGGCGGCTATCTGATCGCGCATCTCGGACTGCTCGTCGGCAAGCCGGTGCTCGTCGCGGGGCTCACCTGCATGCTCGCGGGCTGGTGCATCGCGTTGTTCACGCTCGGCCGCCTGCTCTGCAGCAATCGCGCGCGCGACCGTCACGCATTGTCGTGTTTCGTCGCGCTGTCGCTCGGTGCCTGCGGGCTCGCCGCATTCCTCGCGTTCGCGCTCGGCGCACCATGGCAACTCGCGATCGTCGCGATCAAACTCGGGACGTTCGGCTGCCTGCTGCCGATATTCTTCACGGTCAGCCATCGCATGATTCCGTTTTTCAGCGCGAGTGCGGTCGGCGCCGGCTATCGAACCGTCAAGCCCGCATGGAGCCTGCCCGTGCTCTGGGCGCTGCTCGCGGCGCATGCGTGTCTCGAATTGACCCATCGCTTCGAATGGCTCTGGCTAGTCGATCTGCCGCTCGCGGGTTTCTTCCTCGGGCATTGGCTGATCTGGCAACCGTGGAAATGCCTGCGCCCGGGCCTGCTCGCCGCGTTGTACCTGGCGTTGGCCTGGCTGCCGATCGCGTTTGCGCTGTTCGCGGCGCAGAGCGCGGTGCTGTATTTCGACGGCGAGTTCGTGCTCGGTCGCGCGCCGGTGCATGCGCTGACGGTCGGTTACTTCGGCTCGATGCTCGTCGCGATGGTGACGCGCGTGACCCAAGGGCACTCCGGAAGGCCGTTGCAGATGGGCGCGATTGCGTGGCTCACGTTCGCGCTGCTCCAGGTGGTGGTCCTGCTGCGGATCGGCGCCGAGCTGGTGCGCGACACGCCCGCATGGCTCGTGATCGCCGCGTTCGGCTGGCTGCTCGCATTCCTGCCGTGGGTGCTGCGCTCGCTGCTGATCTACGCGTCGCCGCGCATCGACGGTAGGCCCGGCTGACGTCGCCACTCGAGTTCTGCGCACACATCAGCGGGTGCATATTGCCGCCGTTTGCCTAGCGGCGCCTGTTCTCGCTGCGCGAAATCTGCGCGCTCGCAGGCGCGCGTTGGCCCTATGCCGCGATCGTGCACCACGCCAGTTTCACGGTCGACACGGTTATGCTCACCGAGGCGCTGATGCTCGCGACGATGCTGCCATCCGCGATGGTTGCGAACCGCTGGCTGTCGACGAAGCTGTGCCTGATCGTCGCCTACGTCGCGCCCGGCGTCCTCGCCCTGCGACGCGGGTGCTCGCGACGCTTGCGCCTGACCTGCGTGTTGCTCGCGTTGGCCGCCTTCGAGCGTCGGTCTGCATCGCGCTGCGCACACCATCCGCGGGGCTGGTGGCGGCTGCTGCGCCAGGGGAGTTTTGCGACCAGCGGTGAGAATCGCGCCGCATTTGATCCAGGTCATCTTCGAACGCATGCGAACGCTTACTGTGGGCCCGTCCACAATTTTTTTCAGTCTAAGGGGAGCCCATGAAAAAGTCGCTCAGCTCGCTGGTATTCGCCGCCGCATTGGCGCTCGCGCTCGCGGGCTGCAGCCAAGCCAATTCGAATGCGTCTGACGCGAACGTCGGCGCGGCAGTCAGCGGCTCGCAGCACGGCGATTTCGGCCCGCCGCAGGGCGAACCGATTCACGCCGTCCTGACGAGTCCGCCGCAGGTGCCGCCGCCGACGCATCGCAAGGCGCCAGCGAAGGTGATCGTCGAACTCGAAGTCATCGAGAAGGAGATGCCGATTTCCGAGGGCGTCACCTACACGTTCTGGACGTTCGGCGGCACCGTGCCCGGCAGCTTCATCCGCGTGCGCCAGGGGGACACCGTCGAGTTTCACCTGAAGAACAACCCCGCGAACAAGATGCCGCACAACATCGATCTGCACGGCGTTACGGGCCCCGGAGGCGGGGCGGCTTCGAGCTTCACAGCGCCCGGGCACGAGTCGCAGTTCACGTTCAAGGCGCTCAACCAGGGCGTCTTCGTCTATCACTGCGCGACCGCACCGGTCGGCATGCACATCGCCAACGGCATGTATGGGCTGATGCTCGTTGAACCTCCCGAGGGGCTGCCCGGGGTCGACCATGAGTACTACGTGATGCAGGGCGACTTCTACACGAGCGGCAAATACCGCGAGAAGGGACACCAGCCGTTCGACATGGAGAAGGCGATCGACGAGCGGCCGAGCTACGTGCTGTTCAACGGCAAGGAAGGCTCGCTGACCGGAGACAACGCGCTGAGCGCGAAGACCAACGAGACCGTGCGCATCTTCGTCGGCAACGGTGGCCCGAACCTCGTGTCTAGTTTCCACATCATTGGCGAGATATTCGATCGCGTGCAGCAGGAGGGTGGCACCCATCCGCAGGAGAACGTACAAACGACATTGATTCCCGCGGGCGGCGCGGCGATCGTGCAGTTCCACACCGAGGTACCCGGAAGCTACGTGCTCGTCGACCACTCGATCTTCCGCGCGTTCAACAAGGGTGCGCTCGCGATCCTCAAAGTCTCAGGCGAAGAGAACAAGGCGATCTATTCAGGCAAGGAGATCGATTCGGTCTATCTAGGCGATCGCGCCGAACCCAATCTTGCCTCTGTCACGCTGGCCACCCACGCCGCAGCGGCGGGCAAGCTGACCAAGGAAGAGCAGATCAAGGCCGGCGCGCAGCTGTTCACGGGCACGTGCTCGGTCTGTCATCAGGTCAATGGCGCGGGCCTGCCCGGCGTGTTCCCACCGCTCGCAAAATCCGACCTCATCGCGGCCGATCCAAAGCGGCCGATACGCATCGTGCTGCGCGGACTGACCGGCAAGATCACGGTCAACGGCAAGGACTACGAGTCGGTGATGCCGCCGATGACGCAGCTCAACGACGACGAAGTCGCCAACATCCTGACCTACGTCCTCAACAGCTGGGACAACCCGGGCGGACAGGTGGTCGCGGAGGACGTCGCCAAGGCTCGCGCCGAAGCGGCGCCTGCTGCGGCGGGGCACTGAGTTTCAGCGTCGTGCTGCGCAGCCTGCCTATCGCCCTCGCGCTGCTCGCCTCGCCGGCGTTCGCGGCAGACTATCGACTCATCGCCGGCGGCCGCTTCGCGAGCGCGCTGCCTGGCGACGACAAGGCCGCCGATGTGATTGTCGCGCCGTTCCTCCTGCGCACGACGCCGGTGACGAATGCCGAGTTCCAGCGCTTCGTGATCGCGCATTCGCAATGGCAACGCGATCGCGTCGCGCCCGTGTTCGCAGAGCCGCAATATCTCGCACGCTGGTCTATGGCGACAGCGCTCGGCGAAGCCTTGCGGCCCAATCAGCCCGTGACCCAGGTGAGCTGGTTCTCGGCGCGCGCATTCTGCGCGGGCGAGGGCGCGCGCCTGCCAAGCTGGAACGAATGGGAATTCGCTGCCGCCGCCGATGCCACGCGTAGCGACGCGCGCGGCGACCCGGCGTGGCGCGAACGGATCCTGAGTTGGTATTCCCGGCCCGCGACGAGCGACCTGCCATCCGTCGGCGGAGCGCCCAACCTCTACGGCGTCCGCGACCTGCATGGCCTCGTATGGGAGTGGGTCGACGACTTCAACGCGTTGCTCGTAGCCAGCGACAGCCGCGACCAGAACGACCCGGACCGCCTCAAGTTCTGCGGCGCCGGAGCATTGAGCATACGCGACCTCGATAACTACGCGGTGCTGATGCGCATCGCGATGATGTCCTCGCTCAAGGCCGCAAACACGACCATAAGCGTCGGCTTTCGTTGTGCCCGAACCGAACCAGGAGCCAAGCCATGAAGTCCGGAATTGTGCATGCAGCATGCGCCTTACTAATACTCATGATCGGCATGAACGCGCCTCTGCAGGCGGCGGAGACACCCACGGACTTGCCGGGCGATTCGATCTACCTACTGGACCTCGGCCTCGTCGACCAGGATTCGCGCGCCTCGAAACTCTCCGACCTGCGCGGACGACCCGTTCTGATCGCGATGTTCTACACGTCGTGCAAGTACGCGTGCCCGCTGGTCATCGACACGCTCAAGAGCACCGCGAAAGCGTTGCCAGACGACGCGCGAGCGCGGCTGCGTATCGTGCTCGTGAGCTTCGATCCGCAACGCGACACACCTGCAGTGCTCAAGGCGGTCAGCGCCGAGCGCCACATCGACCTGGCGCACTGGACGCTTGCGCGCACCGACGAAGCAGGAGTCCGTGAGCTCGCTGCGGTGCTCGACGTGCACTATCGCGCGGTCATGAACGGTGACTTCAATCACTCGAGCACGATCACGCTACTCGACGAGCAAGGCCGCATCGCGGCGCATAGCGATCGCCTCGGAGAACCCGATCCAGACCTCGTCGCATCCGTGCGCCGCATCATCGCTGCGGCGCCGTGAGCGTCCCCTCGACGGCAGTCGGGCGAGACGCGCGGGTCGTCTCACGGCGCGAGCGCGAGCCGCGGGGCTTCTAACAGCGCTTTTCTTCGTGGTAGCGTTACCGCCTTCATTGGGCTTGCGGCTACCTGCTTCGCTGCGCCTCACCCCTTGCGAACACATAGAATGAGCGCACTCCAAGCGAACGAAGACAATCTGATCTGGATCGACCTCGAGATGACGGGGCTCGACACGGGTGTCGATCACATCCTAGAAATTGCTGTAGTTATCACAGATAAGCAATTGAATATATTGGATGAAGGCCCCGAATTTGCGATCCATCATGCGCTCGCCACGCTGCAAGCGATGGACGACTGGAACCGCAGTCAGCACGCGAAATCGGGGCTCTGGCAGCGAGCGCTGGACTCGACCGTCGACCTTGCGAATGCGGAGGCGCTGACGATGGACTTCCTGCTCAAGTGGGTGCCCGCCGGCAAGTCGCCGATGTGCGGCAATTCGATCTGCCAGGACCGGCGCTTCCTGCATCGGCAGATGCCGAGGCTCGAGCGGTTCTTTCACTATCGCAACCTCGACGTGTCGACGATCAAGGAACTGGTGCGGCGCTGGTGCCCCGAGATCGCCCGTGGCTTCACGAAGGAATCGGCGCATACCGCGCTGTCTGACGTGCGCGACTCGATCGATGAACTGCGCTACTACCGCAAGTTCATGGGCGATCTGGCCGGCGTGAGGCCGCCGGCATAGGCCGCAGCGGTTGTAACTTCAGCCCGCGGCTCGTATCATGCGCGCCCCGACGGAAACGACCATCCGCGGATGCATCGCAGAGTATCGGAGAGGTGGCAGAGTGGTCGAATGCGCCGGATTCGAAATCCGGTTTACGGTTTCGCCGTAACGTGGGTTCGAATCCCACCCTCTCCGCCATTGCCTCCTTGGGAATCCACGTTGAGTAGCGAGCTGTCCGT
>JBDTYX010000108.1:0-10649 GCA_040005435.1 Rudaea sp. | reverse complement strand
GACGTGCGCGAAGGCAAGGTAAAGCCGTTCGAGGAAGTGAGGGCCGATCTCGCCAAGCAGTATCTCGAGAGCGAGCGCGAGCACCGCTACAGCGATGTCTCCGGCAAGCTGACCGACGCGATCTACAAGGATCCTTCCCTGGAGGCCGCGGCCAAGTCGCTCGGTCTCCCGCTGCAGAAGACCGCGCTGTTTGCGCGCACCGGCGGAGAAGGCATCGCGGGCAACCCGAAGGTCATCAAGGCCGCGTTTTCGAGCACGGTCCTGAGCGAAGGAGGCACGTCCGACCCGATCGACGTGGGGCCGAACCATATCGTCCTGATCCATCTCGATCAACATGATAAGTCCGTGCCGAAGACTCTCGACACGGTGCGAGAGGAGATCCGCAAGCGCCTCGTGGACGCGGAGATAGCCAAGCGCGCGAAGGAGCAGGCGGACACGCTGTATGCTCGTCTGCAGAAAGGCGAGTCGCTCGAGCAGATCGCGGCGGTCGTGAAGGCCAAGGTCGACACACAGAAGGACATCGGACGCAACGCGACGAACGTCGATGGGCGGCTCGTGACCGAGGTGTTCAAGTTGCAACGTCCGCTGGCCGACAAGCCCGTGCATGCGCAAGTAGCGCTGGTCGACGACGCCTATGCGCTCGTGGCGCTGACCGCAGTGAAGGATCCGGAACCCGGCAAGTTCGACGCGAAGGCGCGTGAAGCCGCGCGCAGCGAGCTCGCGCAGGGCGAGATGAACGAAGTGGTCAAGGGGTTCGTTGCGGCGTTGCGCAAGTCGGCGGACATCAAGATCGCCGAGGATCGCCTGCAGTAACGATCGACCGCGGGAATCGAAACGAAAAAGGCGCCCGCGGGGCGCCTTTTTCTTGGCATGCAGATCAGCGTCAGATGCCGGTCATGCCGAGCGTGTTGTAGCCGGCGTCGACGTAGGTGACCTCGCCCGTGATGCCCGACGCGAGGTCCGAACACAGGAATGCCGCGACGTTGCCGACTTCATCGATGCTGACGCTGCGCCTCAGTGGCGCGTTCTGCTCGACATGGTCGAGCATCTTGCGGAAGTTTGCGATGCCCGCGGCCGCGAGCGTCTTGATCGGGCCCGCGGAGATCGCGTTGACGCGCGTGCCTTCGGGGCCGAGGTTGTAGGCGAGGTAGCGCACGGCCGACTCGAGGCTCGCCTTCGCGAGACCCATGACGTTGTAGTTTGCCAGCGCGCGATCCGCGCCGAGGTAGGTGAGCGTGAGCACCGCACCATTGCGCCCCCTCATGAGCGGCCGCGCTGCTTTCGCGAGTGCGGGCAGGCTGTACGCGGAGATGTCGTGCGCGATCGCGAAATTCTCGCGCGTCAACCCATCGAGGAACTCTCCCGCCAGCGCGTCGCCCGGCGCGAAGCCGATCGCGTGGATGAGGATATCTAACCCGTCCCAGTGCTTGCCGAGATCGGCGAACAGCGCCTCGATCTGCGTGTCGCTCGAGACGTCGCACGGCAGCACGATCTTCGAACCAAAGGCCTCTGCCGCCTGGTCGACGCGCGACTTGAGCTTGTCGTTGACGTAAGTGAATGCGAGTTCCGCGCCTTCGCGGTGCATCGCTTTCGCGATGCCCCACGCAATCGAGCGCTGGCTGATGATGCCCGTGATCAGCGCGCGCTTGCCTTGCAGGAATCCCATGGAGCCTCCAGACGAAATGCGAAAGAAGCGATTCTAACCGACGGCCGCGTTGCGCGACTGCGGCGCGCGGGAGGTCGGCTCTAGTGCAGCGCGTCCGAGATCGGAGCCGCGAGCCGCAGGCGCTGGCCGAGACGCAGCGTCGCGTCATGTGAAAGGCGATTCCACTTCACCAGATCCTCGACGCGCAGGCGATATCGGCGCGCGATGTCCCACAGTGTGTCTCCCGAGCGCACGGTGCACCCTTCATCGATGGCGGGAGCCGCCACCGTTGCCAACGCGGGCGCCGAGTCGCGCTCCACGCGCGCGCGTGGATTGTCGTCACGTCCCGGCAGCAGCAGGCGTGTTCCCGCCGGCAGCCTCGCCGAGACGTCGATGCGATTCACGGCCGCGAGGGCCTGCGGATCGAGGTCGTAGGCCATCGCGAGCGTGTCCACGGTCTGAGGCTGCAGCAGGCGCGTGTCGCGCCAGTGGCGCCAGGTGTACTGCGGCAACATGCCGAGCGCCCGCTCAATGGCGGCGCGGCGCGGCGCGGGCACGAGCAGATGATACGGTCCGCCGTCGGGCATGCGCCCCTTGAGGAACGCCGCGTTCCAGCGTTGCAGCTGCGCGTAGTCGATGCCGCCGGCCTGCGCCGCGAGGTGCAGATCGATCGGCGCTGGCAGCGTGATCAGCGTCGGTACGTCGTCGGCGCGTGGCTCGGGCAACTCGACGCCGTAACGCGCCGGCATCGAAACTATGCAGGCCATCGCGAGCAGTTTCGTCAGATGCTCGTCGTTGGTCTGGTTGAGATAGAGCCTGCCGGTCTTCGCCGCGGTGCTACCGTGCGTAGCGATCGCCTGGCGCACGCTGTTCACGCCCGCATTGAACGCCATGTTGGCGAGCCGCCAGTCGCCGAATTCCTCTTCATACTGCTTGATCAAGACGAGTGCGGTGCGGCTCGAAGCATAGACGTCGAGGCGGCCGTCGTAGTCGGCGTCGATACGCAACCCCATCTCGCGCGCGGTCTGCGGCATGAGCTGCCACATGCCGGCGACGCCGTCGCCACTCGCTGGCACCATCGTGTAGCTGCTCTCGACCCACGGCAGGAACGCGAACTCGCCGGGCATGTCGAATTTCTCTATCTGCGCGGTCGTCAGCAACAGAAACGGCATCGCCTGGCGCAGCGCGATGTTCAGGTTACGCGGGCTCGACGCCATCGCCTTCGCGAAGCGCTGTACCGCAGGGCTGTAGTTGCAGCCAGGCATCGCATAGCGTTGGCGCAGGCGCGGCCATGGCGACGCGAGCGCATAGGTCTCCTCGGTCGGAACCGACGCCGCGCTCGCGAGGGGCGCGGGAGCGCGCGCCGCGGCCGGCGAAGATTCGCTGCGGGGCGCCGCGACAGGTTCTTCCGCAATCGCTGCGCTCGAGGGTTGCGGCCGCACGGGGGTGTCGCTGCACGCCGCGAGCAGGACGCAGACGCAACCAAGGATGCTGCAGCACGCGCTCGTCGCCGCCAACCGCCAATCCCGGCGCGCGGTCGCTGCGGCATGGTCCCCGAGTTGCGGTGAGCGGTGCTTCATGCGTCGATGAGGGGAAGCCGCGAGACTCGCGACGGCGGGCGCAACTATATCAGCTTGCCCTGATTTCGCCAGAATTCCGCCATGCGGCGGTAATACAATTTTAACGTTTGGCGACCGCCATCGTGTCGAACAATCTGGTTTAATCCCGCATCGCTTTCCTGCCCAAGCCGCATGCCTTCCGATTCAAGCGTTTTCTATGCAATTTCCCCGGTGAGGGAACTGTTCGCACTCGAACTGGCGGCATTGGCGCCGATACTCGGCGGCGTCTACGGCAATTTCGGCCTGTTCATGCGTGCGCACGAAGGCGCGCCCGCGGCGCTGCCGCCTCATCTGCTCGGCACTGTCATCGACCTCGCCCTCGACGGTACGGGCGCGTGCGCGGGTCGTCTGCGCTGCACGCCTGCCGAGTTGCCGATCGCGAGCGAGAGCTGCAAGCTCGTGATTGCCCAGCACGTGCTCGAGTGCGTTCCCGACCCAGCCGCCTGCGCCGCCGAATTCGCGCGCGTGCTGGCGCCTGAGGGCATCGCGCTCGTCCTCGGCTTCAACCCGGTGAGTCTGTGGCGCCCCTGGCTCGTCGGCAAGGCGCGCCAATCCGCGTTGACGCTGCGTCCGCAGTCAGCGCTGTCGTGGCAGCTCAGTCTCGCCAACCACGGCATCGAGACATTGCAGACGCGATTCCTCGGAGCGATGTCGCCCTGGCAGCGCGGCGCGCAGGCCAATGGCGCGCCGGGCGAGCGGCGCTCGCTCCTCGGTCGCGTCGGCGGCAGCTGGCTGCTGCTCACGCGTAAGCGGCGCAGCGCATTGACGCTGCTGCGATCGCGTCCCGCCGCGCGCGAACTCGCGATCAACCCGCGCCTTGCGCCCGGCGCGCATCGGCAGTGCGCGTGAACGACGTCGAGGTATTCACCGACGGCGCCTGCCTCGGCAATCCGGGACCCGGCGGCTGGGCCGCGCTGCTGCGCTACAAGAACGTCGAGAAGCAGCTCAGCGGCGGCGAGCCGGAGACGACGAACAATCGGATGGAACTGATGGCGGCGATCGCGGCACTCGAAGCGCTCACGCGGCCGAGCTCGGTTTGTTTGACCACCGACTCGCAGTATGTCAAGCAGGGTATCGAGCTGTGGGTGCCGAAATGGCGGCAGAATGGCTGGCGGACGGCGGATCGCAAGCCCGTGAAGAATCAGGATCTGTGGGAACGGCTCGGCAGTGCCGCCGAGCGGCACCGCATTCAGTGGCAGTGGACGCGAGGACACTCAGGTCACGCGGAGAACGAGCAAGTCGATCAGCTCGCGCGCGCTGCTGCCGAGCTCGCCAGAGAGATGAAGGATGAGGACATGAAAGGATGAGGCAGGTCGTCATCGACACCGAGACCACCGGGCTGGAGTCGAGCAAGGGGCATCGCATCGTCGAGATCGGATGCGTCGAGCTACTCGAGCGGCGGCCGACCGGTCGCGAATTCCACCGCTACCTCAATCCGCAGCGCCCCATGGACGAAGGTGCGCGCGCCGTGAGCGGGATCAGCGACGACTTCCTCGTCGACAAGCCGCTGTTCGCTGAGATCGCGGTCGAGCTGCTGCAGTTCATCGATGGCGCCGAGCTCGTCGCGCACAACGCGGCGTTCGACGTCGGCTTCCTCGATGCGGAGCTCGCGCGCCTCGACATGCCGCAGCGCATCGCCCAGCGCGCGGGGGTGCTCGACACGCTCGCGCTCGCGCGCGAGAAGTATCCCGGACAGAAGAACAGCCTCGACGCCCTGTGCAAGCGCCTCGGCGTCGACAACCGCCATCGTGAACTGCACGGCGCTCTGCTGGACGCGCAGCTGCTCGTCGACGTCTACCTCGCGATGACCGCCGGACAGGGCGACCTCGGCCTCGACAGCGGCGAAGCGCGGCAGATCAGGGTCCGGCGCGGGCTGCCGAGCGCAGCCGAACGTCCCGATCTGCGCGTCCTGTGGGCCGACGCGGACGAACTCGCGGCGCATGCGCAGCGCCTGACGAGCATCGCCAAGGCGAGTAAGGGCGCCTGTCTTTGGGCGGAATTTGCCTGATATTTCGCGCAGCGCCTGGATGCGCGCAAATTCGAACGACAATGGCATAATAGGCGCAGTGCCATGCAGTAATCGCTGAGCAGCAAGTACGGGCAGGCCCCTCGGGCCTGAAGGACAGCTGGGGAGAGCGCGATGAAGATTTGGGGTCTGGTTTTGTGCTTGTGGGCCGGCGTGGCGGGGGCTGCGGACAGCGCGGTCGATGCCATCGCCGCGCACAGGCATCTCGGCGTCGCGACATGCAGCAACAGCGTCTGTCATGGCGCTTCGCAGCCGTTTCGCGACTCCAACGTCGCGCAGAACGAATTTGCGATCTGGCAGGAATTCGATCCGCACTCGAAGACCTTCGCGACGATGTCGACGCCCGCGGCGAAGTCCATCGCGGCCAAGCTCGGCCTCGGCGACCCTGCGAAAGCGCAAGTCTGCCTCGACTGCCACACCGACAACACCGCCGCAAACCTGCGCGGCGAGCGCTTCCAGATCACGGACGGCGTGGGCTGCGAGTCCTGCCACGGCGGCGCCGAACTCTGGCTAAATGCGCACGCGGACCGCAGCGTGACGCATGCGGACAACGTCTCCAAGGGCATGTATCCAACCGACAACCCTGTCAAACGTGCGGAGCTCTGCCTGTCGTGCCACATGGGCACGAAGGACCGCATGATCACGCACCGGATCATGGGCGCCGGCCATCCGCGCCTATCGTTCGAACTCGACACGTTCACCTGGCTGCACCCGCACTACAAGATCGGCGAGCGCTGGGTGAAGCGCAAGGGCGAGTGGAACGGCGTGCGCGACTGGGCCGTCGGCCAGGGCGTCGCGGCCGAGAACCTGCTCGACCAGCTCGTCGATCCGAAGACCGGCTGGAACGGCATCTTTCCCGAACTCGTGCTGTTCGACTGCCACGCCTGCCACAAGGTCTACAAGGGTAACAAGTGGGGGCCGCGGCAGGGCACGGGCTTGGGTCCGGGCGTCGTGCGCCTCAACGACGCGAATCTCGTGATGTTCCGCCACGTTCTCGCCCCGGTCGACAAGGCCGCTGCGCAGCGCGTGTTCGAGGAAACGCGCGCGCTGCATCGCGCGACGACTCAGAGTCGCGAAGCGACGTTTGCGGCCGCGCGTCGACTGCGCGCGACACTCGCAGAGCTCGTGCAGCGGGTTGCGGCCTACAACTACGATGCCGCAAGCCTGGATGCGATCCTCGCGAGCATCGATGCCGACGGCAAGCGCGGCGAATTCCGCGACTATGCTACAGCGGAGCAGGCGTACATGGCCGCAGAATCCGTCGTGACGGCATTCGAGGCGGACGGAAAAGTCGACAAAGACAAGGCGGCGAAGCTCAAGGCCAAGCTCGACACGCTCAACGACACGCTCAAAGACGAGAACAACTACGCGATGCCGCGCTTTATTGCGGCACTAAATGGATTGCGTACCGCGGCTCCCTGAGTCATGCGAGACTCGATGCGCCCGGCCACCGCCGGGCGCAGACGCGTCTACCTCGGCGAAAGTCATACGTGGCGAGAGCGGCGAATTCGCGTCGCTCAGCGGTTGCGGACGAGGATCACCGTCACGTTATCCGAGCCGCCACCATCGAGCGCGGCGAGAATCAGGTGATCGACGCTCTCTTGCGCCGATAGATCGCTGCGGCCGAGCACCTGCGCGATCTGCGCGTCGTCGACTTCTTCGGTGAGGCCGTCCGAACACAGCAGTATCTGTTCGCCCTGTGCGAGCGTCCCACGCAGCGTCTCGACGCGCAGGCTCTGCGGGTCCGTCACGCCGAGCGCCTGGGTCACGACGTTGCGGTGCGGATGCGTGCGCGCCTGCTCCTGAGTGATCGCGCCCTGCTGAATGAGTTCCTGCACGTAGGAATGATCCTGCGAGATCTGGCGTAGCCCGCCGTTCCAAAGGTAGATGCGGCTGTCGCCGACCCAACACACTTCGTAGTCGGCATTCGTGATGCGCAGCGCGACGATCGTCGTTCCCATCGGCAGCGCTTCGGACTTGCGACTTGAGTGCTGGATGATTTCCGCGTCGGCGCTCTGCACGGCGCGCGCGAGTGGCACACCGTTGGTGACTTCGTGGACGAGGGTGTCGCGCGCGAGCGCGCTTGCGACTTCGCCGTGCTCGTGGCCGCCCATGCCGTCGGCGACCAGCCAAAGGCCCAGATCGGCGTCGGCGTAGTACGTGTCTTCGTTATGCTCGCGGCGCAAGCCGACGTGGGTACTGTGTCCGAATTCAATCATGTTGGCTCATGCACGGATCGATGGCTGCGGGATCCCCGACGGCCGCTGCGGCGGCACGCCCCTGCCGGCTCGATGCTGTGCCGGATGGGCATAGCATGCCGATCCGCTGCATGGGGTGCAAGCGCGCGAATGTGATCGCGTTCCGCCGCGGTGTGCGACTTCGATCACTCACTCGCAGTCGCGATTGCTGCGCGATCACTTGACCGGTTCGGCCAGCGGCTTGCCCTTGTCGAGGATCCAGCTCGAGACCGCGGTCGCGCCGTCTGCCGACGTGACGCTATGCACCGTGCCGCGCGGGATGAAGAAATGGTCTCCAGCCTTGAGCAGTCGATCGGGCTGACCGCGCACCTTGAGCGTCGTCGTGCCGCGGATCAGATAGCTCGACTCATCACCGGGATGCACGTGCCAGCCGATCGTCGCGCCGGGAGGGAGTTCTGCGCTACCCAAGACGATTTCCTTGCCATCGACGCCGCTCTGGTCGTGGCGTTCGAGGATCGTGCGCTTGGCTTCGGCCGGCGCGGCCGCGACAGGGGTTTGTTGCGCGGTCGCAGTCGACGCGGCCATGAGAATCATCGCGAATAGCGCTAACTCGGGTAGCGACTTCATGTTCGATCTCCTGCCATCGCGGCGTTGAGGGTGATCGTGCCCAATCATCCGCGCTCGACGAGTCGCCGATAGCGCGCCATGTGGCGCAGCGCTTCGTGTGGCTTGTCGAGTTGCTCGTAGATCAATGCGAGATTGTAGTGCGAATCGGCGAGCGCGGGGTCGATGCGCAGCGAATTTTCGTACGCCGCGATCGCCTCGTCGCGACGGTCCATGTCCTCGAGCAGCACCGCGAGGTTGAACAGCAGCGTCGCATTTTCGGCCAGCGCCGCGACCTCGCGATAGACGCGTTCTGCGGGCGCGAGCCGGCCCGCCTCATGCAGCAGGCGGCCGAGGTTGATGCGCGCATCGAGATGGGCAGGGTCCGCGGCGATCGCGCGCTCGTACGCACGCATGGCCGCGGACGCGTCGCCGCCCTCGAGCGCGAGTGCGCGGCCGTACCAGTCATCGATGGGCTGAGGCCGTTCGATGATCGCGAGCGAGCCCGC
The DNA here is from genome assembly GCA_040005435.1 of Rudaea sp. Lineage (GTDB taxonomy): Bacteria > Pseudomonadota > Gammaproteobacteria > Xanthomonadales > Rhodanobacteraceae > Rudaea. The sequence goes on along the minus strand of JBDTYX010000108.1, from coordinate 2,049 downwards.
GGCAGGGTCGCCCTCGAACGCGAGCAGGTATTGGCCGGACTCCGCCTGCCAGCGTTTGCCACCCTCGCTCGCGACGACGCGGTCACCGATGGCGCCGATGCGCAAGCCGGACATCGGCATCGATTCGGGTAGATGACGGCGCAGTTCGCGCAGCGAACTCGTGATCCGTCGCGGCGACACGCGGGCCTGCGAGAGGGCCTGCGCGGTGCGCAGGACGATCAGGTCCTGAAACGAAAACCGCCAGGCGTTGCGTGCGCCGCGCGCCGGCGTGACGAATCCGGCATCGACCAGGGCGCGAATCGTGCTGCGCGGAAGGCCAAGCAGCTTCTCGACGTCGCGGACGCCGTATTGATGCATGATGCTGCGTCGCTGACGGCTACTTCTTCGCGACTTTCTTGGCCGCCGCGGGGGCCGCCGCGCTGCCCCCGGCGCGCTTGGGCGGCTTGCGCACCTTCGGCTCCGCCTCGGCGACGGTCGCCGCCTTGCCACCCCTGGCCGCGGCTTTCTTGTCGAGGCTCGCGCGCAGCGCTTCCATGAGATCGATGATCTGCGCGCCACCCTCGGGTGCTTCGCTGACGCTGATCTCCTGACCTTCGACCTTCTTCTGGATCGCCTTCTCGATGCGCGCGCTGACGTCGTCGTGGTACGCGGCCGGATCGAACTTCGCGCTCGACTGTTGCTCGATCAGTTGCTTGGCGAGCTTGAGTTCGGCCTCGCGCACGTCCATCGCGGGGATGTCGAGATCGCGGATCGCGCGGACTTCCTTCGCGTACAGCAGTTGCTGCATCACGAGTCCGTCCTCGACGGGGCGAATCATGACGATGTACTGCTTGCCGCGCGTCGCCCAGTGTCCGATCGCGCAGCGCTTGGACTCGCGCAGCGCCTTGGCGAGCAGGGCATAGGGCTTGGCGCCGCCCTTGTCGGGCGCGAGATAGTAGGACTTGTCGAAATAGACCGGATCGACCGTCGCGATTGGCACGAAGTCGGTGATGTCGGCTGAATGCGATCCGGTTTCCTCGAGCGCCTTGAGCTCTTCGGGTGTGAACATGACGTATTGGTCTTTCGCGAACTCATAGCCCTTGACCATCTCGTCACGCGAGACCGGGATGTCTTCCTTCGCGCAGAAGTACTGCTGGCGGACACGCGACCCGCAGGCCTTGTGCAGCAGGTTGAACGAGATCGTCTGGCTCGACTCGGTGGCCGAATAGAGTTTCACCGGGATCGCGACGAGCCCGAACGAAATGGTCAAACTTGCGATGGATCGTGCAGCCATGATGTTCTCCGACGTCAATCCGAGGTCTTCAACTGGAATGTTACAAGCGTCGCCTCAGGCCGGGGTTTTGCCGAGCGCCGCTTCCAGATTCTGCTTGTTTTTTAACGCGTTGCGCCAAAGATCTCCAGAACGAGTTAGCTTCTCTATCACATTCGTGAGGCGAAAGTCGAGTGGGTGGGCTTGCGCGAGTTCGTCCCAGGTCAGCGGCAGGGACACGGGCGCGCCGGGTTCTCCGCGTGGAGAATAGGCGACGTTGAGGGTTTTTCCGCGCACGTTCATGTTGTAATCCATGAAGATCTTGCCTGTTCGCTTCGGCACGCTCCACTCCATCGTGATGTCCTTGGAGTGCAGGCGCATCAGGTGCCGTCCGACCAACTCGGACACCGCTCGCGCGGCGTCGAAGTCGATCGTGCGCCGGATCGGCACGAAGATGTGCAGGCCGGTCTTGCCCGAGGTCTTCACGATCGATTCGAGCGACATGCCAAGCAGCAGCTCGCGCAGCCAGAATGCGACTTCCTTGCCTTTCTCGAACGCGACCGTATTGAGCTCGGGTTCGGCGCCCTTGGCTTCCTTGCCAGAGTAGATGTAGGGGTCGATGTCGAACACGACGTAATCGGGGTAATTCAGCACCGATGCCTCGAGCGAGGCCAGCGACGAGGCGAAGTCGGTGTGCTTCGTCTTCGCGTCGGGGCCGGTCCTCGCGCGCGAGTGCCAGACATGGAATTCGAGCGTGCCCGACTGCGCGAGCCAGAGCAGCGTCGGCAGGTTGTTGCACA
>JBDTYX010000320.1:0-3164 GCA_040005435.1 Rudaea sp. | reverse complement strand
GTGTCGACGCTGGACCGCAGCTGTTTCCGTCGATTCGTCCAGGCGCTCGCGCGCGTATTGCCGCACGGTTTCGAGCAGTTGATACCGCTCGCCCTCGATATCCTGGGCCACCAGCGATTTCTCCACCAGGTTGGACAAGAGCTCGAGTACCGAGGATTGCGGAAGCTCGGCGCTCGCCGCGACGCTCTCCGCGGCCGCAAGCGTCCATCCTCCGGCAAACACGGCTAAGCGCCGGAACAGCGCTCGCTCAGACGGCGCTAGGAGCTCGTAACTCCAATCGATCAATGCACGCAAGGTCTGTTGACGCGGTAACGTCGTCTTGTCGCCTCGCGTCAGCAGGTTGAAGCGATCGTCGAGACGCGCTGCGATCTGTTCGATCGACAGCGTGCGCACCCTCGCGGCCGCAAGTTCCAGCGCCAGCGGAATACCATCCAGACGATGACAAATGCTTGCGACGCCCGGTGCATTGGCCGCGGTCAGTGCAAACCCCGGACGAACCGCGGCCGCGCGTTCGGTGAACAGACGGACGGCCTCGAATTGCGCCAGCGCACGAAGCGTGATCGGGTCGCGAGGGTCGGGCGCAGCGAGCGCAGGGACCGCGTAGCTGGTTTCTCCGGTGACATGGAGATGCTCGCGGCTCGACGCCATGATCTTCACTGCGGCACCGGCCTGCAGCAATTGACGGGCCAACTCCGAGCACGCGGCGACCAGATGCTCGCAGTTGTCGAGTATCAGCAATATTTTCTTGTCCGCGACGTATTTGACCAGGGCCTCGATCACGGGCCGACCTGTGTCCTCCTTGACGCCCAGCAGGGATGCCACCGTTTGCGGCACGAGACGAGCGTCGGTTGTCGGCGCCAGTTCGACGAACCAAACACCGTCGGGGTAGTCGTCCACGACGTCGGCTGCAACCTGCAAAGACAGCCGTGTCTTGCCAATACCGCCCGCGCCGATAAGCGTCAGCAGCCGGGTCTCTGCCAACAGTTTTTTGATCTGACCGAGCTCGCGTTCGCGACCCACGAACGAAGTCAGCTGCTGCGTCAGATTATTCGGCGTGCCTTCCAGCGAACGAAGTGCCGGGAAGTCGACGCGTAGGGCGGGATGCGCGAGCTGATAGACGCGTTCCGGTTGCGCGAGGTCGCGCAGGCGGACTAGCCCCAAGTCGCGCAGGCTGGTCGCCTCAGGCAGGCGGTCGCGAACGAGCACCGCGACCGATTCCGACAATAAGACCTGTCCACCGTGGGCCGCACTCATGATGCGCGCTGCGCGGTTGACTGCGACGCCGAAAAAATCGTTGTCGCGGCGTTCGAACACCCCGGCGTGCAACCCACAGCGCAGCCTGAGTGCGATACCGCCCGTCGCGTCGGGCCTGGACAGCGCTCGCTGCAGTTCGAGCACGGCGCTTACTGCGCCGACCGGATCATCGAAGGCCGCATGAACGCCATCCCCGGTCATCTTGACGACCAGGCCGTGGTGACGCTCGACGACAGACCGCGTCATCGCATCATGACGCGCCAGCGCTGAAGGCATGCGTTGCGCCTCAAGCTCCCATAGCTTGGTGCTGCCTTCTATGTCGGTAAATAGAAACGTCGCGAGGGCGGATGGTTCCGGCACTCTAGGGATTCCAATGGACGATGCGGGGTCAACGACACACTGTACGGCACTGCCGCGCGATCGACCAGCGGCGCGGCGCTACGCTTCGTTACAATGCCTGATGCAGCGATCAATGACGACGAACGATGTGCCGGCGAGCGCGCCGAGCCCTGTCGAATCGGACATCATTATCGATGTCCGCGGCTTGAACAAGCATTTCGGCGCCAATCATGCCGTAAAAGATCTGTCGCTGCAGGTGCGGCGCGGCGAGATCTTCGGCTTTCTCGGGCCCAACGGAAGCGGCAAGACGACATCGATCCGGATGCTGTGCGGATTGCTGACGCCGGACAGCGGGGAGGGCACCTGCCTCGGTTACGACATCCTGCGCGAGACCAAGCAGATCAAGCGTCACGTCGGCTACATGACTCAGCGCTTCTCGTTCTGGGAAGACCTGACGATCCGCGAGAACCTGCGCTTCATCGCCCGCATGTATGGCATGGACGATGGCGCGGCGCGAGTCGACGAGGCGTTGGCCCACCTCGGCTTGGCATCGCGGGCCAACCAACTGGCCGGCGCGTTGTCCGGTGGATGGAAACAACGCCTGGCGCTGGCAGCATGCCTGCTGCACGATCCGCAGCTATTGCTGCTCGACGAGCCTACCGCCGGCGTCGATCCGAAAGCACGGCGCGACTTCTGGGAGGAGTTGCACGCGCTGGCCGCGCGCGGCATCACCGTGCTGGTAAGCACGCATTACATGGACGAGGCGGAGCGCTGCCACAAGCTGGGCTACATTCTGTATGGACGGCTGCTGGTGCAGGGCACCGCGGCGGATGTCATCGCCAGCCAGTCGCTGGTCACCTGGCAGGTTACAGGCCCAGGGCTGCCGGAACTCGCGCAACAGATCCGTCAATTGTCTGCGGTGGAGCAGGTCGCGGCTTTCGGCAATGCGCTGCACGTGACGGGTTCGGATCGCGACGCCCTCCTGACGGCATTGACGCCGATGATGCACGATCCGGCGATCGACTGGCGCGAAGTTGAGCCCGGCCTCGAAGACGTGTTCATTCACCTGATGCGCGGCGCCGATGAAGCGCCGGCGAAAGCGGTTTGAAGCACATCGAAGCGTCGCCGCCATGAGCACGGACTCGATCAACGATGCCTGGTTTTCGTTCTCGCGCTGGCTGGGTATCGTCGGCAAGGAATTCATTCAGCTCAAACGAGACCGCCTGACCTTCGGCATGATCGTCGGCATCCCGGTGGTACAACTGGTGCTGTTCGGATTCGCGATCAACTCCGACCCGAAGCGGCTGCCGACCGCCGTTCTTATCGCCGATCGCAGTGAGTTCTCGCGCAGCATTCTGTCTGGACTGCAGAACAGCGGCTACTTCGAATTCATCGGCGAGGCGAAGAGCGAGCAGGACGCCGATCGCATGCTCGCGCTCGGGACGGCGCAATTCGTGATCAGCATTCCGGCCGATTTTTCGCGGCGCCTCGTCCGTGGCGAGCGGCCGGCTCTGCTGATCGACGCCGACGCGACGGATCCCACCGCGACCGGCAATGCGATCAGCGCGGTA
>JBDTYX010000004.1:0-33189 GCA_040005435.1 Rudaea sp. | reverse complement strand
GATCGCGCGCCAGCCGTTTCTGATCGGCATGGCGGACGGAGAGCCGGTGATCCACATCGATCTCGACAGTCCGCGCGTCGGCCGCGGCACGGGCGAGCCGCTGTTCCGCGAGCACGGCGGCACGAGCGAATTCCTCGAGCGTGTCAATTCGATGCTGCTCGCGCTGCACGACGGCGTGCGCGCGACGCCCGCGTTCATCGACGCGCTCCTGCAGCACGCGTTGCTCGAGACGTTCGTCCTCGACGTCGAGCTCGATGACCGCGAGCAATTTCGGCTCGCCGGGTTCTACACGATCCACGAGGAACGCCTGCGCGCACTCGACGGCGCGGCGCTCGCGACGCTGAGCGCGGCCGGCCATCTCGAGGCGATCTACATGGCGATCGCTTCGCTGTCGCATCTACGCGGCCTCATCGACCGCATGAACCGACTCCATGCAGCGCGCTGAGCACCCGATCCGCGAGATCGCGGGCGTCTCACGCGACGCGTTGCCCGCAGAACTTCTGCGCGGCGACACGCCCGTCGTGCTGCGCGGCCTCGTCGCCGACTGGCCGCTCGTGCGCGCGGGTCTCGACGGCCCCGCACGGGCGATCGACTACCTGAGCAAACATGCGCGCGACGGCGAGGTTGTCGCGATGATCGCCGCTCCGGAATTCGGCGGACGGCTGTTCTATAACGCCGACTTGAGCGGCTTCAATTTCCGGGTAGAACGCGCGCGTCTGGACTCGGTGCTCGCGGCGATGCGGCAGCAGCTCGACGCCGCACAGACGCCGACGCTGTACATGGGTTCGACGACCGTCGAGACCTTTTTCCCCGGTCTCGCTACCGACAACCAGGTCGCGCTCGACGCGCAGGGCGCTCTCTATAGCATCTGGATCGGCAACCGCACGCGCATCGCCGCGCATCAGGACCTGCCCGACAACCTCGCTTGCGTCGCGGTCGGCCATCGCCGCTTCACACTTTTTCCGCCCGCTCAGCTGGCCAATCTCTACATCGGCCCGCTCGACTTCACGCCGGCAGGTCAGGCGATCAGTCTGGTCGATTTCGCCGCGCCCGACTTCGCGCGCTTCCCGCGTTTCGCGGCAGCAATCGATGCGGCGCAGACCTCGGTGCTCGGTCCTGGAGACGCGCTGTTCATCCCGAGCCTGTGGTGGCATCACATCGAGGCGCTCGACCGCTTCAACGTGCTCATGAACTACTGGTGGCGCCAGTCGCCGGACTTCATGGACACGCCGATGAATGCGCTAATGCTCGCGATTCTCGCCGTGCGCGACTTGCCGCCAGCGCAGCGTGCAGCCTGGCAGGAAATTTTCCGACACTATGTGTTCGAAGCCGGCGCCGCGGTCGCCGCGCACGTTCCCGAAGCGGCGCGACGCGTGCTCGCGCCGCTGACGCCGGATGTTGCGCGCGACCTGCGCGCGCGTCTGCTCAAACGCATCAATCGCTGACCCTAAGAGCCCCCCATCGTGCCTACCGATACTCCCTCGCCTGCCGCCGCTCCGATCCGGCGTATCGTCATCGCGGGCGGCGGCACCGCCGGCTGGATGGTCGCCGCGGCGCTGTCGAGGACGCTCGGCAAGCTGCTGCAGATCACGCTGATCGAGTCCGACGAGATCGGCACGGTCGGAGTCGGCGAGGCGACGATTCCGACCCTGGTCACGTTCCACCGCCTGCTCGATATCAACGAACAGGAATTCCTCGCCGCGACGCAAGGCACGTTCAAGCTCGGCATCTCGTTCGAGAACTGGCGCGACATCGGCCGCGACTACATCCACTCGTTCGGTACGACCGGTCACGATCACTGGTCGGCCGGTTTCCAGCATTTCTGGCACAAGGGCCGCGAGCGCGGACTCGCTGGAGACTACGGCGACTATTGTCTCGAGCTACGCGCCGCGCAGCAGAACCGTTTCGCTCACCTGCCGCGCGGCAACATGAACTACGCGTTTCACATCGACGCGAGCCTGTACGCGAAATTCCTGCGCCGTTTCAGCGAGGGCTACGGCGTCGAGCGCGTCGAGGGCAAGATCGTCGAGGTGCTCGCCGACGCGTCGCATGACCAGACGTCGCGCGATCAGATCCGCGGCCTGCGCCTCGACAGCGGTCGGCTCGTCGAGGGCGACCTGTTCATCGACTGCACGGGCTTCCGCGGCTTGCTGATCTCGCAGACGCTCGGAGTCGAATGGGAGGACTGGTCGCACTGGCTGTTCTGCGACTCGGCGATCGCGCTGCAGACCGCGGCGGTCGGCGAGGCCATACCGTACACGCGCTCGATCGCGCGCGAAGCGGGCTGGCAGTGGCGCATCCCGCTGCAGCACCGGGTCGGCAACGGCATCGTCTACGCCAGCCGCTTCCTCGAAGAAGAGCACGCGCGCCAGATGCTGCTCGCCAACATCGAGGGCGAAAGGCTCACCGAGCCGCGCGTGATTCGCTTTAAGCCGGGCCAGCGTCGCGAGACCTGGCGCGGCAACTGCGTCGCGATCGGCCTCGCGAGCGGCTTCCTCGAGCCGATCGAGTCGACGAGCATCCACCTGATCCAGCGCGGCGTGATCCGCCTGCTGCAGATGTTCCCAGCCGCCGGCATCAACGCCGCAGACGTCGTCGAATACAACCGGCAGACGCAGTCGGAGATCGAGCACATTCGCGATTTCATCGTGCTGCACTATCACGTGACCGAGCGCAGCGACACGCCATTCTGGCGCGCCTGCCGCGAGATGGCGATTCCACCGTCGCTGCAGCACCGCATCGATCTGTTCCGCGACAGCGGCCGGGTCTTCCGCGTGCCCAACGAATTGTTCGCGGAAAACTCGTGGATCCAGGTGATGCTGGGCCAGGGCATCCTGCCGGGCCAGCACCATCCGTCAGCGGACCTCATGGACGACGCGGAACTCTCGCGATTTCTCGACGACATCCGCCGCCAGGTCGAGGCGACCGTGCGCCAGCTGCTCGAGCACCAGACCTACGTCGCGAGCTACTGTCCCGCCGTGAAGAATTGATCTCCGTCGCGACCGCGGCGCGGCGCGCTGTCTGACCGTGATCCGTCGATCGCGGACGCCCGCACTCGCACGCTTGCGCTACTCTATCCATCGCAGTAACGGCGACGCGCGTCCGCCACTCCTCTCGCAGCCCATCCTCGCACGCATGGCCAAACTCTATTTCTACTATTCGGCGATGAACGCCGGCAAGACGACGACGCTGCTGCAGAGCGCGCACAACTATCACGAGCGCGGCATGCGCACGCTGATCTTCACGCCACAGCTCGACGATCGTTACGGTTCCGGCATCGTCGCCTCGCGCATCGGCCTCAAGGCCGACGGTCGCGTATTCGTGCGCGACGACGACCTGCTGCAGATCGCGCAGGCAGATGTGGCAGCGCACGGACCGCTGCACTGCGTGCTCGTCGACGAGGCGCAGTTCCTGAGCAAGGCGCAAGTCTGGCAACTGACCGATATCGTCGATCGCATGCATATCCCCGTGTTGAGCTACGGGTTGCGCACCGATTTCCGCGGCGAGCTGTTCGAGGGCAGCCAATACCTGCTCGCGTGGGCGGACAATCTCGTCGAAATCAAGACGATCTGCCATACCGGCAAGAAGGCGACGATGGTCGTGCGTGTCGACGACCACGGCCGCGCGGTCAGCGCGGGACCGCAGGTACAGATCGGCGGCAACGACCGCTACGTCTCGGTGAGTCGCGGCGAATTCAAGCAGATCATGTCCGGCCACGGCAGCATCGAGACCCAGCAGGGCGCGCTCTGCCTCGCCGAGCCGGCCGGTCCGGGTTGACCGGCGCTGCGGAATTCAGACGGATTTAAGGCGCGCGACTCCATTCTGGCGTCCGTCCCAAAAGATCACGGCCCACCGGCCCAAAAGTGCCTGCCGACCATGCTTCGCATCCTGCTGATCGAAGACCAACGCGATATCGCCGCGAATATCTGGGACTACCTCGAGACCCGCGGTTTCGTGATGGACCATGCTGCCGACGGGGCAAACGGCCTGCGTATGGCGCTCGAGGACGGCTACGACGTGATCGTGCTCGATCTCGGACTGCCCAAGCTCGACGGGATCGACCTGTGCCGCGGCCTGCGTCAGGCGGGGCGCGACACGCCGGTACTGATGCTGACCGCGCGAGACACGCTGCAGGACAAGCTCACGGGTTTCGCCGAGGGCGCTGACGACTACGTGGTGAAACCTTTTGCGATGAAGGAGCTCGAGGCGCGCATCCGCGCCCTGTTCCGTCGCGGCCGCCTGCAGCACGGCGAAGCGCTGCGCGTCGGCGATCTCTCGCTGGACCCCGTGAAGTTGGCGGTCGAACGCGCAGGGCACGCGCTGGTACTGACACGCGCGGGCTTCGTGCTGCTTGAGGCGCTGATGCGGCGCGCGCCTAACCTCGTCCGCCATGCCGAACTCGCGCACGCGCTGTGGGGCGAGGGCGGCGGCGATATCGCCACGTTGCACACCCATCTGTCGGTGTTGCGTGCGGCGGTCGATCGTCCGTTCGATACACGCCTGTTGCATACTGTGCACGGCTTCGGTTACCGCGTCGCAGAACACGTCGAGGCGTGAGTGGCGACGGCGAAGCCGGCAAGCCCGTCCAACCAGCGAAACGAAACATGGCCGCCAGCGGCAAGCTCAGTCTGCGCGCACGCGTCGCGCTCGCGTTCGCTCTGCTCGGCGGCGTGGTCAGTACCTGCCTCGCGTTCATCGCGATTCACTTCTCCGACGCCTACGTCAAACGCGTAGTCACCGAAATGTTGCGCGTCGAGGGCGAATACCTGCGCGAACGCTACGCCGAGGAAGGTCGCGCGCCGCATCCGCGCACGCGGCACTTCTACACTTTCCTCAGTGGAGACACCGATCGCGCGCCGCCCGAAGAGATCGCGCGCCTCGCACCCGGCGGCCCTTACGAATTCGAGAACCACGGCGGCCCCGAACGCTACGTCGCGGTCTACTCGACGACCGACAGCAAGCGCCTTTACGTCGTGCTGGACATGGGACTCGAAGGCGTACGCGAGCGGCGCCTGACGCGCGACCTCATCGCGCTCGTCGCCGTCGGCACGCTGCTCTCGGCATGGCTCGGCTGGGTCTGGGCCGGACGCGCGATCGATCCGGTGCGCCGCCTCGCGCATCGTGTGGACGTCCTCGAACCCTCACGCAGCGGCGCCGTTTCGATCGCGCGGGACTTCGCGAGCGACGAGGTGGGCAAGCTCGCGCAGGCGTTCGATCGTTACCAGCAAAAACTCTACGAATACGTACGCCGCGAGCGCACGTTCACCGCGGACGCGAGTCACGAGTTGCGCACGCCGCTCGCCGTGATTCGCGGTGCGATCGAGGTGATGATGGACGCGGGCGACGTCGACGCGCCCTCCGCCGCGCGCCTGAAGCGCATGCAGCGCGGCGCGGATGAGCTGCGCGACCTGCTCGACGCTTTGCTCGTGCTCGCACGCAGCGACGAGCCCGAAGCCAGCGAGGGCCGCACGCCCGATCTCGACGACCTCGTCAGCAGCCTGCTCGGCGAACGCGCGGAATCGTTGCAGGAAAAACACCTGCAGCTCGAGCGCGAGAAGACGCCGGGCGTCGCGATCGCCGCGCCGCAGAAGGTGCTGCGCGTGATCGTCGGCAACCTGCTGCGCGCGGTCTCGCAATTCGCCGATGGCGGTGTGCTGCGCATCTCGGTGTCGGCGGACGCGCTACGCATCGCCCACGACGGCAGCGCGCCCGCGGCGCGGCCGGGACGCCATGCGCTCGACGAGCGCAGGCATGCGCTCGGCCTCGGCATGATCCGGCGTGTGTGCGAGCGCTGGGGTTGGACGCTCGAGGAAAACGTGGACGCGCGCGGCGGCCACGTGTTCGTGCTGCGTTTCACCTAGGGGCTCGCAGACGACGGAGCCGCTCCGATGCGGCTCCGCCGTGCCGGCGCGCCGAACCTAAGGCGTCACGACCGGCAGCATCATCGACGCGGGCTTGATCAGGTAGAACGCCACCGCGATGATGATCAGATACACAAGCATGATGAACGTCCAGCCCATGTTGTGGCGGATCACGTCGCCCTCCTTGCGCACGAACTGACTCGTCGACACGCCTACGCTGGCGGTCTGCGGCGCGATCGGCTTGCCGATTTCCGCGCCGACCGAGTTGAACGTCGGCAGCAGCAACGGCGGCATGCCGAGCTGGACGCCGACGAGTGCCTGGAACTTGCCGAACATCGCATTCGTCGATGTATTCGATCCCGACAACGCGACGCCGATGAAGCCGAGGATCGGCGCGACGATGATGAAAGCGGTGCCCATGGACGCGAAGCCTTTCGCCAGCGACGATGCCATGCCCGAATAGTTGAACACGTAGGCGAGGCCGAAGATGAATACGCCGACGAGCAGCGCGCCCCACATCTGGTGGAACGTCTTGCGGAAGATCTCGCCGAGGATCTTGCCGTTCAACTTGCCGATCGCGAACAGCCAGACGACGACGAGGATCCATGCGGCGAGGATCGCCGAGCCGCCGACCCAGGGCGCGAAATTGAACACCGCGTTGACGTCGGGTTTCGCGGCGCTGCAGTTCGTCGCGAGCGCGGAGCAGGCCGATACCTTCGTGCTGAACCAGCTGACCTTGGGCAGCGAGGACCACGGTCCGGTCCACGAGGCCACGACGACGAGCAGGATCGCGAACGGCGTCCAAGCCTGGACGACGTCCTTGCCGGTCAGGCCATGGGCGCCGCTCTTTTCACCCGCGACCGCGGCCAGCGGCACGCCGCCGTAGCCGAGCAGGGTCTTCGGCTGCCAGAACTTGAGCAACAGGAGCAGCGAGGCGAAGCAGACGATCGAGCCCGTGATGTCCGGCAGGTACGGTCCGAGATAGACCGCGACCGGGTACTGACCGAGGATGTAGCCGAACGAGCCGACGATCGCGAGCGGCCAAGCACTGAGCATGCCCTTGCGGCCGGAAACGAGGTAGAGCAGTACCCAGGGCGGCAGCAACGCGAGCACCGCGACGACCGCGCCCACCGACCCCGACAGCGCGAGCAGCGGATAGCCCGTCACGGCCGCGAGCGAGATGATCGGCGCGCCGAGCGCGCCGTACGATACCGGCGCGTTGTTCGCGAGCGCCGCGACGCGGATCGCGTTCAGATCGGAGATGCCGAGCGAGATGAGGATCGGCGCGACCACGGCCCATGGATAGCCGAAGCCGACGAGGCCCTCGAGCAGCGCGCCGAAGGCCCACGCGAACAGCATCGTCTGCACGCGCACGTCCGCGCTGCCCTGGGCGATCAGCCAGCGACGGAAGTTCTCGAACAGTCCGGTCAGCGACAGCGTGTTGAACAGGACGAGTCCCCAGAACGTAATCCAGTCGACGTTCCAGATGCCCGTCGCCGAGCCATTGAGGTATGCCTGTGTGCCGACGTCGAGCGGCATCTTCCAGACGAACACCGCGAGCAGGTAGGTCAGTGCCGAACCCAGCAGGGTGGCGATCCACGCAGGCGTGCGGAAAACCGCGAGCAGGACTAGCAGGAAGACCACGGGGATCAAAGCGACGAGACAGGTCAGCGCGAGATTGTTGAGCGGGTCGATAAGCTGCGTAAACACGGCGTCTCCCTCTGGTTTTGCGCAACGCACCCGTCGAGCCGGGTGGCCGCGATCGTTGGCATATTTTTCCCTTTTATCGACGCGGCGCCGAACAAAGCATGCACGGTCGACCGAGGGCATGTATACGCTCGTCGCCGCGGCCTGTCACCTGTACGTTGGTCGGTAACCGTCACGCCATTTCCGGATTAGGATGTCGGCATGAGCGAAGTGCGCGCAGCGCCCGTGAACACCGTCAACAAGCGTCTCGAAACGTTGGCGATTGCGCTCGGTCGGGTGCTCGCGCCCGCGAATCTGCTCTGTCTGCCCGAGGAAACCGTGCCGTTCGAATGCGACGGCCTCGCGGCGTTCCGGATGGTGCCACTCGCGGTCACACTGCCGGAGACGCTGACCCAGGTCCGCGACATCCTGCGCATCTGCCACTGCCTGGGCGTGCCCGTGGTCGCGCGCGGCGCGGGGACCGGCCTGTCCGGCGGCGCGATGCCGTGCGCCGATGGCATCGTGCTGTCGCTCGCCAAGCTCAACCGCATCCTCGAGATCGATCCGGTCGCGTGCACGGCGCGCGTGCAGCCTGGCGTGCGCAACCTCGCGGTGTCCGAAGCCGCCGCGCCGCATGGCCTGTATTACGCGCCCGACCCTTCCTCGCAGATCGCCTGCTCGATCGGCGGCAACGTCGCCGAGAATTCCGGCGGTGTGCATTGCCTCAAGTACGGACTCACGCTGCACAACGTGCTCGGCATTTCCGGCTACACGATCGAAGGCGCGCCGGTAACGTTCGGCTCGGCCGCGCTCGATTCGCCGGGCCTCGACCTGCTCGCGCTCACGATGGGGTCGGAGGGTCTGCTCGTCGTCGTCACCGAGGTCTTGCTCAAGCTTTTGCCGCGTCCGCAGGTCGCGCAGGTCGTCATGGCGTCGTTCGACGACGTCGTCAAGGCCGGCGACGCGGTCGCCGCGATCATCGCGGCAGGCATCATCCCTGCGGGACTCGAGATGATGGACCGCAAGGCCACGGTCGCCGTGGAGCCTTTCGTGCGCGCCGGTTACGATCTCGGCGCGGCGGCCATCCTGCTCGCCGAGTCCGACGGCACGCCCGAGGAGGTGCGCGACGAGATCGCCGAGCTCGAGCGCGTCGTCCGCGCCGCGGGTTCGACCCAGTGCGTCGTCTCGCAATCGGACGAGGAACGCGTGAAGTTCTGGTCGGGGCGCAAGAACGCGTTCCCGGCGGCCGGTCGCATCTCGCCCGACTACTACTGCATGGACGGCACGATCCCGCGCAAGCATCTCGGCCACGTGCTGCGCGCGATCGAGGAGATGGAGGCGAAGTACGACCTGCGCTGCATGAACGTGTTTCACGCGGGCGACGGCAACCTGCATCCGCTGATCCTGTTCGACGCCAACGTGCCCGGACAATGGCAGCGTGCGGACCGCTTCGGCGCGGACATCCTCGAACTCTGCGTCAAGCTCGGCGGCACGATCACGGGCGAGCACGGCGTCGGCATCGAGAAGATCAACTCGATGTGCGTGCAGTTCGCGCCCGTCGAACGCGACGCGTTCTTCGCGGTGAAGCACGCCTTCGATCCGGTCGGCCTGCTCAACCCGGGCAAGGCGATCCCGACGCTCGCACGTTGCGCCGAGTATGGTCGGATGCACGTGCATCGCGGCGCGCTGCCGTTCGCCGACCTGCCGCGTTTCTGAAGATCCACGTGGATACCCTCGCCAATTTCCGCGATCGCATCGCCGCCGCGCAGGCCGGCGCGAAGCCGCTGCGCCTGCGCGGCGCGGGGACGAAGGATTTCTATGGCGAGGTGCTGTTCGGCGACGTGCTCGACACACGCCCGCATCGTGGCATCGTCAGCTACGAACCCTCCGAGCTCGTCGTCACGGCGCGCTGCGGCACGCCGCTGTCCGAGGTCGAGTCCGCGCTCGCCGCGGAGCGTCAGTTCCTCGCGTTCGAGCCGCCACGCTTCGGCGCCGATCCGACGATCGGCGGCGTCGTCGCCGCGGGTCTCTCGGGCCCGCGCCGGGCGAGCGCCGGCGCGGTCCGTGATTTCGTCCTCGGCGCATCGCTGCTCGGTGCTGGCGGCGAGGAGTTGCATTTCGGCGGCCAGGTCATGAAGAACGTCGCGGGCTTCGACGTCTCGCGGCTGCTGTGCGGTTCTCTCGGCTTCCTCGGACTCATCACGCAGGTCTCGCTCAAGGTCATGCCGCTGCCGCGTGCGGAGCTCACGCTGCAGCTCGACTGCGACGCGCGCGACGCGCTCGCGCGCTTCGATCAATGGCGCGCGTTGCCACTGCCGATATCCGCGGCCTGCTGGCAGGCCGGCGCGCTGCGGGTCCGGCTGTCGGGCGCACGCAGCGCCGTACGCGCGGCATGCGCGGTCATCGGCGGCGCGTCCATCGCAGATGCCGAAGCCGCTGACGGCTGGCAAGCGCTGCGCGACCAGTCACAGCCGTTCTTCGGGCGCGCCGTCGACGAGACGCGCAGCCTCTGGCGCCTCTCGCTGCCGGCGACCGCGCCATTCGACCTGGGCTTAGCCGCGCCGGCACCCGACGATCTATTGATCGAGTGGGCCGGCGCGCTGCGCTGGCTGTATTGCGCCGCGGCTGCCGAGCCGATCCGCACGGCGGCGGCCAAGGCCGGAGGCACCGCGATGCGCTGGTGCGGTCCTCGCGACGGGCCGATGTTTCATCCACTCGCTCCCGCCACGCTCGCGCTGCATCGCCGCCTCAAGCAGGCGTTCGATCCGCTCGCGCTATTCAACCGCGGGCGCCTGCTGGAGGCGGCGTAGGGTGGAGACCCGCCTCGCCGACTGGATCCGCGACAGCGCCGATGGCCGCGAGGCCGACGCGATCCTGCGCAGCTGCGTGCACTGCGGCTTCTGCAATGCGACATGCCCGACCTATCAGCTGCTCGGCGACGAACTCGACGGACCACGCGGACGCATCTACCAGATCAAGCGGATGCTCGAAGGCGCGCAGCCCGGCGCGGCGACGCGGCTGCACCTCGACCGCTGCCTGACCTGCACGAATTGCGAGACGACGTGCCCGTCGGGCGTGCGTTACGGCAGGCTCGTCGAAATCGGCCGCGGCGTGCTCGAGCAGCGCGCGCAGCGCCCGGCCGGACAGCGGCTCGTGCGCGCGCTGCTGCGTCACTTGCTCACGCAGCGCGCGCTGTTCGGCGCGGGCGTGCGCGTCGGTCGCGCGCTACGTGCGGCCCTTCCGGCCTCCGTCGCGCGTCGCTTGCCGGTGCTGCGCGGTGATGTGACGGTGCCGCGTTCCGCGCATGCGCGCAAGGTGCTGCTTCTGCGCGGCTGCGTGCAACCCGCGCTGATCCCGAATATCGACGCGGCCAGCACGCGCGTCCTCGATCGCCTGGGCATCGAGTCGGTCGTCGCGGCCGAGTCGGGCTGTTGCGGCGCCATCGACCTGCATCTCGGCGCGGCCGACGCCGCGCAGATGCGGGCGCGACGCAATATCGATGCCTGGTGGCCACACATCGAGGCGGGCGTCGAGGCCATCGTGATCAACGCCTCGGGCTGCGCCGCGGTGACCAAGGACTACGCGCACCTGCTGCGCGACGATGGCGCCTATGCCGCGAAGGCGCAGCGTATCGTCGGCCTCGTGCGCGATATCGCCGAATACCTGCCGCCGCTGCTCGCGCAACTGGCGAACGCTCACCTCGATCCTGTCGCGGATGCGCCGCGCCGCGTCGCTTTCCATCCTCCGTGCACGTTGCAGCACACGCAGAAGATCCGCGGCAGCGTGGAAGTCGCGCTGCGTGCATTCGGTGCGGACCTCGTACCGGTCGCAGAAGCGCATCTTTGCTGCGGATCGGCGGGTACCTACTCGATCTTGCAGCCCGCGCTCGCGTTGCGGCTGCGTGCGCGCAAGCTGGACAACCTGCAACGCGCCGCGCCCGAGATGATCCTTTCCTCGAACATCGGCTGCCTCGCGCACCTCGAACCCGCAGCCGGCGTGCCGGTGCGGCACTGGATAGAGTGGGTCGACGCGCGGCTGCGCCCGTGAGACCCCGAGATCGTCCGCCACCGCGTGGGCCCGCGACGGGATCGCCGCACGTTTTCGTCAGGCGATCGAGACCACGGCTTGCGCGTGCACAGCGTTCTTCGCGCGGAACGCAGGCACGCGTGGCCACAAGTCACGTTCCCGCCCGTCGTTCCCGTTGCGTGTGTCTGCTTGCGCAATCCGTGCGCGCGGCGCCGGGCTCGAATGGGCTTCGCGCGCGCGCCGTGACGTGCGCGTCTTGCTGATCGATTTGGGTTTGCCGCTGGTCGAGCAAGCGGCGCACGCCGGCGACGGCGCTACACTTCCGTGGGTTGGCTGACTCGACGGATGCGAATTATGAAAGTAGTCGATTTGCGCAGCGACACCGTGACGCGGCCCACGCCGGGCATGCGCGCGGCGATCGCCGCGGCGGAGGTGGGTGACGACGTGTTCGGCGACGATTCCACGACGAACGCGCTGCAGGAGCGCGTCGCGGCGCTGTTCGACAAACAGGCGGCACTGTTCATGGCGAGCGGCACGCAGAGCAACTTGTGCGCTCTGCTAGCCCACTGTGGCCGAGGCGACGAGTATATCGTCGGGCAGATGGCGCACACGTTTCGTTACGAAGGCGGCGGCGCGGCGGTGCTCGGAAGCATCCAGCCACAGCCGCTCCCCAATGCGCCCGATGGCACGCTCCGGCTCGAGGACATCGCCGCGAACATCAAGCCCGACGATGCGCACTTCGCGCGTTCGCGGCTGCTCGCGCTCGAGAACACGTGGAATGGCAATGTGCTTCCTGCGGGCTACGCCGAGGCGGCCTGCGGCCTCGCACACGCGCGCGGCCTCGCGACCCATCTCGATGGCGCGCGAATATTCAATGCAGCGGTCGCCTCGGGCCGTTCGGTCGCCGAGCTCGCGCGCACTTTCGACAGCGTGTCGGTGTGCTTCAGCAAGGGCCTCGGCGCGCCGATCGGCTCGATGCTCGTCGGCTCGACCGCGTTGATCGCGAGCGCGCATCGCGCGCGCAAGATGCTCGGCGGCGGGATGCGGCAAGTGGGACTGATCGCCGCGGCCGCGGACTTCGCGCTGACCCATCACGTCGAGCGCCTGGGCGACGACCATCTGCTCGCCCGCCGACTGGCGGCGGGCCTTGCCGCGCTACCGGGGCTGACGGTCACGCCGCCGCAGACCAATATCGTCTTCGCGCAGGTCGGCGACGGCCGCGGCGCGAGCCTTCTCGACCACCTGAAAGCGCGTGGCGTGCTCGCCACGGGGTTGATCGGACTGCGCTTCGTGACGCATCTCGACGTCGATGCGGCGGGCGTCGACCAGGCGATCGACGCCGCCGGCGAGTTCCTGGCTGGCTGAGTGCGCCTCGCGCACCGCGTGCGTGGCGCGCGAGGCGGCCCCCGGTTCGGAAGTCCCTGGCGCGGCGCGCGGTCGAACCTCAAAAATCTGGCAGCTCGTTGGGGCGCAGGTCGAAAACCAGTATTTCGGCGTCCTTGCCAGCGCCGATCTGCAATCTCTGCTCGTCGCGCAGGCGCATGCCGTCGCCCTCCGCAAGCGACTGCCCCTGGACCTGCACGCTGCCACGCGCGACGTGCACGTATGCGAAGCGGTTTGGCGCGAGGCTCAAGGTCGCGTCTTCGTCTGCGTCGAACAGACCCGCGTACACGCGCGTGTCCTGATAGACCGACAGCGAGCCTGCCTCCGCGGCGGGTGAAATGATGAGCCGCAGGCGGCCGCGTTTTTCACTCTCGTTGAAGCGCGCCTCCTGGTAGCGCGGCGCGACGCGCTTGCGCGCGGGCACGATCCATACCTGCAGGAAATGCACGGGCGCGGTCTGGGAGGCATTGAACTCGCTGTGCCGAACGCCGGTGCCGGCGCTCATCATCTGCACGTCGCCCGGGCGAATCACCGAACCCGTGCCGAGGGAGTCCTTGTGCGCGAGAGCGCCTTCGAGCACGTAGGAGAATATCTCCATGTCCTGATGCGCGTGCTCCCCGAATCCCTTGCCCGCCTGCACGCGGTCATCGTTGATCACGAGCAGGTCGGAGAAGCCCACTTCGGCGGGATCGTGATAGCCGCCGAACGAAAACGTATGCCGCGAATTCAGCCAGCCGAGGTTGGCGGCCCCGCGATCGGCGGCGCGTCTGATTGCATGCATCGTCGTGGCCCGGGTCGGAGGACTGAGGTATCGAGAGCCTATCAGGCCGACATGAGCCGTGCACTTGACTGCGATATATATGCGTATTAATGTATATGTATGGCAACGCAATTAAATATCCTCGCGGCGCTCGCCGACCCGACCCGCCTGCGCATTGTCGAGGCGATGAGGGCGGGCGAGTGCGCCGTCGGCGACATCGTCGAGAACATGGAAATCCATCAGTCCGGCGTTTCGCGCCATCTGCGCATACTCGCGGAGGCGGGCATCGTGCAGATGCGCCCGGACGGGCAGAAGCGCCTCTACTCGCTGCGCAAGGAGGCCTTCGACCAACTCGACGCCTGGGTCGCGCGCTATCGCCGCCACTGGGACGCGCGTCTCGACCGCTTCGGCGCCGCGCTCGCGCGACGCAAGGTCGCCGCCAAGACACGTAGCTCGGAGTAGTCACGATGCCCCTCACACCGAAGACCGCGCGGTCCCGATTTTCGATCGAACGCAACTACGCCGCCTCGCTGGAGGAGTGCTGGGCGCTGTGGACTACGCGGGCCGGCATCGAGTCGTGGTGGGGGCCCGAAGGGTTCGACGTCACGGTCATTGCGCTCGACCTGCGTCCCGGAGGCCAGATGGTCTATCGGATGACGGCCGTGGCGTCCGAACAAGTGGCGTTCATGCGGGGTGCGGGCATGCCGCTCTCGACCGAGACCCGCCTCACCTACACTGAAGTCTTCGCGCCGCACCGACTGGCCTACAAGACGCTCGCCGACTTCGTGCCGGGCGTGGCTCCCTACGAGGTCGCGACGCTGGTCGAGTTGCAGCCGACACGCGCCGGCGTGCAACTCACGCTCAGCTTCGATGCGATGCACGACGACGTCTGGACCGGACGCGCGCGCGCCGGCCACGACAGCCAGATGCGCAAACTCGACGCGCTGTTGGCCGCCCGCGCCGGGACGGTACGCTCGTGAGATCTTGGCTCGCGGGCACCGGCGCGGTAGTCGCGGGCTTCCTCGTCACCGCCGTCGCGTCGATCGCGACGGACGCTGCGATGCACGCGGCGGGGATATTCCCGGATTCACCGCAAGCGATGTCCGATCCGCTATTCGCGCTGGCATCTGCCTATCGCGCGCTGTTCACGGTCGCGGGCGGGTACACGACCGCTCGCCTCGCGCCGAACCGACCCATGCGCCATGCCTGGATCCTCGCGGGAATCGGCGTCGCCGCGGGCGTAGCGGGTATCGTCGCGTACTACGCGATTGGCGGAAAGGCGCTCGGCCCGGCGTGGTATGCGATCTCGATACCGCTCGCGGCGATTCCCTGCGTCTGGCTCGGCGCGTGGCTCGCAGTATGGCGACGCTCGTCGCGTCGCGACTAGATTCCACCGTCGCCACTCAATGGGCGCGTCTCGCGTCGGCAGAACCTGGGCGGCGAAAAAGCGCTCTCGACCGCGCTGCCGCAGAAGCAATGTCAGTGCCGCGCGCGAAACGACGTAACCCTCTGCGCACCCACGCATCGAGGAGTTTGCCATGGCCGCACGCAGGATCTTTATCGCCTCCACATTCGTCTTGATCGGACTCTCCGCGGTGCCCGGCATGGCGGCGCCTACCGATGCGTTGCGCGTCTCCGTGCGCGACGACGCCTCGACGTCGCAGCGCGACCGGCTCGAGGAGAAGCTCGCGCTGACCCGGCGCATTCTCGAGCACGTCAACGCCGATGCGACGATGAAGGGCGCGACGCCCGAGTGGCGCGAAGGCCTCGCCGCAAGCCTGTATGGGCTGTCCAATGAGACCCTGCGCCGCATCGAGCCGACGCTCACGACGCTCGACGAGGCGCACACCGCAGCAGCGAGCCCGCAGGCGGCCCGGGAGAAGGCGCTCGGCGACGCGGGCAACGATCTCGTGTTCACGCCGATCACACCGTGCCGGTTCATCGACACGCGCAACGTCGGCGGCGCGATCTCGAGCGTGCGTGTGTTCGATACCGCGAGTCCCGGATCGACGTACGGCGGCGCGGCCGGCTGCGCGCTGTCGGGCATCGGCGAGCCCGCCGTCGCGCTCAACGTCACGGTCACAGGGATGACGGCGCAGGGATATCTCATCGTTCGCCCGCAGGGCAGCGTCAACACAACGAGCTTCATCAATTGGGATAACGGAGCGGGTCAGCTCGCCAATGCCGGCATCATCGCGACGACGCTCGCGAACAACGGCCACTACGAATTCGAGATCACCGGCAACAAGGGTACGCCGCAGGTGATCGTCGACTTCTTCGGCTACTTCAGCGCGCCGGCCGGCACGATCACCGGCAATGGAGGCGCGGGCGACGGCGTCGCGGGCATCACGAGCGGCGCGTTCAACAGCGGCGTCTACGGCAAGAACACCGGCGGCGGCAAGGGCGTGTTCGGCGTGAGCGCGACAGGCGTCGCCGTCGCTGGCCAGTCGACGTCGGGCACCGGCGCGGCGGGCAACAGCTCGACCGGAAGCGGGGTCTACGGACAGACTGCGGGCAAGAGCGGCCAATCCGGCGCGGCCGGCGTCTGGGGCGACACCCACGACTACTACGGCGTCTGGGGAACGAGCGTCGCCGGTGATGGCGTGCACGGCAACAGCGGCGGTGCGGGCGTGTGGGGCGAGAGCACGGGTTACGACGGGCTGCACGGACACACGAGCAATCCCGCGGGCAACGCGAGTGGTGCGGCGGGCTTCGGCGATGGCGCCAACTCGGGAGTTTCGGGTTTCAGCGGCACCGGCAACGGCGTGCAGGGACTGAGTTCGGGCGGCGCAGCGAGCGGCGTATACGGCCACAACACGAGCGGATACGGCGTCTATGGCCGCAGCGATTCGGGCTATGCGATCGGCACGGACGGGCCGACATTTCAGGCGCGCAACCAGCCCGGGCTAATCAAGGCCCTGCTCGATGTCGATCCGCAGAATGAACGCATCGTGCGCTGCTTCAACTCACAGCGACCCGCCAACACGGCTTCGATTCCGCCGTGCGGATTCACGCTGCAGGAACCCGCTGCGGGTCAGGTCGTCGTGGACTTCGGCTTCCAGGTCAACGACCGATTCTTCTCCGCTCTACCCTTTTCCGCAGGATCCAACGGCCATATAGGCGTGAACATGGGCATTTGCGGCGGCTCTCCCACCGTCTTCTGCGGGCCGTCGTTTCCGACTTCGAGCAGCGTGCTCTTCACGATCTTCGATGGCGACGGCAACACGCCCAACGCGGAACTTCATGTCGTTGTGTTTTAAAGCTCGGACGCGCGAGCGGACAGCGCGTCGACCATTGGCGGGAGCTGCTCGCGAAGCTCGCTCGCGCCGTCACGCCGCGCACGATTCGTTCTGATTCGAGCCCAGCCTGCGCCGTGTTGAGCCGCCGCGCGGTACCGTACACTTGCGCGACACGCTGACGCGGCCGACGGAACGCGTTCTGGATCAGGCGTCGAACCGATGCTGCTTGAACATTTCGCGGAGCACCATCTTCTGCAGCTTTCCGGTCGCCGTGTGCGGCAGCTCCGCGACGAACACGATCTCGTTGGGCAGCCACCATTTGGCGACTCTTTCCGACAGGTGCGCCAGTAGTTCATCTTTCGTGACGTCGTGGCCGGTCTTGCGCACCACGACCAGCAGAGGCCTCTCCTGCCATACCGGATGCGGAAGCCCGATGGCCGCCGCCTCGGCGACCGCCGGATGGTCGACCGCGGCGTTCTCGAGGTCAATCGAGGATATCCACTCTCCGCCGGACTTGATCACGTCCTTCGCCCGATCGGTGATCTGCATGTAGCCGTCCGGATCGATCGTCGCGATGTCGCCCGTGTCGAACCAGCCGTCCGCGTCCAGGATCGCTCCGGCTTCATCGCCGTAGTAGGCCGAGGCAACCCAGTGGCCGCGCACGAGGAGCCTGCCCGAAGCCACACCGTCATGCGCAAGCACCGCGCCGCTCTCGTCGGCGATCCTCAGCGCGACGCCGTATGGCACGCGGCCCTGCTTGCGCTGCAGGTCGATGCGCTCCGCGGCGGAATATTCAAGATGCTTTCGCAGCGGTCTGCACACGGTTGCGACCGGCGAGGTCTCGGTCATTCCCCAGGCGTGCAGGACGTGCGCGCCAAACAGCCTCTCGAACGTCTCGACGACCGCACGCGGCACCGCCGCACCGCCTACGATGATCCTGCGCAAGGCGAGCTCTTCGAGTGGCCGCAGCGACTGCGTGTGCACATATTGCTGCAGCATCAGCCACACGGTCGGAACGCCCGCGGCCGCGGTCGCCTGCTCGTCGCGCATCAGCTGATACAGGCTCGCGCCGTCCAGCGCCGCGCCCGGCAGCAGCAGCCGCGCCCCGACCATCGTCGCCGCGTACGGTATGCCCCACGCGTTGACATGGAACATCGGCGACGCCAGCAGCACCGAGTCGACCGCGGTCAATGCGAACGCATCGGCCATGCAGAGCAGCATCGTGTGCAGGACGGTCGAGCGGTGGGAATACAAGACTCCCTTCGGGTTGCCGGTCGTGCCGGACGTGTAGCACAGCGACGACGCGGCATTCTCGTCGAGCTGCGGCCACCGATAGTCGTCGGAATGCGCGGCAATGAGTTCCTCGTAGTAGCACAGGTCGAGGGTCGTGCTCGCCGCCTCGACTGGCCGACCCGCCATGACGACGAACGCCTTCACCGTCGTGAGCTGGGGCGCGAGCTTCTCGACCAGCGGCACGAAGCACGCGTCGAGAAACAGGTATCGATCCTCGGCGTGGTTGATGATGTATGCGAGTTGCTCGGGGAACAGACGCGGGTTGACCGTGTGCAGCACCGCGCCCATGCCGGAGACGCCGAAAAACAGTTCGAGGTGACGATAACCGTTCCAGGCCAGCGTGCCGACGCGCGCGCCAGGCGATACGCCAAGCGCGGTCAGCGCGTTGGCAACCCGCTTCGATCGCCGCTCGATATCGGCATAGGTGCAACGATGCATCCGCCCCTCGAGCGTGCGCGAGACGACCTCGGCGTGCGGGTGTGCGTTGCCCGCATGTTCGATCAGCGAAGAGACGAGCAGCGGATGGTTCTGCATCAAGCCGTGCACAGGGTTCCCCTCGGCGTCCCGTTGCCGCGAATCCTAGCGCAGATGCGCAGGCTCGATCGCCTGCCGATGGATCGAGCGAAGGTGCGTCGCGCACTGCGCGGAACCTCACGCGCCTCGGGCCACCCCATGGGCCGCGCCGCGGATCGTCGCCCAGATTGGCAGGCGCTCGCGCAGCGTCGCGCTGCGAGAGCATGGACTTCGATCGCGGTTTCGTGTTGTCCTCTACGCCCCTGGCGCTTTGCGGCCTGACAATGCCGGCGCAACCGGCATTCATCGATCGACCACACGGCATGCCCCTTCAAAATCGTGTCACGCCATTCGGCGACATCGTCGCGATCGAACAACGCGGCCTGTTTACCGGCAACCGCGGCATCCTGCATGACGTCGCGACCAAGACGCTGCTGAAACGTCGCTGGTCGAACAAGGCCTGGATCATCTGCAGCCTCTCCGACAAGGGCCGCTGGCGTGCCGTGATGGCGCAGCGCAGCTGGACGGAATTGTTCTTTCTGGACGAGGCGGTCGCATTGGCCGCGGGGCATCGCCCCTGTTTTGCGTGTCGTCGCGCGTCGGCCGAAGCGTTTCGCACCGCCTGGGCCGAGGCACACGGACTGCCCGCGCCGCCCTCCGCGCCCGCGATGGATGCGATCTTGCACGGCGAGCGGCTCGATCGTCGCGACAAACGCATTCATGGGCTGCCGATCCCTATTGCGAGGCTGCCCGATGGCGCGGTTCTCGTTCGCCGCGCGGTGGCCTTCACGATCGTGAACGGCCGCGCCCATCGCTGGAGCGCGCACGGTTACGGCGTGGCGCAAACGCTCTCGGATGCCGATGGCCTGCTGACGCCGCCTGCGACGTTGAACGTCTTGCGCGCCGGCTATCGACCGCGCCTGCATCCGACGATCGATCCGTAGCGCGTCAGGCAGGCACCTCATCGATCCCACGATTGCGAGTTGCACGCCGACGAAGCCCGCTTGCGACTTCACCGCAGCGACGAATGCCTGCAAGCGCGGCGCGATCGCGCTCGTCCGCGTCGTCGCTGCACCGTCGGGCTGCAGCGATCGCCGATCTGGCGGGGCGTCTGCGCCGGTGACCGCACCGGCGAGGTGTGCTTTTTACGACCGAGCATCACACCAGCGGCCGCACGTGCGACGCCGATGAGCGTCGCGATGACGCGCCTGCGACAGCGTGCTTCGGGATGATCCGGCGCGATCGCGACATCAGTGACCACCCTGTTGCATTGCGCTGAGCGCGCGAACGATCCAGCGTAGCTGAGCGCCCTCGCGCGTCGCGTAGTTCGGACCGGTGTAGCCGAACCAGTCCCAGCAGCCCTTCGGATTGAGCGGCGGCATCGCGCGCGCCTGCGGATAGAGGACTGCGACGTCGTAGGCATCGGCCCAGCGGTTGAAGCCGGCGTCGTTGATGAAGGCCTCGCCCACGCTGTCGATGTTCTGCTGGCAGCCGTGCAGCGCCACCAAGATTCCGCAGCGACGGTTTTTCAGGCACGCGGACGGCACGTAGACGGCGCCTTCTGCGGCGAGTCCCGCATCGGTTCCATCTGTTTGAAATGCGTTCTGCTCGAAACGACGCAATTCACCCGCTGCGGTGCCGACGTTGTGCGCCGGCTTTCCGAACAGGGCGTGGAAGATCGCGCCGGCCGCATCGAAACCGCAGCGGCCGATGAACGGCGACGCGACCTTGTCGCAGGCCGTGCCCGCATTCTCGGTGGGAAAAGTATGCGCGAAGTCGCGCGCGCCATCCCAGGTCACCGTCAAGTTCGCGAGCTCGGGCAGCGTCGACTTCAGCGAATCGTAGAACTCGACGGCCGCGTGCGCGACCGACTCGGCGACGACGGGGTCCTGACGGCCGTGCAGAACGTAGACCTTCGCTCCCGCCAGTTTCTGCAGCGGGCCGATCTCCCCTTTGGCAGCCCGGGACTGCGCGGCTTTGACGAGCGCCGCCGCATCGGGCGCAGGCGTCCCTTTCATGCAGACGGTGACCGCGGTGGCGAGGTTGCCTTGCGCGCAGTCGTACGGCCCGCCGGCGACGAGCGCGGCACCGTGAAAGACTTCCGGATAGGCAATCTGCGCCTGCGTGGCCGCGTAGGCACCGGCGGACAAGCCGGCCACCGCGACCCGTGCCGGGTCGATCCGCAGCGTCGGCAAGGCCGCAGTCTTCTCGGTTGCGTGGGCCGCGCTGGCCAGCAGCACAATCGCCGCCAGAGATGCGTGCGACATTCGGGAGATGCTCTTTTTCATCGCGAAGTTCCTAGCTGCGTTTCGTTGAGCTACGAAATATCATTCCACCCAATCCTGCGATATGCGTCTGGAGGCGAGATACAGAAGCAGCGCGGCGAGTACGTAGAAGCCGAGGCCGTACAGGAAAGCGTACTTGATCGAGTCGGCGCCAAACGTCGGCTTGAGCAGGTCTGACACCTTGCCGAAGAAATACGGTCCGGCGCCAATCCCGATCAGGTTGTTGATGAGCAGGAACAGCGCCGACATCGTGCTGCGCGACGACGCTGGCGACAAGTGCTGCACCGCGGTCAGCACGGGTCCCAGCCAGACCAGCGCGAGGGCATAGGGCAGGAGCAGCAACGCGAAGGTCTCGAGCGGCGTGCGCGCATGGATCGCCAGAGCGTACAGCGGCGCCGACGCGAGAAAGGCCACCGCCGGAATGAGCGCGTAGTTGCGCTTGGCGCGCTTGCCGAGGCGGTCGGCGAGCCAGCCGCCGGCGCCCATGCCGACCACGCCGCCGATGAAAATAACTGCGGCAAGCAACTCGGAGCGTGCGACGATATCCATCTGCAGCGTGCGGGCGAGAAACGTCGGCAGCCAATACATCAACCCGTACGCGACGAGCGAAGAGCACCCCGAACCCATGGCGAGTAGCCAGAACGTCGGTTTGCGTGCAGCGAGCTTCGCGACGCCGACGACACCGAGCTGCCGGGCATCGGCCGCTTGTCGCGGCGGATCGCGCACGAGCCCGCGCAGCAGCGGCGCGAACACCAAGCCGAAAGCGCCGATCGCGATGAACGCGAAACGCCAGTCGGTCGCGTTCGCGACGAGGCCACCGAACAGCACGCCGACAGCGCTGCCGATAGGAATGCCGAAGGAGTAGATCGCCAGCGCTCTGGCCTGCGCGTGCGCGGGATAGAGATCGCTGATCAGGCTGTAGGAAGGCGCCACACCGCCGGCTTCGCCGACACCGACACCCATACGCGCGAAGAACAGCGCGGTGAAGCTCCCCGCCATCCCGCATAACGCCGTGAAGCCAGACCACAATGTGAGGCTCGCGGTGATGATCCATACTCGAGAGGAGCGGTCCGCGAGCCACGCGGCGGGTATCGCGAGCACCGAATAGAACAGCGCGAACGCGACCCCGCCGAGTAGACCCAGATCGGTATCGCTCAGGTGCAGGTCTGCCGCGATCGGTTCCTTGAGGATGCTGAGGATCTGCCGATCGACGAAATTCAGCGTGTAGACGACGATCAGCAGCGCCAGCGCGAAGTGCCGGTTCTGCGTGCCGGCTCGTCCGGAACCGGCGCTCGCCGTCGCCACGATGGTTTCGTCCTGCATCGAAAGGCCCTGTGCCGCCAACTCAGAACGCGTATCTCGCACTCATGAAGACCAGGCGAGGCGCGCCGTAGAATCCGGTCAGCACACCGAGCGCGGGAATGTTGTAGCCATCGCTACGATAGGACTTGTCGGTGAGGTTGCTGCCCTGCAGTGCGAACGTCCAGTGCGCGTCGCGGTTCCAGATGAGGCTCGCTCCGAGCAGTCCATAGGTGCCCTGCGCAATGTCGGGGCTAAGGTCCGTCGTCGGATAGACCTTGCTCTGCCAGGTGAAGCCGACGCGTGCGCGAATATTTCCGCCATAGCTCACGGGCGCGGTGTACTCGACGTTGATGCCAGCCTGTCCATTGGGCGCGGCCGCGAACCGTTTCGTGTTGGCGATATTGATGCCGCTCGTCAGGTATTCGTCATAGGCCGTATGCAGACCCGCGAGGTTGCCCACGAGCGACCAATGTTCGATCGGGCGCCAGGCGAATTCGCCCTCGATGCCGTAGGCGTGCGCCTTGCCGGCATTGGTGAAATCGCCGTAAAAGCCCGCCGTGCCGTTGGCCTGCGTAAACGAGGTGAACACGGAGAGCTGGATGTCGCGGTAGCGCGTGTAGAACACGTCTGCGTTGAGCGCAAACAGGCCGTCGGCGAAGTTGGACTTGCTGCCGAACTCGAACGTGTCCACGACCTCGTCCTGCACCGGGTGATCGGCGACAGGAGCTGCAAACGTATTGGCGCGGATATTATAGCTGCCCGACTTGAACCCGCGCGCCAGCGAGGCGTACAGATTGGTCTCGTCGTTGAGTTTGTAAAGCAACGAAGCGCGTGGAGACAGGTTGGTCGGGTTGCGCGAGCGGTCGAAGTTTGCCGTGGTGACGACCGGCGCGCCGAAGCTGGCATTGGCGGTCGTGTAGTTGTCCACGATCGCGTGCTTGGTTTCGTCGGTATAGCGCAGCCCAGCGGACAGGTCCCAGCGGTCGCTCAGTTTCCACGTCCAGTCCGTGTAGACCGCGTAGCTCTTGGTGTCGACCTTGCCGCTGGTCACGCCGAACGACGCGCCGAAGAAATTATTGTGGATCGAGCCGGCGGCCATCCCGTCGAAATAGTAGAAGCCCATCACACCACTGCTGCCGTTGTCGCCTTGGTATGTCGCCTGGAACTCCTGCGAGGTCTGATTATCGTAGTAGTAACCGGAGACGTCGGCGATCGGCAGCGGCGTCGTGTCGAAATCGATATTGGTCAGCGTGTTTGATTGTCTGTGCGCCGTGATCGACTTGAATGTCCACGTCTCCGACGGGAAGTAATTGACCCGCAGCGATTCACCGACCATGTGCGTCGGGTTGACGCTGGGCATGCCGCTGCGCACGTCGAAGTCGCTGTCGAGCGGCGGGTAGGCCGGTGTGAACTTGTTTGGCCTGAGCATTCGCGCGCCGCGCGGGTTGCTGTTGTCGTGCACGGTGTCGGCGCTGAATTGCACGTCGATCGGCACGTCCTTCGGGAAGAATCCCGCCGATATGCGGCCCGCGTTCGTGTTCTGGTTGCTCACCGAATCGCCGTCGTTGAGGTTCGTGCCGTAGCCATCGTGGTGCAGCGACGCGTACGCAACACGCCCGCGCCATACGCCATCTCCGGTCGCGTCGCCGAGACCTACCTTGAGATTCGCCCGGCCCTCGTTGCCGCCATCGAGTTCGACGTAGCCCTCCGCCTGGGTCGGCAGATCCTTGGACACGTACTTGATTGCGCCGCCGAGCGTATTCTTTCCGTACAGCGTGCCTTGCGGTCCACGCAGCACTTCGATGCGCTGCACATCGAACACGTCGAGCAGCGCGCCTTGCGGGCGCGCGATGTAGACGTCGTCCAGGTATAGGCCGACACCGGGATCCGAACCCCACGTCGGATCGGATTGGCCGATGCCGCGAATATAGGTCGTCAGCGTCGAATTGCTGCCACGCGCGTCATGTATGACGAGGTTTGGCACATTGCCCGCGAGGTCGTTGAGGCTCTGCACGTTGCGCGTTTCCAGCATCTGCGCCGACAGCGCAGTCACGGCGACAGGCACGTCCTGCAGGGTTTCCTCGCGGCGCCTGGCGGTGACGACAATGCTCGTCAACGAAGTGGGATCGCCATCCGTCTTCTTTGCGGCCTGCGGATTTCCGTCCGCATCGGTCGTGGGTCCCGCGACAGCGGTCGCAGGATCGGGACTGGTATCCGCGCGAACCTGACCACTCGCAAACAACGCCACGGTCATCGCCAACCACAAGGGCTTGCTCCTCATGTCTTACCTCCGGGGTAGTGCCGCCGGGTCGCGGCGGCATTTGTGCACTGCAAGTTGTTTTTTATTTACTAGTAAATAAACTAGCAACACCTCAAACCGGATGCAAGTCGCAATGCAGCAATGGGCCAGTCGCGCGCGTGGAAGCCTACTTGTCGCTCGTGAGCGCGAGGATGCCCGCGGTACACCAGGCGATCAGGCGCGGCTCGATCGCCGCATAGTCGTTCGCCCGGCAACGGCCGTGCGACAGGCCCTCGATGCGCTTGTTGCGCGAATAGCTCAGCGTGAGCGCGCCGGAAAGAAACTGGTAAGCCCAGTACAGATCTTCCTCGCGCGCCTTCGGCATCGCACGGTGCAGCAGCTCGATCAGCCGCTGGACGGCAGGATCGAAGTACTCCTTCACCGCTCCGCCGCCCCACAGCGCCGAGTTGTTCGCCAACGCGATCAGCGCGGCGTAGTTGTTGAAGCCGCGCCCGCCCTCGTGCAATCGCTCGAATACCGGGTGAAGATACGCGCTTACCACACCCTCGACCGTGGGCTTGCCGTTCGTCGCGCGCGCGTATCGGTCCATCGACTTCAAGCGCGCGTCGTTGACGTCTGCGGCGCGTCGTTGCAGGACCGCCTCGTAGATGCCGTCCCTGTTGTCGAAGTGATAATGCAGCAACGCGGTGTCGACGCCGGCGCGATCGGCGATGTCACGCAGGCTCACGCCGTAGATGCCGTGATGCGAGAACAACTCCTCCGCCGCGTCGACGATGCGCGTTTGCGTCATGCGGCTGCGCGCGGCCTTGCCGGTATCAGCCAGCGTGGCGTCGGCCGCCGCGCGGCGCGAAGCGGGCTTGCTTCTGATGCTGGCGGGCTTCGTGGTGGGGCGAGTCGGCATCGGCGTGGGCAAGTCGTCTTCTTCGAAGCCTATTGTCACCAAATTCATGACTTGATCAACAACTGTATCGCTGACTGAAGGAGATCCATGGAGAAGTACGCAGACATCTACTATGCGAGCGGCGACGGTTTGCGTCTGTATGCGCGCGACTATGCGGGTCCCGATGAGCGGGCGAAGACGCTGATCTGCCTGCCCGGCTTGACGCGCAATTCGAAGGACTTCGCGGATATTGCTGATCATCTCTCGGCGCGCTATCGCGTGCTGTGTCCCGATCTGCGCGGGCGAGGGCGTTCGGTGCGCGACCCCAATCCCGACAACTACACGCCGCATGTCTACGTCGACGATGTGTGGCGGCTGCTCGATGCGCTGGACATCCGCAAGGTGGGCGTCATCGGCACTTCACTCGGTGCGCTGATGGCGATGGTGATGACTGCCCAGGCCAGGCAGCGCGTCACGCGCGTCGTCCTCAACGACGCCGGGCCCGAGCTCAACCCTCGCGGCATCGCGCGCATCGCAGGCTACGCGGGCAAGCCGTCGCCGCCGCTGAAGAGCTGGGCGGAGGCAACAAGGCGCATCAGCGAGAACTACGGCGTGTGCTATCCCGACTTCGGCGCAGACGATTGGGCGGATCTCACGCGTGCGAGCTGCTTCCGCGACGTCGACGGCATCATCAAGTTCGACTACGACGGCGCCATATCGCTGGGGCTGAAAACCGGAACCGCTACGCCGGACCTGTGGCCGCTATTCGAGACGCTGGCCGCCGTACCGACCATCGTGTTGCGCGGCGAGCTATCAGACTTGTTGTCCGAGGACATCGTTTTGAAAATGTGCGAAAGACTGCCGGCGTTGCGCGCCGTTACTATTCCGGGCCATGGGCACGCGCCGACCTTGAACGAACCGACGGCTCGCGCCGCGATCGACGAGTTCCTCGCGGCGACCGAAGGCGACTGATCGGGAAGAGAAAGACACACTGCCCCTCAGTGAGGCGGCGTGAACCCGAACCTGGCAACGCCGGTCTACCGCCCCGCCTGGCCGTGCGCGACGCGCGCTCGTTTGCTATTGTCGGAACGCGCCGCGCGTCGATTGCGGGGACAATGCGTGGGGTTCGCATGAGCGACGGCAAGAGTCGGGTACGGGTATACAAATTTCCGACGCCGGCGCCGGAGCATATCGCGTGGATCAAGGACAAGCCGCGCAACTCGGGCCTGACCTCGTTGCGATTCATCGGCGGTGAGCGCTTCGTCTGCTGCGATTTCAACGAGAAACGCATGTACCTCGCCGAGTTCGCGGGCTCGGGCGTGCGCATCCTCGATGAGACGCGCACGCTGATCGCCGACGGCACTCCGGTGCAGACCGATCTGCTCGACTTCAATGGCGAGGACATGCTCGCGGTCTCGAATTTTTACCAGGGCACGCAATCGTATTTCCGCGTCTCGGGCGATTCGCTCTGTTTCGTGGAGGAGCAGAAGCCGAACGACTTCCACCACTGCCACGGCGTGCGCTTCGTGCCCGGCTATGCGGATCTCATGTGGGTCTCGTATTGCGATCCGCGCCACAAGTGCATCGCCATCGTCGACTGGCGCAACAAGCGCGTGCTGCACACGCTCGAGCTCAGCGAGCAGGTTCAGGACGTTGCGTTCGTCGGACCATACGCGTTCGTGCCCGCGCGCACCAATCACATCACGCGCGATGGCAACTACTCTGGGCCGATGTACGTGACGATGTTCCTTTTGCGCCTGCCGGACAACCTCTACGACGCCAAGCCGCAGTTGATCGACGTCTGGCGCGGCGCGGGGCATCTCGATGCGATAAAGGAATTCGGCGACCTCGCCTATGCGGCCAATCAATATACCAACGCGGTCGACGTGTTCGAGGTCGGCGCGGGCGGCCGCATCCAGCTGCGCGAGTCGTTGCAGGGGTTTCCAATGCCGCACGGTCTCGACGTGCGCGGCGACGGCCTGCTCGGCGTCACCAACTATCTCGACAACACGTTGCGCGTCGTGCAGCTGTCGGGCGCCACGACGGCGCCGGCAGGCGAGTCACGCACTGCGCTCGCCGGCGTCTAGCCTTGCGACGCTTTCCTCGACGCGCCGCACGAGCGCCTGCAGCCCGGCCAGGCGCGCGCGCGAACGCAAAGCCTGGTCACGGTCTGCAAGTGGATTGCCGGACTCGAGGCGGAAGACGAAGCCTGCGTCGCGCACGCGACCGAAGCTGCGTGACGGCGCGACGCGCACGTCGGCGCGGATGCTGTCGAACAGCGGTCCGGTCCAGCCGTCCCAAGGCCCGGGAATGCCCAGGCGCATGAGCAACTCGACCTTGTTCGCCTGGCCGTAGGTCAGATGCGGATTGAAGCGTACGTCGTGCCCGCGGCGGATCAGTACCTGTGGTTCGGTGCGGATGTGAGCTTCGTCTTCGGCCAGCGGTCGCGCCCACTCCCCGAGCGCGCGCGCGTTGTCGAAAAGGCGAAACATCGGAACGCTCATGTAGCGTGCGTCCGCGTCCGCGGCGAGCGCATCGCGCAATCCGTGCCAGCCTTCCTCGGTGAAAAACGTCTGCCCATCGAACGGCATCACCGTCGCCGCATCGGCGAGGCCGAGATCGATGCAGCGATTGCGCGCCGCGTTCTGGTTGGTCAGATAGCGCGCCTTGGCGGCGAGACCGTCGAGGCGCAGGAACTCGTCGGCGACGAACGGCATCGCGTCCCAGCGCAATGCTGCCGCCTCGATCGCACCGGCGAGCCGCGCCTGCGTGTCGTGGTCTACGATGCGATTGAGCAAAAAGCGTTTCTCGCAACCCGGCAGCACGGGCTCGCGCTCCAGGATGAATGCCAGGGCGTCGACGGTCTGCTGCGCGCCGTGCCGCAGCGGGATGTCGTTGCCGAGGATGCGGTAAAAGATCATCTGCGGTTGCCCTTGCGAACTCGGTACGGTCGGCGCCGCGGGTCGCGATGCATGCGCTCCAGTGTACTTGCGCGTCTGCCACGCGCCATAGCGCGCCGCAGCGGCGCAACGACCCGCGCAGCGCTTCCCTTCAGGCCCGACGACGTAGATGGTCGGCTCGATCGGTACCCAGCAACCGGGCCGCGGTGCATCTGGAGCCTGACTGTCGACTGCGCGCGGTCGCGCCGCGAATAGCGCATGGGCGACGTTAGAACCGTCCGGGGTTCGCGACGCGCTCCTTCTGCCGATCCGGGTCGCGGGATCTTGTCTGCCCTGCGCCTGCACCCGCGTCCGCGACGCGTCTCCGTGAGCGGATCGCTGAAATGCGCGGAATGTCGAGGCGACCCTCGAAACGTGGGCGTGATGCCCGCCCGATCGAAAAGAAAATTTTCTGCAGAGTGTCCAAACGTCGCGGGCTTGAGCGTCTTCCAAGTAGCGGCGCATAGTGCCCGCTGCAACTTCTCAAGGAGACCTTCGATGCAATATCTACTCTTGTTGTACGCCGATGAAAAAGGTTGGGCGCAGCTGAGCCCAAAGGAACAGGAACAAGGCATGGCGGCCTACACAGCCTATACGCAGGCCCTGAAGGAGTCGGGCGTGCACGTCGGCAGCAACCGCCTCCGCTCTGCGTCCGACGCGACAACGGTGACGATGCTGAATGGCAAATCGCGCGTGCTGGACGGCCCTTTCGCGGATTCGAAGGAGCAACTTGGCGGCTACTACCTGATCGACGTTGCCGATCTCGATTCGGCCATCGCGTGGGCGAACCGGTGTCCCGGCTCCGGCCACGGAGCTGTGGAAGTACGACCCGTCTGGGAAAAGTGAAAGATCAGCAGCCCTCGCGAGTGTCACTGCCCGCGCATCGCGTCGCCGACACGATCGCGCGCAGCAGTTACGGAAAGCTGATCGCGTTTCTCGCCGCACGGACGGGGAATATCGCAGCAGCAGAGGACGCGCTGTCGGATGCTTTCGCCGCGGCGTTGTCGGACTGGCCGGTCAACGGCTGTCCCGACAACCCCGAGGCCTGGCTGCTCGCCGTCGCGCGGCGAAAGGCCGTCGACGTCGTGCGACGACAAAACACGAGCGAGTCGGCGATGGCCGACTTGCTCGTGCTGAACGAAACGCCGACCTCCGCCGCCGCGATCGACACGGAAATTCCCGACCAGCGCCTCGCGCTCATGTTCGCGTGCGCGCATCCGGTAATCGATTCCTCGATGCACGCACCGCTGATGCTGCAGGCGGTCATGGGGCTCGACGCGGCGCGCATCGCGTCGGCGTTTCTTGTGTCGCCGACGACGATGGGCAAGCGCCTCGTACGCGCGAAGCAAAAAATCAAGAGCGCCGGCGTGCCGTTTCGCGTCCCTGAACTCGACGAATTGCCTGAGCGCCTCGACTCCGTGCTCGACGCGATCTACGTGGCCTATTCGGACGGATGGAGCGATCCCGCGGGGACCGATGCGGTGCGCAGGGATATGGGGCACGAAGCGCTGTTTCTCGGCTCGCTGCTGGTCGAGCTTGCGTTCGACGAGCCCGAGGCACTGGGGCTGTTCGCGCTGATGTTGCATGCGGAGGCGCGCCGCGAAGCGCGTCGCAACGACGAGGGCGGTTTCGTGCCGCTCGACGATCAGGATCCATCGCGTTGGGACAGTGCGATGATCGACGCCGCCGAAAATCTGCTGCAAAAGGCGAGCGAGTTCAAGTCGATCGGACGCTATCAGCTAGAAGCGGCGCTGCAGTCCGCACATGTACACCGCCGCAGGACGGGTATTCGCAATTGGGAAGATATCCTGCGCATCTACGACGCGCTGCTCGAAGCGATGCCTTCGCCGGTTGTAGCGATCAATCGTGCGTTGGTGCTCGCGGAAGTCGAAGGCATCGACGCCGCGCTTCGTGCGATGCCTCCCGGCAACGATGACCCGCGAATAAGACAGTATCAGCCGTACTGGACCGCAAAAGCCGTTTTGCTCGCCAGAGCAGGCAGCATCGGCGATGCCATGCACGCCTACGACATCGCGATAGGCCTTGAAGGCGATCCGGCGGTGCGCAGATTTCTGCAACGGGCGAAAACGAAATTGCAGGATTGAGCTCGCTGCCGACCCGGCGCGCCTTGCTGCGGTCGCAAGCAGCGTTTTGTATTTAGAAATGCATGACCGCCGACGCGAAAGTGAAGGTCCCTCGCGGCGCTTTTTTGGCATGCAGTTACCACCGAGCTGTCCAGGGTGTCGCCGTCGACCTCATGCCCGCGAATGAACCGCCCGCTCAACCCGGCAACGCAGAAATTGGTTGACATTGGTTTGATATTTCCAGAATATTGGAACTATGAAAACAACTGATGCACTCGCTGCACTCTCCGCGCTGAGCCAGGAATCACGCCTCGAGGCGTTCCGCGAGCTCGTTCAGGCTGGCAAGGCGGGTATGCCAGTCGGTGACCTGCGCAACAGGATAGGCATTCCTGCCACGACCCTGTCGGCCCACCTCAACATCTTGCGTGCCGCCAACTTGGTACACGACAAGCGTGAGGGCCGGGTGATCCGGGTGACCGCAAATTATCCACAAATGAATTCTCTGCTGGCCTATCTCACCGCGAACTGCTGCGCGGGAGAGGTATGCGAAGCAATGCCCTGCCCGCCGCCTCGGAAAAAAGGAGACTCGAAATGAATCGCTTTCACGTTCATCTCAACGTTGCAGATTTGCCGTCGAGCCTGAAATTTTATTCTTGCCTGTTCGGTGCCGAGCCCAGCGTGATCAAAACCGACTATGCCAAATGGATGCTCGAGGACCCCCGCGTGAACTTCGCGATCTCGACGGTTGGCGGGTCCATCGGCATCGATCATCTCGGCATCCAGGCCGAATCGGCCGAAGAGCTCGCCGAATTGGGTCGTCGCCTGGATGCCGCCGGTGGCAGCGTGGTTCCGGAAAGCGCGACCATCTGCTGCTACGCGAAGTCCGACAAAGCCTGGACAGAAGACCCGCAGGGCACGCGCTGGGAAACATTCCACACCCTCGGAGGCGCCGCGCACTATTACAGCGGCGAGGTCGCTTGTGCGACCGACGGGACTGCGTGTAGTCCCGACCCGCGCTCCGTCACCACCGCGGCAACAACCAGCGCTTCTTGCTGCGCCCCTTCCTCGGGATGCTGCTGAATTTCTGCCATGCCCGATTTTCGAACGCCGACGAGCGCCGAACGACTGGAGATCTACGCGCTTTTGGAAAGCAGCGGACTCCCGATCGCCGACCTGTCGGTGGCCGACCCGTTTTTTATCGTTGCCGCTGACGGTGCATGCGTCAACGGCGTCGTCGGCTTCGAGCAGTTCGGCGACGTCGGTCTGCTGAGGTCGCTCGCCGTGCGCCGCGAGGCGCAGGCCAGGAAGCTCGGAAGCTCACTCGTTGTCGAGGCCGAACGGCTGGCCCGATCGGTGGGTATCCGCGAACTTGTACTTCTCACACAGACCGCTGCTGATTTCTTCGAGCGCAGGGGCTACGCGCGCATCGAACGGACGAATGCACCGTCGGCGATTGCGCAAAGCAGCGAGTTTCGCACCCTGTGTCCGTCGACCGCGACTTGCATGATCAAGTCGCTCGGGTGACGCATGAGGGATCGCAAGAGAATTCTTTTCGTGTGCGTCGAAAACTCGAATCGCAGTCAGATGGCCGAGGCGTTCGCGCGGATACACGGAGGCGCTGAGTTGGAAGCCTTGAGTGCCGGTTCGAGGCCATCAGGGAGGATAAATCCGCGCGCCATAGAATTCATGGCCGAACTGGGCTACGACCTGAGCGCCCACGCGTCGAAGTCACTCGATGAGGTGAGCGGCGATTTTGATGCCGTGATAACCATGGGCTGCGGCGATGCCTGTCCGTGGGTGCCCGCTCGAAGACGTGAAGACTGGGCACTACCCGATCCGAAAGAGATGGATGCCGAACGCTATCGCGTCGTTCGCGACGATATTTGTTCTCGCGTAAAGACTCTCCTGGCAACCCTGTGACGACGCTTCACAAGAGAATCTTCGCGGAATTTCTCGGGACGGCGGCCCTTTTGGCGATCGTCGTCGGCTCCGGGATCATGGGCCAGCAACTGGCCAACGGCAACTTCGCCGTCGCCTTGCTTGCCAACTCTCTTGCGACTGGCACCGGCTTGTTTGTTTTGATCACGATACTCGGGCCAATTTCAGGGGCGCACTTCAATCCGTGCGTGACCGTCCTTTTCTGGGCGAAGAATGAACGATCGAATATCGAGCTCCTCACTTACGTCGTTGCGCAAATCCTCGGCGCGCTGCTTGGCGTGTGGATCGCGCACCTGATGTTCGACCTGCCCATACTTTCCGAAGGCGTCAAGATTCGAACTGGCGCGGGGCAGTGGGTGAGCGAATTCGTCGCCACTGCCGGGCTACTCATTACCATCCTCCTCGGCCTGCGATCGCGCGGAGAGGCCATGCCCGCACTTGTGGGTGCGTATATCACGAGCGCGTACTGGTTTACCGCTTCAACTTCCTTCGCGAACCCCGCGCTAACGCTCGCTCGAGCACTGACCGATAGCTTCGCCGGCATCCGAATGGAGGACGCCCCGGGGTTCATCGGTTCGCAGCTGATCGCGACGCTCGTCGTCATACTGGCAGCGCGATTTCTCGCCTCACCGTCGGCGCCAAATCGGTAACGCATTGGCTGGTTTGCAGTCGCAGAGTCGCGCGAACTCGTCTCGACGGACAAACCCCCGCCGACAGCGAGATCATCCAGACGGACAACC
>JBDTYX010000319.1:0-3170 GCA_040005435.1 Rudaea sp. | reverse complement strand
CGTTCAGCCAGCCAGACGACGCCCATGCCGCCGGCGCCGATCCTGCGCGCGAGGCGCTCGCGGCCGACGCGCGTGCCTTCCCCGTCGCCGGTATGCGGCGCAGCGTCGCGGCGCTCCAGTGCGGCGAATGCGAGCGCGGCGAGCGCAGAACGCGACGTGTCGCGCAACATCGCAAGGGTGATTTCGGAGAGGGGTAGGCCCTCTCGCGAATCGAGCATCGATATGACAATGCCGCGCAGTTCGTCGTCGGCGCCGCACAGGCTTTCGAGATGCTTGTCGCGCTGATCCTGCGGCACTTCGAGCAGGCGCTCGAAAATATCGCCTACGCGTTCCCAGCGCTCGGTGTTCATCGCCGCCGGCCGCTTTCGGCGAGCCGCCACGCAGATCGACGCCCGCGGCTGCGACGGAGTTCGTGCCCGGCTGCAACAGGTGTGGAATCTGAAGCAGTCTTTGTGGGTTTCCCCAACACGGCGCGCCCGTCCAAGCCTCGGCAGCATCGACTATAAGACGCGTGCCGCAGAGCGACAAGCAATCGCCCGTCGCGTCACGCTCGCCAGCGCAATAAAAAAAGCCGGGAACTCATCCCGGCTTTTTAGTGGCCTAACCTTGGCCGTCGATTTTCCGCAGGGCGAGTTGCGTTTTTTTAGAACTGGAAGCGCACGCCCACCGTCGGATCGACGGTTGAGGTATGCAGGAAGCCGCTAGCGAGGCCATCGGAGACCTTCGACCACGCAGCGCCGGCATCGACGTCGAGGCGCTTGGTCAGGCGGTAGTCGAGTCGCACCGAATAGACGTCTTCATTGCCGCTGCAGTTGGCGGCCGCGGCCGTCGAGCACTTGACCGCGCCGAAGGCGTTCTGGTCGTAGTGATACCAGGCCCCGGTGATGTCGAAGTCCTTCGTGAAATTGTACTTGGCACCGATCCAGGAGATGTTGAGCGTCTTGTCATGCGGGAAGGGGGCATTGTTGGTGACGCTGATCCAGTAGCCGCCAACGCCGCTGAAGCCCGCGGCCACCGGCAAGGACGGGTTCTGGTACTTGATGTGCTCGTAGCCACCCGAGACCTTGAGCGGACCCGCGATGTAGCTCGCGCCGATGTTCCATGCCTCGTTGTCAGAGATCGTCGCGGCGAGGGATTCGCGCGGCAGCGTGACCAGCTGCGCCGCACTCAGAGAAGCGAGCGCGATCGCGTCCTTCTTGCGCGCATACGTGCCATCGACCGAGAAGCCGCCGATATCGAAGCCCGCGGTGCCTTGCCACGCCTCACCGGGACTCTGCTCGCTCTTGCCGAACTGGTAGAGCGCACCGAAACGGAACATTCCATTCTTGTAGTTGTACTTGACCGAACCGTCGGCGCGCGCATTCTCCGTGTCGCCGCCACCGGACGCGGTGCCCGAGTAACCGATGATCGACAACGCGTACGAGCCGTTCATCGGATCGTATTTTCCGATGTTGTCGAGCAGCAGCGTGTTGTGGCGGCCGATCGTCAGCGTGCCCAAGTCCTTGGAGCTGAAGCCCGCGAACGCGGGGCCGTTGAACAGCTGGCCCGCGCGCGACGAGTCTGCGGCCGACTTTTGGCTCGTGAGCGCGACGCCGTTGTTGTGGATCAGCGACGCCGGACCGTCGGACAGCCTGCCCGATGTCGGATTGAAGCCCATCTCGGCATTGAAGATGAAGTCCAGCCCGTCCGTCACGTTTTCCTTACCGCGCAGGCCGAGGCGTGACTGGCTGAGACCGCTCTGCGAGATCGTCGTGATCGACTTGTCGCTCGCTTTGGAGATGATGTAGAACAGGCCGTTGCCCCAGTCCTGGCTCAACGGAGCGCCGTGCGATTCGTAGGTGACGCCGACGTCGACGACGCCGTACAGCGTGATGCCGTTCCAGGTCAGGTCATCGGCAGCCAGCGCAGCGTTGGCACCAGCCAGTCCGCCGACGACCGCGACAGCGAGTGCGGTCTTGGTGAGGATGTTTGAGTTGCGACGATTCGAGCGTTGGGACGAACGCTTGGAAGACGTATTCATGAGCTTCACCTCGGGGTGAGTTGGAATAGATTCTATTAAGTGAGGCCGTATTACGCATAGCGCCGTCGCCGCCGCGACTTGACGAGGCCTCCTCCCTCCGTTGCCGGGCGAAGAATCGCAGTTTGGACGCCGCGCACCTATTGGACTTAGGTACTATCCCGCGTCTGACGAAGCCGTGGGTACCATGCGTTTCGCAAGCTTCCGCGCGCGCCGACGCGCCATCGCCAGGAGTTCCTCGTGAGCTTTCTCGTCTGCCTCGCCGCGCTCGCCTTCCTCATGTTCGTGGCCTATCGCGGCTACAGCGTGATCCTGTTCGCACCGGTCGCGGCGCTCGGCGCGGTCCTGCTCACCGACCCGTCCGCGGTCGCGCCGATTTTTACCGGCCTGTTCATGGACAAGATGGTCGGCTTCGTCAAGAACTACTTTCCCGTGTTCCTGCTCGGCGCGGTGTTCGGCAAGGTGATCGAGCTGTCGGGGTTCTCGAAGTCGATCGTGTCGGCGGTCATAGGCCTCGTCGGCCGCGGCCGCGCGATCCTCGCGATCGTCGTGGTCTGCGGCCTTTTGACCTACGGCGGGGTCTCGCTGTTCGTCGCGGTGTTCGCGGTCTATCCGTTCGCGGTAGAGATGTTCCGGCAGAGCGACATCCCTAAACGCCTGATCCCGGGCACGATCGCGCTCGGCGCATTCACTTTCACGATGGATTCCCTGCCCGGCACGCCGCAGATCCAGAACATCATCCCGACGACGTTCTTCAAGACCGACGTCTACGCCGCACCGTGGCTCGGCATCATCGGCGGCACGTTCATTTTCATCTGCGGCATTGCCTATCTCGAATGGCGGCGCAGGCAGGCGCTCGCGGCGGGCGAAGGCTACGGCAGCGGCCATATCAACGAGCCCGAGGCGATCGCCGACGGCGCGCTCGTCAATCCGTTCGTCGCGATCCTGCCACTGGTCGCGGTCGGCGTGATCAACTATCTGCTCACCAATCTGATCCGCAGCAACTACGGCAAGAGCCACGACGTGACGCTACCCGGCCTCGCCAAGCCATTGACCGTCGACGTGACCGCGGTGACCGCGATCTGGGCGGTCGAAGGCGCGCTGCTGGTCGGCATCCTGCTCGTCCTCGTGTTCGGCTTCCGCCAGCTCAAGT
>JBDTYX010000107.1:0-10745 GCA_040005435.1 Rudaea sp. | reverse complement strand
AACGTGCAGAA
Source organism: Rudaea sp. (assembly GCA_040005435.1). Taxonomy (GTDB): domain Bacteria; phylum Pseudomonadota; class Gammaproteobacteria; order Xanthomonadales; family Rhodanobacteraceae; genus Rudaea. The sequence goes on along the minus strand of JBDTYX010000107.1, from coordinate 10,734 downwards.
GAACATCTTGATCGTCGAAGACGAACCCGCGATTCGCGACATGGTCGCTTTCGCGTTGCGCAAGGCCGGCATGGAACCAAGTCACGCCGCCGACGCGCGCGCCGCGCAAGGCATGATCGTCGAGCGCGTCCCCGACCTGATACTCCTCGATTGGATGCTGCCCGGCATGAGCGGGCTCGATCTCGCGCGGCGCCTGCGCAAGGAAGAGCTGACTCGCGACGTGCCGATCATCATGCTGACCGCGCGCGGTGAGGAGACCGATCGCGTCGGCGGACTCGAGGCAGGCGTCGACGACTACGTCGTGAAACCGTTCTCTCCGCGCGAACTGATCGCGCGGATCAACGCCGTGATGCGCCGCACTCACGGCGCCGACGCCGATGGAGTGATCGAAATCGGCGCGGTCCGCATCGACAGCGCGGCGCACCGCGTCTACGCGGGCAACGAGACCATCGCGATCGGTCCCACCGAATACCGCCTCCTGCACTTCTTCATGACCCATCCCGAGCGCGTCTACTCACGCAGCCAGCTGCTCGACTACGTCTGGGGCGGCAGCGTGTACGTCGAGGAGCGCACAGTCGACGTGCACATCCGGCGCCTGCGCAAGACGCTCGAGCCGCACCACTGCGACGGTCTCGTGCAGACCGTGCGCGGCGCCGGCTATCGATTCTCGACGACGCCCTCGGCATGACGACTCGCGCCCCGCCTTCGGGCAGGGAATGCGGCATGCGAGCGGGCGAAGCGGATGGCAGCTGCAAAAGGTATAATTGTGCGCAAGGCTGCCGGGTCGATCCACGACGCGTCCGAAACGAGACCGGCGGCCGCAGTTTTGCATAACCATACCGCGGTGCCCGATGCGTCTGGATTTCTTGCAAAGCCACGAATGGCAGGTGTCGTTGGGACGCTTCATCGTCCTCATCGCCGTCGCGCTGATCGCGGGCTGGTGGCTCGACGCGATGCTGTACGCGTTGCTCGCGGCGGCGCTCGGCTATTCGGTCTGGTCGTTGATCACTCTGTACCAGATGCAAACGTGGCTGCGCTCGCGCCGGCGCCGGCCGCCGCCCGAGGATCGCGGCGTCTGGTCTGACATCTCAGCGCACATGTATAGAAAACTCCACGCGGAGCGCTCGCGCAAACGGCGTCTGATCACGCTGCTGCGAGCTTTCCGCGAAGGCGCGGCGGCGCTGCCCGATGGCGTCGTCGTGCTGACCCGCGGACGCAGCGTCCTCTGGTTCAACGAGGCAGCCGCGCGCCTGCTCGGACTCGCCGCACCGCGCGACCGCGGCAGCCACGTCGATGACTTCCTGCCGGCCGAGGCGAGGTCGTGGCTGACCGACGAGCCGGCGCAGGAGCCACTGCGCGACGTCGCGTCGGCGCTCGACGAGGCGATCCGGCTTTCGTTCCGCATGATTCCCTATTCGCGCGACCACACGCTACTGGTCGTCCGCGATGTCAGTCCGCTCGCTCGCCTGGAACAGGTTCGTCGCGACTTCGTCGCAAACGTGTCACACGAGCTGCGTACTCCGCTGACGGTACTCCACGGCTATCTCGAAATGCTCGAGCCCGAAGTCATGCCGCAGCTTGCCCCGGTGCTCGCGGATTTGCGCAGCCAGTCGCGGCGCATGACGCAGATAGTCGAGGACCTGCTCACGCTGTCGCGGCTCGAGGCACAACAGCACATCAACGACAGCGAGCGCGTCTCGATGCGCGCGCTGTTGTCGACGCTCAAACGCGAAGCCGATGGCCTCTCGCAGGGCCGCCACCGCGTCGACCTCGTGCTCGGCTGCGAAAGCGATCTGCGCGGTTCTGCCGACTACCTGCACAGCGCGTTCTCCAACCTCGTCTCCAACGCGGTGCGCTACACGCCGGAAGGTGGGCGCATCGAGATCTCTTGGCAGCCGGCAAATGGCGGCGCACGCTTCGCCGTGGCGGACACGGGCTACGGCATTCCAGCCGAGCATCTGCCGCGCGTCACCGAACGTTTCTACCGCGTGTCGACGAGCCGTTCGCGCGAGAGCGGCGGCACGGGCCTCGGGCTGTCGATCGTCAAGCACGTGTTGCAGCTGCATCAGGCGCGCATGGAAATCGAGAGCGAGGTCGGCGTCGGCAGTACGTTCAGCTGCCTGTTCACGCGCGAGAGACTGCTCGCTGCGGAGACGATCGTCGAGGAAATTCATCAGGAGCCATGAACATGCAGGTCCAACCCAGCGTCATGGTCGCCGAGGGCGTCGAACGCTCTGCTACCGAGCCGCCCGAGACGAGCGTCGCGGCAGCCGAGGAAAGTGCGCTCGAAGTCGACGGGCCGGATCTGCACGACCCCTTGCTGTATCTCAACCGCGAGCTCGCGCAGCTCGAGTTCAACTTCCGCGTGCTCGCCCAGGCGCAGGACGCAGGCGTGCCGCTGCTCGAGCGCATGCGCTTCCTGTGCATTTCCAACTCCAACCTCGACGAGTTCTTCGAGGTGCAGGTGGCGATCCTGCGCCACCATGTGGAACTCGGCGACGCGAAGGCCGGCCCCGACGGGATGCCCGCGAGCGAGCTGCTCGCGCGCATCCGCTCGCGCGTGCTCGAACTCGTCAACGCGCAATACTCGTTCTGGAACGACTCGCTGCTGCCCGCACTCGATCGCGAGGGCATCCGCTTCATCGCGCGCGACAAATGGACGAGCAAACAGGCGCGCTGGTTGCAGGGTTATTTCCAGAACGAAGTACTGCCGGTGCTATCCCCGCTCGGGCTCGATCCGGCGCATCCGTTTCCGCGCATCCTCAACAAGAGCCTCAATTTCGCCGTCTCGCTCGAGGGCAAGGATGCGTTCGGACGCGAGGGACACATGGCGCTCGTGCGCGCGCCGCGGTCGCTGCCGCGCATCGTGCGCTTGCCAGACGAAGTCGCGGAGAAGCCTTACGACTTCGTGTTCCTGTCGAGCATCCTGCACCAGTTCGTCGACGAATTGTTCCCGGGCATGCGCGTCACGGGCGCCTACCAGTTTCGCGTCACCCGCAACAGCGAACTCGTGGTCGACGAGGAAGACGTCGAGAATCTCGCTCTCGCGTTGCGCGACGAACTGCGCGGACGCGGCTTCGCGCGCGCAGCGCGCCTCGAGATCGTCGATGCCTGCCCCAAGCCGGTCGCCGACTACCTGATGCACAACTTCGAACTCACCGAGTCCGATGTCTATCGTTGCGCCGGACCGGTCAACGTGCATCGCATCAGCACTATCTACGACCAGGTCGAGCGCCCCGATCTCAAGTTCCCGAAATTCACTCCGCGCCTCGCCGCGCCGATGCTGACCGAGCGCAACCTGTTTGAGGCGATCGCGGAACGCGACCTGCTGTTGCACCACCCGTTCGAGTCGTTCAGCGCGGTCGTCGAGCTCATCAAGCAGTCTGCCAACGACCCCTCGGTGCTGGCGATCAAGCAGACCCTGTACCGCACGGGCAACGACTCGCCACTCGTTGGCCTGCTGATCGATGCCGCACGCGCCGGCAAGGATGTCACCGTCGTCGTCGAGCTGCGTGCGCGCTTCGACGAGGAAGCGAACATCCAACTCGCCAATCGTCTGCAGGAAGCCGGCGTCCAGGTCGTCTACGGTGTCGTCGGCTTCAAGACGCATGCGAAGCTGCTGCTCATCGTGCGTCGCGAAAAGGCCGGCCTGCGGCGCTACGTGCACCTGTCGACAGGCAACTACCATCAGGTCACGTCGCGCATCTACACCGACTTCGGGCTGATGACCGCGGACAAGGACATCGGCGAGGACGCGCACAAGCTGTTCCAGCAGCTGTCCGGGCTGGGACCCGAGATCAAGCTCAAGCGGCTGCTGCAGTCGCCGTTCACGCTGCACAAGGGCCTCATCGCAAAGATCGAGCGCGAGACCCGCAACGCGCGTGCCGGCAAGCCCGCGCGCATCATCGCCAAGATGAATGCGCTCAATGAAGGCAGCGTCATCGAGATGCTGTATCGCGCATCGAATGCCGGCGTGCAGATCGATCTGATCGTACGCGGCGCGTGCACGCTGCGGCCCGGCGTGCCGGGCATCTCCGAGAACATCCGCGTGCGTTCGGTCGTCGGCCGCTTTCTCGAGCACAGTCGCGTCTACTGGTTCGCAAACGACACGAAGCCCGAGATCTTCTGTTCAAGCGCGGACTGGATGGAACGCAACTTGCTGCGCCGCATAGAAACGTGCTTTCCGATCCTCGACCCCGAACTCGCGCGCCGCGTCTACGACGAGGCGCTCGCGAATTATCTCGCGGACAATACGCAGTCATGGCAGCTACTCGCCGATGGGCACTACGAGCGCATCAACGCCGGCGAGCAGAAGCCGCATTCGGCGCAGCAGGCGTTGCTCACGGGCATCTGCTGAAGCGCGCTTCCGACGGCGCCGCGTGCGCCGGCCGCGAGACGACCGCCCGATCCTGTCGCCGCTGCAGCGCGATCGCGTGGTTGCGCACGTCATCGCTTCGCGCGCTTCACCCCGATCCGCACCGCCACCGCCTGCGACGGTCAGGTTGGCAACGTCGCCACCGAGACGGGTCCAGCCAAGATGGCGAATCGCGCCATCTGCGCGGGTTCCACGCTATGCTTTCGCGCATGAACCTCGTCGCGCTTGCAGCGGTATTGGTCGGCGGCGCGCTCGGCAGCGCACTGCGCTGGATGTTGGGCACCGCGCTCAACCCGCTGTTGCCGCAGTTGCCGCTCGGCACGCTCGCGGTAAACCTCGTCGGCGGCTTCATCATCGGCGCGGCGATGGGCATGTTCGAGCATTTCCACAGCCTGCCGGTCGAGTGGCGGCTGTTCGCGATCACTGGGTTCTGCGGCGGATTCACGACGTTCTCGGCGTTTTCCGCGGAGACGGTCTCCGCGCTGCTGCGCGCCGAGTACGGCTGGTCGATCGCCATCGTCCTGGCTCACGTCTGCGGCTCGCTGCTGATGACACTCGCAGGCATTCTCTTCGTGCGCCTGCTCACGCAAGGCTGAGCCGCGCTACGCTAGAGCTAGAGCCTGTCCACCATCCTCTTCCAGCGCTTCTGCGCATCCGTGAGGCGATTCGCGGGGCGCGTGAGCTCTCGCATGAGGTCGGGGCGCAGGTCGCCGAGCAGGAGCAGCACGGTGATCAAGAGCATCAGGGGATACAGCCCCCACGAGCCGAACCAGCTCGCCGCGTATCCCGAGCCCATGAAAACGATCACTCCGGTGAAGAACAGCACGCCTGCGCGCGGCTGATCGCGCTTCTTGCGCTGCTCGTCGCTCAATCCAGAGCGCGCGTCCGCGCGCAGTCCCGCGAGGACACCCGGCAGCGCCGCAGCGACCATGCCGAGCGCCCCGAACCAAAGCCGCCGATCGCCGAACAACGCGGCACCCTCGGGCGCCATGACCACGATGATCCAGCCGAACATCGCGGTGAGCAGCACCGTGACGAAGCTCGCGACGACCGCGAGGCTGATCCAGGGCTCGATCCTTGCCCAGGCCGACGTCGCCTTCGACGTGCTCGCCTTGAGCATCGACGCGCCGACGCCGACGACTGCAATGCAGGCGATCGAAAACGCGATGTTGAACACGCTGAGCAGCCCGAACTGGCTCGCGGACCAGCCGAACCAGAGCGTGCCGATGACCGGGATCAGATGCCGCAGCAGGCTGGCACCGATCTGCGCCCAGCCCAACGGCTCGCGCGACAGCGGCGTCCAGTACGGCTCGGTCGGGGTCGGTCCGCGGCTCATGCGCACACTCGGCCAGGGCTCGCGCGTCGCTGGCGGCGTGGTCGACTTCCCTGTCGCCGGATGGGCCGATCCCTACCCTGCCACGCGCGCCCTGTCGCCGCGATCTGCGAGTGTTGCTTTCTCAGGCCGGCGGGTTGCCGTAACGGTTCGGACCTGGCGTGCCCGCGATGAAGCCGTTGAACACGAGTGCGATCAGGCCGCCCACAAACGGCACTAGGCTGATCAGGATCCACCATGCGGACTTGTCCACGTCATGCCAGCGCTTGGCCTGCACGGCCAATGCCGGCCAGAGCAGCAGCAGGCAGAACAGCGGAAACAGTAGTCCAGCCGCGCCAAGCGATGGCGGCGGTCCGCCTGCTTGCATGTTCGCGGCGTTGAACGCCGAGAATCCGGTCACGGCCATCACGATTCCCATGACGACGACCACGGCCAGTGTGAAGTACCAATAAGGAGCGCGACCAATGCGCCCTTCGAATGACAGCAGCAGAAATTTCCAGTCCATGCAATCCCTCCTCTATGGAATCGCGCGGCACGATGCGCACGCGAATTTACGATACGGCGGGCTCGATGCCCGCCCCTTACACATCGACAGACGTAAAATCGCACCGAAAGACATCGGCAGCCCTGACGCGCCGAGCGTAGAGCACGCAAAGTCGCCCCTGGCGCTCCACGAGCGCGACACGCTCGAAGCGGCGACGATGCGCGTCTGCGGCATTCCCAGCATCTAGTTCCGGCTCCCCCGGGTTTCCCAACGATCCCAGCATGCCGCGGTTGACACAGGATTTCCCGTGCACGGCGGCAACGCACGAACGCGAACTTCGCCACAATCCTATCCGATTCGGCAGCACCGCACACGCATTCTGGATTTTCCGCGCCTCCATAGACCACGCCATGCAGCGCGGCCGCCGCGCAACGCGGCCGACTGCGCAGCTTGTCGGCGCTGGCTGCAAATTCCCGGACCACCCCGCCGGCCTTTGCGGCACAATAGTGCGCGCGATCCAAGATCGCCGCGAACGACCCCAGCGGGCACCACCACACCAAGAACCAAAGAATGAATCTCCAGGCAAATTACGAACAGATCGCGCTCAAGGACTACGCCGAGCGCGCCTATCTCGATTATTCGATGTACGTGGTCCTCGACCGCGCGCTGCCCTTCGTCGGCGACGGACTAAAGCCCGTGCAGCGCCGCATCATCTACGCGATGAACGACCTCGGCCTGGATGCGACGGCGAAGCCGCGCAAGGCCGCGCTCACGATTGGCGAGGTGATCGGCAAGTACCACCCGCACGGCGACAGCGCCTGCTACGAAGCGATGGTGCTGATGGCGCAGCCGTTCTCGTATCGCTATCCGCTCGTCAACGGCCAGGGCAATTTCGGCTCGGCGGACAATCCGAAATCGTTCGCCGCGATGCGCTATACCGAGGCCAAGCTGACGCCGGTCGCCAACCTGCTGCTCGACGAGATCGACCTCGGCACCGTCGATTTCGCGCCGAACTACGACGGCACGCGCCAGGAGCCCTCCTGGCTGCCCGCGCGCGTGCCGCACGTGCTGCTCAACGGTTCGACGGGCATCGCGGTCGGCATGGCGACCGACATCCCGCCGCACAACATGCGCGAGATCGTCAGCGCCTGCATCCACCTGCTCGACGAGCCCGAGGCGAGCGTCGCGGAGCTGTGCCGGCACGTGAAGGGGCCGGACTTCCCGACTGCGGCCGAGATCATCACTCCGAAGAGCGAACTCAAGGCGATGTATGCGACCGGCTACGGCTCGGTGCGCGCGCGGGCGGTCTACATCAAGGAAGACGGCAACGTCGTCATCACGGCGATGCCGTTCCAAGTGTCCGGCGAGAAATTGATCTCCCAGCTAGCCGAGCAGATGCGCGCGAAGAAGCTGCCGATGATCGAGGACATCCGCGACGAGTCCGATCACGAAAACCCGGTGCGCCTGGTCCTGATCCCGCGCAGCAATCGCATCGACCTCGACGAGATGATGCAACACCTGTTCGCGACCACGGACCTCGAGCGCAGCTATCGGATCAACCTCAACATCATCGGCCTCGACGGCAAGCCGCAGGTCAAGAATCTCAAGCAGATCCTCTCCGAATGGCTGCGCTTCCGCGAGAAGACGGTCACGCGTCGGCTGCAGCACCGCCTCGACAAGGTCGAGCGGCGGCTGCACCTGCTCGAAGGCCTGCGTATCGTCTTCCTCCACCTCGACGAGGTGATCCGCATCGTGCGTAGCGAGGACGAGCCCAAGCCCGTGCTGATCCGGCGTTTCAAGCTCAGCGACGAACAGGCCGACTACATCCTCGAGACACGCCTGCGCCAACTCGCTCGGCTCGAGGAGATGAAGCTCAATGGTGAGCGCGATGCGCTCGAAGAGGAGCGCGCGCGGATCACGGTCACGTTGAAGTCGCCCGCGAAGTTGAAGACCCTGATCAAGGACGAACTGCGCGCCGACGCGGAAAAATACGGCGACAAGCGCCGCTCTCCGATCATCGAGCGCGAGGCGGCGCAGGCACTCGACGAGGCGGCGCTGGTCGCGAGTGAGCCCGTCACCGTCATCCTCTCCGAGAAGGGCTGGGTGCGCGCGGGCAAGGGCCACGACGTCGACGCTGCGGCGCTCAACTACCGCGAAGGCGACGCGTTCCTCGCCGCGGCGAGGGGCAAGACGACGCAGCAGGTGGCTTTCCTCGACTCGAGCGGAAGAAGCTACTCCACCGCCGCGCACACGCTTCCCTCCGCACGCGGCAACGGCGAGCCGCTGACCGGTCGCTTCACGCCCGCCGCGGGCGCGCGCTTCGACGCGCTGGTCATGACCGACCCCGCGACGCGCCTCGTGCTCGCCTCGGACTTCGGTTACGGCTTCGTGATCCGCTTCGAGGCGTTGCTCGCGAACAAGAAGGCCGGCAAGCAACTGATTAACATGGACGCCGGCGCACACGTGCTCGCGCCGACGCTCGTCGACGACCCTGCGCGTGATCGTATCGTGGTCGCGACGAACGCCGGGCACCTGCTGATGTTCTCGGTCGCCGAACTGCCCGAGCTCGACAACGGCGGCAAGGGCAACAAGCTGATTGAGATACCGAAGGCGAAAATAAGCGCGGGCGAACGCGTCGCCGGCACGGCCGTCGTGACCGAAGGCGGCGGCGAGATCACGCTCTACGCGGGCCAGCGCAAACTGATCCTCAAGTGGGCCGACCTCGTCGAGTACAACGGCAATCGCGCGCAACGCGGCAGCACGCTGCCGCGCGGCTTCCAGCGCGTGGAGCGGATTGAGACCACGGGCTGAAGCGTCGGCGCGCGGCACAACAGAAAGGAGCGAAGATGGAACTCGGAATGATCGGCCTCGGCCGCATGGGCGCGAACATGGCGCAACGACTCGTTCGCGCAAGCCACCGCGTCGTCGGCTACGATCCGAACGAAGAGAGTCGCGCGCGCGCAGCGCAGGCCGGCATCGAGCCCGTGGCTTCGCTCGCCGCGCTCGTTCAAGGCCTCCAGCCGCCGCGCGCGTTGTGGCTCATGATCCCGGCAGGCGCTACGGTCGACGCGACGATCGACGCGCTGATCCCGCTGCTGGCGCCGGGAGACGTGCTGATCGACGGCGGCAACTCGCTGTACAAGGACACGCTGCGGCGCGCGCAGGCGCTCGCGTCCGAACGCATCGGCTACGTCGATTGCGGCACCAGCGGCGGTATCTGGGGCCTCAAGGAGGGCTACAGTCTCATGATCGGCGGCGACGCCGACGTCGTCGCACGCCTGCAACCGCTATTCGCGGCGCTCGCGCCGGCGCCCGATCGCGGCTGGGGACGCGTGGGTCCGGTCGGCGCCGGGCACTTCAGCAAGATGATTCACAACGGCATCGAGTACGGCATGATGCAGGCCTACGCCGAGGGCTTCTCGATCCTCGCGCACAAGAAGGAATTCGCGCTCGACCTCGGCCAGGTCGCAGAGATCTGGCGATATGGCAGCGTCGTGCGTTCGTGGTTGCTCGACCTGACGGCCGACGCGCTGCAGAAGAATCCGCGGCTGGACGGCATCGCGCCGTACGTCGCCGACTCCGGCGAAGGGCGCTGGACACTCGCCGAGGCGATCGAGCTCGGCGTAGCAACACCGGTCATCGCACAATCCCTGCTCGAGCGGCTGCGCTCGCGCGACAAGGACTCGTTCTCTGACAAACTGCTCGCGGCGCTGCGTAATCAGTTCGGCGGACACGAGGTCAAGAAGGAATGAGCCCGCGGCCCGAGACGACTGTCGTGCTGCGCGCCTTCGCGGCGCCGAGGCGTCGGCGCAACGCAAGGCAGGCTGTGCGGCGAGCGTGGAAACCAGACGATGCCCTGTGATCCGAAGATGCTCGCCGATGTCGAGCTGTTCGAACTCATCTCCGACGAGGACCGCGAGTTGCTCGCGCAGATCATCGACACGCGCTCGCTCGCGGGCGGCGAGATCCTCTACCGTGCGGGCGAGCCGGGAGAGTCGCTGTTCGTCGTGCGCAACGGCGAGATTGAGCGCTCGATCCGTGACACCGCCGGGCAGGAGATCCAGCTCAGCATCCACAGCGACAACGATATCTTCGGCGAGCTCGCGCTGCTCGAACGCGCGCCGCGCAGCGCCACCGCGACCGCGCTGACCGATACCGAGTTGCTCGAGCTCGACCGCGAAGACCTGCTCGTGCTTTTCGAGAAGAGCCCGCGCGCGGCACTGCGCCTGCTCGCGGCGATGGGCCACATGACGCGCAAGGCCGACGACCTGCTGCGCACGCGCGTGTCGCGCAACGCCAACATCGAGGCCGAAGAGAGGATCACGATCCTGCAGAGCATCGCGGACTGGATTTCGTGGTTCAGCGGCAGCATGTCGTTTCTGCTGCTCAACCTGATCTGGTTCGTGATCTGGATCGCAATCAACACGCTGCATCTGGGCGTCGAGGAGTTCGATCCCTACCCGTTCGGCCTGCTCACGATGATCGTCTCGCTCGAGGCGATATTCCTGTCCTGCTTCGTGTTGATCAGCCAGAACCGGCAGG
>JBDTYX010000106.1:0-10754 GCA_040005435.1 Rudaea sp. | reverse complement strand
GGCAGGCGGATCTCGCCGCCGTGCGACTCGCGATAGTCGAGCACCTCGACCGAGAGCACGGCGCCGCCGTTGTCGATCGCGAGCGCATACGTGATGAGTTCGCTCTTGCCGATCACCTGGTCGACGACGAGCCAGCCCAACCGCTGGGCACCCGATCGCGCAACGAAGATTTGCGGCGACCAGCCGGCCGGCGCGCCGAGCGACGCCGCGATCGCGGCATCCGGGATCGGCAGCGCGACGAATTCTGCGGCGCCCGCAAACGCGCCGCGCTGCGCCTGCTCGACGGTCATGTACTGCGCCGCGAACGCGACCTGTGCGGGCAGCGCGCATAGCGCGAGCGGAATGGACCAGATCACTCTCAACTAAGCGTCCTCGGCACCACGCTAGCTCGCGAGCTTAGCAGCCGCGACAGGCGTGCGATCGTAGCGGGCGCGCGCATGCCAGACCTAGAACTGGTAACCGAGACCGACATCGAAGCGGTTGCCGTAGCCGAGCGCGAGATCGTCGTACTTGAAGTCTTGGTAGTCCACCTTGAACACGATGTTCGGCGTGAGGTAGTAGTTGGCGCCAATCGTGACCACGCGTTGGGTCTGCAGCGGTGCCGTGCCGAGGCCTTGCGGCTGGCTCGCGTACGACGCGCCGGTATTGAGCATCTCGTACCGCACAAACGGCGACAGGCTCGACTCGTTGCCCCACTCGAGCGCGCGCCACGCGCCCTGCACATAGCCGCCCCAGAAAGACTTCGGCACGGGCGTCGGCTGGCCGAGAAAAACGAGATTCAGATTCTGCGTATCGCTGATCGTGCCGCGCGTGTACAGCGCGGAGAGGTCGAACGGGCCCGGCTGCCAGCGCACGTGTGCTTCGCCGAGCACGAGGCCCGATCCGTCGACCGGAAGCGTCGCGTCGCCCTGCCCGATCTTGCCCGTGAATACGCCTCCACCGACCTGCAAACCCGGGATGCCCTGCCAGTTAGCGGCCGCGTACACCGATGGATCGTGCGCCTTCGCGAGTTGCAGCTCCTGGTGGATGCTGCCGAGCGGAGACGCGCGGCCCTCGTCGGAGGTCGGGTCCCATGCCCCGAGATTGGGTCCCGTGCCGATGCCGACGTTCCAGCTGATGCCGCCATCGGTGCTGCCGTAGGCCGAAACGCCGCCCTCGCGCCACGTGCTCGGGATGATCGCCTGCTCTACGAAGTTGCGCTCGACGCCGAAGAAGTTCGACGGTTCGTGATGTTCGTTGAGCAGGCCGAGCGGCACGAGCGTGAGGCCGACGCGAATGCCGTAGTTCTGCGCGAGCGCGTGTTCGACGTACAACTGCTCGACTTCGGACTCGCCCTCGTCGACGTTCGAGGTGACCGCATGCTCCCACTCGAGCTCGCCGTAGACGCGCGTCGTGTCGTTGAACACGTGGTTGAAGCCGATGACCGCGCGCGTGAGGTCGGCCTGCGCATCGGCCGCGCGCGCGGTCGGATGGTTGTAGTCCAGCTGGCCATAGCCCCACAGCGTCGTGCCATCGGCGACCGCGTATCCGGTGCCCGAACCCGCAGTCGGATTGGCCGGCGCCGCGGGTGCCACCGGCGTCGACGACGCATAGGCGGACGACGTCGCCACGGGCGTTACCGGCGTGGGCGGCGCGGGCTGCTGACGCGCCTGCATCTGGTGCACGACGCCCTTGAGCTCGGCGACTTCGGCGCGCAACGCTTCAACCTCGGCTTTCAGGGTCGCGTCATCGGCGTGCGCCGAGGAAGCAAAAGCTGCGCAGAAGACGAGTGCAGCGAGTGCCAGCGGCTTGCGTTGCATGGAGCTTCTCCAGAGAAAGTTGCAGATCATTCTTCGACCGGCGGCACGTCGCGCGCCGGGTCGGCCGTGTTCGTCATCGGGTCGTAGCCGTCGGTCAGCGTGCCGAGGAAGACGACGACGTCGTCGATCTCGGCTTCGCTCAACGCGGGCTGATCTCCGGGAAGACGGTTGTACGGAACCTCGGACTGGTTGACGTTGCGCTGGAACGGCCAGGGCACGTCGTCGAACTTGAGCGGCTGGCCGTCGACGTCCAGCGGATACCATTTTTCAGGGTTGGTATCGCGCTGCACGTAAAACTGGATCGCCTCGCGCAGCGTGTGGAACTGTCCGTTGTGGAAGATCACCTGACGCGTCGCGACGTTGCGCAACGTGGGTACCTTGAACTGGCCGCACAGGTCGCCGCGATCGAGTAGATCGGTACGCTCGGGCCCGCATAGGCCCATGTCGAAATAGGTCGGGTCGAGGTTCGCGGGAATCTGCACGTTGCGCGGCACGCCGAGGTTGTCGTACGTATAGTCGGTGAACACCGGCGGCGACCCATCGGAAGGCCGCTTCGACGGGTGGCAGCCTGCGCAGCCACCCTTGGCCTGGCTGTTGAACCAGGCGTAGCCGCGCAGTTCCTGCGTCGTGAGCTTGATCTTGCCCTTGAGGAACAGGTCGAATTTCGAACTGAACGGTCGGAACTGCGACGCCGTGTTTTCGAACACCGAGACCGCGTAGCGCATCGCGAGAAACGCGCGGTCCGGATCGGCGAAGATGTCCGCGCCGAACAGGCCGCGGAATTGGCCCACGTATTGGGACAGCGCGAGTCTCGCGACTGCGCTCGCGGCATCGGCGTTCGCCATTTCGTGCGGCGCGAGAAACGGACGGTCGGATTGCGCGATCAGATCTTTGGCGCGACCGTCGCGGTTGAAACCGCCGGTCGGCGTGCCGTCGCTCGCGAAGAAGAACGGCACGTTGAAATTGAGATAGCGCAGCGAGGGCACCGCGCGGAAGCCCGCGACATCAAGGTTGGCGCCGCCGGACTGCACCGCCGCGGCGTTGCTCTGAGCGTGTGCGTGCGCGGGGTCGTGGCAGCTCGCGCAGGCCATCTGGCCCGACGCGGACAGCGACGTGTCCGAGAATATCTTCGCGCCGAGGTCGGCGAGTGCCGCAGTGGCCGGCTGCTGCGCCGCGGGTGCGGCGAACGCGCTGGCCGCGCAGAACAGCAGCGCAACGGTCGCCGCGCGCGTCGCAAGGCCGCCCACACGCTCAGCGAGGAAACCCGTCATTTGACCGTTCACTCAACACTCCCGGGAACAGAACGCACATGAGAACGATTCTCACTAAGTTTTAACTTTACCGCAGGATCCGGAGTTTCTCAACGAGAAAGCTGCGAGCGCGCGAGCGACCCGCAAGGCGGCCACCTCTTTCCGAGCTCCGCTCGCGCAGGGGCGGTCATCCGTTGGGTTTAGCCGCCAGGGGGCGCATTCGTGCCGCGTGCGCTTGGCACCGAGCGCTCCAAAAAAAACCCGGGGCGTGCGCCCCGGGCCTTCGTCCTTCGTCCAATGAAGATCAGTATTTGACGCGTAGGGTCACGCCGTACGTACGTGGCGCGCCGAGGAACGCGTTGATCGAGCCGGTCTGCAGCGGCGCATCGAATCCGACCTGGGTGTAGGTCTTGTTCGTGAGGTTCTCGATCCAGAACTCGAGTCCCCAGCCCTTGTCCTTCGCTCCGATGCCAACGCGCGCGTTGACCAGCGTGTAGGCAGCCTGATCCTTGAGCGGATTGAGATTGGAGCCCGTGTTGTAGGACGTCGTGTAACGTCCGCTGAGGTTGAAGCGGCCCGCGAGGCGATCGCTGAAGTCCCAGTCGTAGGTCACCGCAGCGCTGGTCTGCCAGAGTGGCGCGAAGCTCGAGCGGGCGCCGGGAAGCCGTGCGAGGTCCGCGTCGGGCAACAGGTCGTCGCCGTAGTGCGCGTCCGTGTAGGTGACGCCGCCTTGCAGCTTCAGGCCCTTGATCGCGGTCTGCCAGAGCAAGTCGGCATCGAGTCCCTGCGTCGTGAGCATCGGGATCGATCGCACCACGTAGCTCGTGCCGAGAAATGAGTTGAGCTGGAAGTCCGAGAACTTCTCGTGGAACAGCGCGGCGTTGAACAACAGGTTGCCGTCGAGCCAGGTCGTCTTCGCGCCGAGTTCATAGGCGTCGACGAACTCGCCGGGAAACGACGTGTCGTTGACCGGCACGATGCCCGCGGTGCCGCTGCTGAGGCCGTTCGCCGATTGCACGCGATCGAGATTGAATCCACCGGCCTTGTAGCCGCGCGCGCCGGAGACGTAGGTCATCAGTTGTTCGTTCCAGCGATAGGCCGCGCGCAACGTTCCCGACCACTCCTGCTCGTCGCGATCCTGCGAGGTCACGCGACCGTTCTGCAGTGGATTCGACCACGGCAGGCACATGTAGCCGATCACGGTCGGCACGATCGCGGCGATGTACGGCCCCGGCACGCCGCGCGCGGCAAGCGCCGCGCCGACCCGTGCCGGACTTGCGAGCGCCGCGCCGCAGCCCGGACCACCATCCGGATTGCTGTAGAACGAATCGAGCGACTTCTTCGCATCGGTGTAGCGCAGGCCGACGTCGAGATCGAGCTTGTCGGTCGCGTGGAACGTCTCGTTCGTGAAGACCGCGCCGCTCTTCGCGTGCTGGTTATAGCGGTCGTTCGATCCATCGCCGATGAACGATGTGCCGTAGGTGCGCCCTGCGGCCTCCGACAGGAACGTCGCTGCGCCAGCCGTCTTGATGAGACCCTTCGGAAAGCTGGCCGCGATGTTGTTGAGCAGCGCGATCGACAGGTAGGTCTCATAGGCGGATCCCATCACGATGTCGTCGTGTCGCGTGAGGTCTTCGTGATCGAAGTAGGCGCCGACCATCCAGTCGAGCTTGTTCGCGGTGCCGGTCAGGCGCAGCTCCTCGCTGAATGTGCGGAACTGCACCGAGTTGTCGTTGAGCTGGCCGTTGCGATACCAGATGTCCGCGCCGCTGTAGTCGAGGTCGACCGCACCGATCGCGTTCCAGTTGCGCGCAGCGGTGATCGACGTCAGCGTCGCGCCGCCAAACCACGGCGTCTGCCAGTTCGCCTCGGCAGAAATGCCTTCGTCCTTGATGTTCTGGTCGGTACTGCGGTTGCTGTAGGCGAGCCTCTGCGACGGATCGGCCGCGGAAATCACGCCGTTGCCGCCCGCGACCGCGTTGACGATCGGCGCGGCCGGGCCCGTGAACAGCGTGACGCCACCGCAACACTGCTCGTCGCGACGCGTGTAGTCGGCGATGACGCGGAAGTCGAGCGAATCGGCGGGTTGCCACGCGAGCTGCGCGCGCACCGATTGCAGGTCCTGGTCACCGTCGTGCTTGCTCGTGCGCGGCCCGACCCCCGTGTTGATGTCGAGGAAGCCGTCGCGTTGTCGATCGACGGCGTACACGCGGAACGCCGCGTCGTCACCGAGCGTGCTGTTGAAGCTCGCGGCGACCCCGAAGCCACCGTAGTTGCCCGCGGTCACCTCGCCCTCGAAGCTGCGATCGCGCGTCGGCGCGACGGTCGCGATGTTGATGAGGCCCGCCGAGGTGTTCTTGCCGAACACGGTGCCTTGCGGTCCCTTGAGCACCTCGATGCTCTGGATTTCACCGAGATCGCCGAAGCTCACGCCATCGCGTGCACGGTAGACGCCGTCGATGACGACGCCGACCGAGGATTCGAGTCCGGGATTGTCGCCGACCGTGCCGACGCCGCGGATGCGCGCGGTCGTCTGCGACTCGCTTCCCGTACTCGTGACGCTGACGCCCGGCACGAGGATCTGCATGTCCTTGATGTCGTGCACGCCGGCATCCTGCAGCAACTGCTTCGGCAGCACGGTGATCGTGATCGGCACGTTCTGCAGCAGCTCCTCACGCTTCTGCGCGGTCACGGTAATCGCGGACAGCGTCGCCGGATCACTGCCCTCGGAACCGCTGGCCGACGCACCGGCCGCAGCGTCGCCGGATGCATCGCCGGGCGTCATCGGCAGCTGCGCAGTCATCGCGCCGCTCGGCGGCGAAACTGCCGCGGTGACGAGGGCGATCAGGATCGCGCGCGCCAGCGCGTTGCCGAGAATGGTCTTGGTCATGGTCATGTGTTCCTCCCGTTGTTTGGCTGGTCTTTCGCGCCGGTCGCGTGACCGGTCGTCGCGCGGCGCCTCGTGGCGCCGCGTTGGCCCGCTCTCTTGATTGCATCCCACCCCCGGTCGCCACGTGACGACCGCCCTTTACGCACTACCCATTGCGTATACACATATACTTATATACTTATGAACAGGTTGCGATTGCGTACCCCGCGCCACGAAGCTAGCACACCGCTTCCGCTGAAAATGGAACTTGGTTTCGCGACCAAAATACCCTGCAAAAACAAATATGTGCGGACGCACGAGCGCGGCCATTCCGGCCCCCGTGAGGGTCGGGAACAGGGGGCATTTCGCCATTCATCAGGACATCAGATGGCGCCTGCATGCCTCCAGATGTTCGTCGGTCGTGCCGAAGCGCAACTCGAACGCAAGCAGGCGCTTGAAGCAGTGGCTGACGTCCAGTTCGTCAGTCATGCCCATGCCGCCATGCAGCTGCACCGCCTGCTGCGCCACGAACCGCGCGGCCTGCCCGATCAGCGCCTTCGCACCCGAAATCGCGATCTCGCGTTCGCGCAGATCCGTGTCCGTACACCGCGTGGTCGCGACGTAGGTCATCGAGCGCGCCTGATCGACCTGCATGAGCATGTCCGCCATGCGGTGCTGCAAGGCCTGGAAGCTGCCGATCGCGACGCCAAACTGCGTGCGCGCACGGCTGTATTCGATCGTCGCGCGCAGGATGCGGTCGAGCGTTCCGAGCGCCTCGGCGCAGAGGGCGGCGATGCCGCGATCGATCGCGTCGCGCAGCCGACCCGCGACGTCTCCGCCTTCCAGACGCGCATCCGCAGCCACGACGACCGCGTCGAAATCGACATCGGCGGCACTCTGGCCGTCGACGGTGCGGAACGCGGTGCGGCGTACGCCGTCGGCGTCTGCCGCCACCGCGAACAAGGCGAGCGCGCCCTCGTCGTCGCGCGCCGTGACGAGCAGCAGACCCGCGGCCGACGCGCCATGGACGGCCGCCTTGCGGCCGCGCAGCACCCAGCCGCCCTGCTGGCGCTCCGCGCGCGCCTCGATCGCCGCGCCGCCGCCTTCGACCTCCTCGTCGGCGAGTACCGCGATGAGTTGTCCACTCGCGAGCGCGGGCAGCCAGCGCTGCTTCTGCGCCGCCGAACCGAGACGCGAGATCAGTTGCGTCGCAACGACCGCGCTCGCGAGGAACGGCTCGAGCAGCAATCCCTCGCCGACCGCCTGGCCCACGAGCATCACGCCGATCGGTCCCGCGCCGATGCCGCCGGCCGCCTCGTCGAGGTCGACGGCCAGCACGCCGAGCGCGCCGAGCGCGAGCCAGACATCTCGCGACCAGCCTTGCGCCGACGCGAGTATCTTCGCGCGTCGCGCGAAGTCGTATTCGCTCGCGATGAAGCGGCGGGTCGTGTCGAGCAGCATCTGCTGCTCCTCGCTGATGGAGAAGTCCATGTCCTCGAGCCTCGCCTTTAGAGTTTGAGAATCATCTGCGCGATGATGTTGCGCTGGATCTCGTTGGATCCGCCGAAGATCGACAGCTTGCGCAGGTTGAGGTAGGCCTCGGCCGCGCGCGGCACGTCGGGGTCGGACGATACCGTCGGGCCGAAGCGCAGCGCGCGCGCGCCGAGCGCCTCGACCTGCAGTTCGGAGATGCGCTGCATGATCTCGGTGCCGCGAATCTTGAGCATCGATGCCTCGGGACCCGGCGCATGGTTCTGCGCCTCGGCGAAGATCACGCGCAGGTTGGTGATCTCGAGCGCGGTCAGGTCGAGTTCCACCTGGGCGATCCGCGTCGAGAAGAGGACATCGTCGATCAGCGGCTTGCCGTTGCGTTTTTGCGCGCGCGCCATGTCCTTCAGACGCAGCAGTTCGCGCTTGCTCGCGCCGATGCCCGCAATGTTGGTACGTTCGTGGCCGAGCAGGTATTTCGCGTAGGTCCAGCCGTCGTTCTCGGCGCCGACCCGGTTCGCGACCGGCACGCGCACGTCATCGAACCAGATCTCGTTGACCTCGCAGGTGCCGTCGAGCAGTCGAGTCGGCTGTACGCGGATGCCGGGCGTCTTCATGTCGATCAGCAGGAACGAGATGCCGCGCTGCGGCTTGCCACTCGAATCGGTGCGAACGAGGCAGAAAATCCAGTCGGCGAACTGGCCGAGCGTGTTCCACACCTTCTGGCCGTTGATCACGTACTCGTCGCCGACGCGTTCGGCGCGCGTCTTGAGCGACGCGAGGTCCGAGCCCGAGCCCGGCTCAGAATAACCCTGGCACCACCACTCGCCGCCGTCGATGATGCGCGGCAGGAAGCGTTGCTGCTGCTCGGCGCTGCCGTAGCGCATCAGCACCGGCGCGACCATCTTCACGCCGAACGCGAGCTGCACCGGCGCGAATGCGAGCGCGCATTCGTTCTCGAACAGGTATTGCTCGGTCTTGCTCCAGCCGGTGCCGCCGAACTCGGGCGGCCACGCGGGCGCGCCCCAGCCACGCGCATACAGGATGCGCTGCCAGTCGAGAATGTCCGCGCGGATGCGGCTGTCGTCGCCGCGCCGCATGCGCCCGGCCATCTCGGCAGGCAGCTTGTCGCGCAGGAACGTGCGCACTTCCTCGCGAAACGCGAGTTCAGCGCTCGTGTAGTTCAGGTCCATGGGGTCTCCTCAAGCTTCGCGCGTCCGAAACGGAGTCGTGTGTCATTCGCGCACCGCCGCTGCGAGCGCGTCGCGAACCGCGGGACGCTGCGCAAGCGGATCGGTCGGGTTTCGCAGGTTGACGATGTCCTCGCCGCGCAGGCGTACGCTCTCGAGCGACTGCGGATGCGAGACGATGTAGAAGCGATCTGCACCGATTGCGTCGAACGTCATCGTTGCGACGTCCGCCGCGCTGACCTTGCCTTGCGTCACCGCCTTCTCGACCATCGCGCGAGCGGCCCGCTGCGAGCGCGTCGGCGCCTCGGCGTTGGCGAGTTCGGCGGGGCGATTGCGACTCGAATCGTGGATGCCGGTCGGCACGTAGAACGGGCACAGCACCGAGCAGCGCACCTGCCCGGTCACGAGCGCGAGGTCGTGGTAGAGCGATTCGCTGAGCGACACGACCGCGTGCTTCGACACGTTGTAGACGCCGCTCGTCGGCGGGTTGACGAGGCCCGCCATCGACGCAGTGTTGACGACGCGCGCGCGGTACGCCGGGTCGGCCTTCGCGGCCGCGAGCATGCGCGGCACGAACGCACGCATGCCGTGTATCACGCCCCAGAGGTTGACGCCGAGCGTCCACTGCCAGTCGCGCTCGCTGTTCTCCCAGATAAGTCCCGCCGTGCCGACGCCCGCATTGTTGAACAGCAGGTGCACTTCGCCGAACGCCGCATGCGACATTTCGGCCAGCGCTCGCACGGCCGCCCCGTCGGCGACGTCCACGACCTGCGTGATCGCATCGGTCAGAGCACAAAGCTCGGCGCGCACTTCCTCGAGGCCGACCGGCTCCACGTCGGCGAGCACGAGCCGCATGCCGCGATCGGCCGCCGCACGCGCGAACTCGCGCCCGAGCCCCGATGCGGCGCCAGTGATCACCGCGACCTGTCCACGCAGCACGCCCCCGCTCGCATTCATACCGCGGAAACTCCGCCATCGACCGCGAGGATCTGCCCGGTGATGTGCTTGCCGGCCGCCGAGGCGAACAGCACCGCCGCACCCTTGAGGTCATCGTCGTCGCCGAGGCGGCGCAGCGGCGCGGACGCCGCGAGCCGGTCGGCGCCGAGATGGTCAATCAGCCCCTGCGTCATCTTCGACGGGAAGAATCCCGGCGCGAGCGCGTTGACCGTGATGCCGTGGACGCCCCACTCGCCCGCGAGCGTGCGCGTGAAGTTGACGACCGCGCCCTTCGAGGCGTTGTACGCGATCGTCTGCATCGAGCCGGGCGGATTGCCGCGCAGACCCGCGATCGAGGCGACGTTGATCACGCGCCCGCACTTTCGCGGGATCATCGAGAGTTTGCCGATCGCCTGGGTAAGCACGAACATGCCGCGCATGTTGAGGTTGAACACCTTGTCCCAGGCCTCGAGCGGATGTTCCTCCGCGGGCGCGCCCCAGCTCGCGCCTGCATTGTTGACGAGGATGTCGACGTGGCCGAGCGCCGCGATTGCGGCTCTCGCGAGCGCCTCGATCGCGGCGGGATCCGACGCGTCGCTCGCAATCACGTCGACCTCGACGCCGCGGGCGCGCAGACGCGCCTGCGCCTGCTCGAGTTCGCTCGCCTTGCGCGCGGACAGGATGAGGCGCGCGCCGAAATCGCCGAGCGCCTCGGCGATCTGCAGGCCGAGCCCGCGCGAACCGCCCGTGATGAGCGCGGTCTTGCCGGAGAGGTCGAAGAGCTTGCGTGTATCGGTCATCGTTTGCACTCCATCAGAAGCACGCCGCACGAATGTCGAGCGGCGTGCGTTCGCAGCTCTCGAGAAGGTCGAGCTGCAGGTGGACCTTCGGCAGTTCCCAGCGCATGAAGTAGTCGGTCGCGCTGCGCTTGCCATCGTAGAAATCGCCGTCGCGCCCGTGCGCGGCGAGCGCCTGCTCGAGCCAGATCCACGCGACCGTGATGTGCCCGAACGCCTCGAGGTAGACGCTCGCGTTGGCGAGCGTCAGCACGACGTCGCCGAGCGACCACAGCTTGCGCGTGACCTCGCGCAGGCGCGCGAGCACGCCAGCGAGCGCGCTCGCGTGCGCGGCGAGCGCGACCCGCGCCTGCGCGCGCGCGACGCTCGCCTCGACGCGCGCGCAAAACGCGGCGAACGCCGCGCCGCCGTGCATCACGACCTTG
>JBDTYX010000105.1:0-10759 GCA_040005435.1 Rudaea sp. | reverse complement strand
ACCGCGGCTTTCTCGTACGACAACGCGCTCGCGGTGATCGCGCTCGTGGCCTGCGACCGGCGCACACAGGCACTGCGCGTCGGCGCTGCGCTGCGCCTCGCGGCGATGTCGGGTGCTCGCCTGCGCAATGTCTACCGCGCGGGCGCGGTCGGCGACACGACGCTGCCCAATGGCTGGTGGGACGCGAAGCAGGGGCGCTGGCTCGAGGACGCCTACCAGCAGGGCACCGCGACCGGCAATGTCGCCTGGGTCGCGCTCGCGATGCTCTCGCTACACGACATCACGCATGACGCACGCTGGCTCGATGCCGCGCGCGGGCTCGCGCGATGGTGTGTCGACAACGCGGCCGATCCGCGTGGCGCGGGCGGCTTCAGCGGCGGCATCGAGGGATTCGACGCGAGTCCGCACCAGACACGCTGGAAGTCGAGCGAGCACAACATCGATCTCGTCGCGCTGTTCGGGCGCCTCGCAGGCGCCGTCGCGGATGCGGCGGAACGCGAGCGCTGGCGCGCGGCGCAGTCGTCGGCGCGGCACTTCGTCGACAGCCAGTGGGACGCGCCGAGCGGGCACTTCTTCATCGGCACGACCGCGGATGGCAGCACGCCGAACCGCGCGACGTCCGCGCTCGACGTGCAGCTGTGGGCGCAGTTGCTGCCCGACGCGCCAGCGGAGTGGCGGCGTGCGCTGGCCTATGTCGCGCGCGAGCATGCAGTGGCGGGGGGGTTCGACTTCGACGCGGATCGCGACGGCCTCTGGCTCGAGGGCACGGCGCAGGCCGCGCTCGCGTACCGCGTCGTCGGCGACGACGCGCGCGCACAGGCATTGTTCGCGACGATCGCCGGCCAGTTCTCGCCGGAAGGCCTCGTCTACGCGACACGCGAAGCGAGCATCACGACCGGACTCAAGGTCAGCGACGCGAGCAAGAGCAACGACTTCCGCTATTACCGCCGGCCCCATATCGGCGCAACTGCGTGGGCGGCTTTCGCGGCACTGCGGGCGAACCCGTTCGCGTCACGCTGATTGGATCGTCCGCCGACAACGTGGCGCGCGCGACTTCTAGTCCGCTTCGCCGGTGGTCAGCTCGCGCAGCACCCGGAACAGTTCTCGATACGCGTGCAGCGGCTTGTTCTGCATGCGCTCGGTCTTGGCCTGGCGCGCGAGCTGGCGCAGCTGCTGGCGATCGGCCTGCGGAAATTCGCCGACGAGTTCGTTGAGCGCGGCATCGCCTTCCTCGAGCAGGCGCGTGCGCCACTGCTCGATTCGGTGCAGAAGCGCGGTCTCGCGGCGCCCGAAGTCCTTGTCGTGCTCGAGCGCCGCGCGGATCGCGACGATCTCGTCGTCTTCGAGCTTGCGCAGCTGCTTGGCGAGGAACTGGGTCTGGCGTTTGCGCGCGATCTGCTGCTTCACGCCACGCGTGCGCCTTATCTCGTCGAGCAGATCCTCGTCGAGCGGCACGCCGGCGAGTTGCGCATCGGTCAGCTCGGCGAGCGTGCCGGCGAGCTTGTAGACGTCGAGCGCCTCGCGGCGCAGCTGGCTGCGGCTCGGACCGTCGTATCCGTTCTCGTCCGGTTGATTGAATTCGTGTTCGTCGGGATGCATATCGCGGATAATAGCGCCATTGATACCCGCGATCGCAGCTGCGTCGCAGCTTAGTTCCCGCCTCGAACCCGCCGCCAGCGTCGCTGGGCGTCGGCCGCCGCAAATTTTAAAAGGCCTCAAGTGAACGACCTCGTCGCAAGAAATGACATAGCCGGCAGCACCGACGATAGCCTCGCACAGCTCGACCGTCTCGCGACCCTCGCCGAGGACGTCGTGCGCCGCTGCCGCGCCGCGGGCGCCTCCGCGGCCGAGGTCGGGGCGAGCATCGATCATGGACTCAGTGTCAACGTGCGCATGGGCGAGGTAGAGACGGTCGAGAACACGCGCGATCGCGCGTTCGGCGTGACCGTGTATTTCGGGATGCGCAAAGGCTCGGCGAGCACGGCCGACCTGCAGCCGGACTCGATCGGCAAGACAATCGAGCAGGCCTGCGCGATCGCGAAGTACACCGAGGAGGATCCCGCCTCGGGCCTCGCCGATCCCGCGCGCCTGGCGAACGCGTTTCCCGACCTCGACCTGTGGCATCCATGGGACATCGACGCGCACGCCGCGATCGCGCTCGGCGTCGAGATAGAGGAGGCCGGACGCGCATGTAGCGGCATCACCAATTCGGAGGGCGCGAGCGTGCAGGCCGGGCGATCGCTGTCGGTGCTCGCGACGTCGGCGGGTTTCGTGGGCCGCGAACGAGGGACGCGGCACAGCCTGTCGGCTGCGCTGATCGCGGAGGATGCGAACGGCATGCAGCGTGATTACTGGTACGAATCGGTGCGCGCGGCGAGCGACTTCCCGGATGCAGCGGGCATCGGACGCAAGGCCGCCGAGCGCACGCTCGCACGATTGAACGCGCGCACGCTAGGCACGCGCGAATGCTCCGTGCTGTTCGCGGCCGAGATCGCGCGCGGCCTCGTTGGTCACCTGATTTCCGCGGTCAGCGGCGGCGCGCTGTACCGCAAGTCCAGTTTCCTGCTCGATCACGCGGGCAAGAGCGTGCTGCCTGCGTTCGTCGACATCGTCGAAAAGCCGCAGCTGCGCCGCGGTCAGGCGTCCGCGAGCTTCGATGCCGAAGGCGTCGCCACTACCGAGACCGCGCTCGTGCGCGCGGGTGTACTCGAGCGCTATGTGCTCGGCAGCTATTCCGCGCGCAAGCTCGGGCTCGCGTCGACCGCGAACGCGGGCGGCATCCACAACCTCGTGGTCAGGGGCGGCAATGATGATTTCGGCGCGATGCTCAAGCGCCTAGGCACCGGCCTGCTCGTCACCGACGTGATGGGGCAGGGCGTGTCGATCATTACTGGCGACTATTCGCGCGGTGCCAGCGGCTTCTGGGTCGAGAACGGCGAGATCGCCTATCCGGTGGAAGAGATCACGATCGCCTCGAACCTGCGCGACATGTTCGCGGGCATCGGCGCGATCGGCGCCGACGTCGATCCGCGCTCGCATATCCTGACCGGCTCGATCCTCGTTGATCGCATGACCGTTGCCGGGCAGGGCTGAGTCTCGCGCCGCGTCCCGCGAATCGTCCGCCTCAGCCTGTGCGACGCGCAGTGCCGGTGGCGCGCAGCATCTCGCCAGCAAGTAGTAGCGGCCGGCGCCAATTCAAGAGTGACCTTCGTCGCTTGTCGCGGGCCCGAGTTCGGGCAACACTACGTGCGTCATCCACCGTGCAGGAGAGTCGAATGAGCGTTCCGAATGACGTGCTGACCCCGCCGCCGGTCCCCACCGACGTCCCGAGTGCGGACGAGAAGCAGTGGGCGTTGTTCGCGCACCTGTCGGCACTGCTCGGCGCCGTGCTGACTGGCGGCTGGGGTTGTTTCGCCGGTCCGTTGATCATCTGGCTCATCAAGAAGGACACGATGCCGTTCGTCAACGATCAGGGCAAGGAAGCGCTGAACTTCAACATCACGCTCGCGATCGTGGGCGTCGCGCTGCTGCTGATGACGATCATGACGTTCGGCGTCGGCCTGTTGCTCGCGATACCGCTCGGCATCGCGGTCGGAATCGCCTGGCTCGTATTCACGATCATCGCCGCGGTCAAGGCCAACGAGGGCGTCGCCTACCGCTACCCGTTCGCGATCCGCCTCGTCAAGTAAACCACCCGCCGTCGCCGGCCTGCGCGCCGGCGACGCGGGCCGAGGTCACGCGCCGCGCCGCCGCGCGGCGCGCAGTCAATGCGTACCAATCCCTCGAAATACCCTCGCTTCGCGCGCGCCCGCCGCCGGTACGCGCGTCATGCATCGATGGACGCGCGTTAGGAATGCCGCGTCGCGACGAAGCGGGCAAGTTCGGCGAGCGCCGCGAACGGTGCACCGAGCGGCGCGATCGCCGCGAGCGCGGCCCGCGCGAGCGCTTCGAGTTCGGCGCGCGCGCCCTGCATGCCGAGGATCGCGGGATAGGTCGGCTTGTTGTCCGCCGCGTCCTTGCCGGCGGTCTTGCCCATCGTCGCGCTGTCGCCCTCGACGTCGAGGATGTCGTCGCGGATCTGGAACGCGAGCCCGAGCCCGTGGCCGTAGCGTTCGAGCGCGGCGAGCACCGCGGCATCGGTGCAGCCCGCCGCGAGCGCACCGAGGCGAACCGAGGCACGGATCAGCGCGCCGGTCTTGAACACGTGCATGCGCTCGAGCTCTGCGGAAGACAGGTGCTTGCCGATCGCCGCGAGATCGAGCGCCTGGCCGCCCGCCATGCCGTGTGCACCGCAGGCCGATGCCAGCGTGCGCAGCATCTCGACCTGCAGTCCCGCGGCATTGCCGAGCTGCGCATCGTCTGCGAGTACCTGGAACGCGAGCGCCTGCAGCGCGTCGCCCGCGAGAATCGCCATCGCCTCGCCGAACACGACGTGGCAGGTTGGCCTGCCACGGCGCAGCGCGTCGTCGTCCATCGCAGGCAGGTCGTCATGAACGAGCGAGTAGGCGTGGATGATCTCGACCGCGGCGGCGGCCGCGTCGAGCCGCTCGGGCGCCGCGCCGAGCGCGCTGCCGGTCGCGTAGACCAGCACCGGGCGCAGGCGCTTGCCACCGCCGAGCACCGCATAGCGCATCGCCTTGTGCAACTCGACCGGGGCGTCTCCTTCGTCCGGCAGCGCGCGCGCGAGCGCGTTGTCGGCACGCTCGCTCCAGCGGATCAATGCGTCGGGCACGGCGTCCGCCGCGGCATCGGCGCCGCTCGAGGAGGAAGGATTAGCCACGCACGCGACCCGCGCGTCAGGGTGTCTGCGGATCGAAGTCTTGACCGTCGTCTGCGGACGCAGGGTCATAGAGCAGCTTGACGCGCAGCTGCGCCTGCTCGAGCGCGGACTGGCAATTGCGGTACAGCGAGATGCCGCGCTCGAACGACTTGAGCGAATCGTCGAGGCTCATCTCGCCGTGCTCCATGCGGGCGACGAGCTTCTCGAGCTCGTCGAGAGAGGTTTCGAACTCGGCGATCTGGTTGGGTTCCACGGCGGCTTGCGGCATGCGCGAAAACTAGCGCAACCGCGCGCGGGAATCAATCGGCGGGACTCGCCGGCGTCCACACGAAGCGCAGAGAGGCCGCGCGGCAGAATGCCTCGCCTGCGTCGCCCAGGATCAGGTCGGCGACCGCGAGCAACTCATCGCCATGGACCAGCGGCAGCGTCGCGCGGACCCAGGGCGGCACGCCGATCTCCTGCAGCAGCAGGCGCAGCTCGCGCGAATGCGGCTTGCCGGCAGGCTTGACCCGTTCGCCGCCGCGGCGGCCGCTAACGCGCAGTGGCGAGGCGAACATCTGCGCCGGTTCGACGCGCAGGCTGCCGCCGCCCGGAAGCGGCAGCGGCGCGCTGCCGTCCCACAGTACCTGCCAGTCGGCCGGCAGCGCCGCGCAGGGTCGCAGCGCGTAGAGCAGATCCCGGTAGCGACGCAGTTCGGTGCGAGCGAATGCGATGCAGGGCAGGCGGTCGGCACGCGCGTCGCGCAGCTGGCGCTCGAGTTCGGCGACGTGGACGTGCGCCGGTTCGTCGAGGCGCAGGCCGCGCAGCCACAGGCGTAGCACGGGGTCGCGCAACGCGTCGGGCAGCGCGAGCCAGCCACGCCAGTTCAGCGTGTGCGGATCGAGACCCTGCAGGCTTCCGAGTGCGATCTGCGCCTGCGCGTCGATGAAGTCCGCGGCGGCGCGCAGCCAGTTCGCGGAATGCGCGAGCGGCTGGTCGATGTCGGGCCAGCGCGCGCGCAGGCGCGGCAGGATCTCGGCACGCAGGAAGTTGCGCTGCAGATGGGTCTGCGAATTGCTCGGGTCTTCGATCCAGGCGATCTGCGCCGTGCGCGCATAACCCTGCAACGCGGCCCTCGGCAACGCGAGCAGCGGACGCCACAGCCAGCCCGGCGCGAACTCGCGCAGTTCGCGCATGCCCGCGAGGCCCTCGGGACCGGCACCGCGCAACAGCTTGAGCAATACGGTCTCGGCCTGGTCGTCGCGGTGCTGTGCGAGTGCGACGATCTCGCCGACGCGCAGCTCGCGCGCGAAGGCACTCATGCGCGCCGAACGCGCGGCGGCCTCGATGCCCGCGCCCTGCGCGCGATCGACTGCGACGCGCAGCGTCGTGATCGGCACGCCAAGCGCCGCAGCGACCGTTTGGCAATGCGTGGCCCAGGCCGCGCTGTCGGCATTCAGGCCGTGATCGACGTGCAGCGCGCGCAGCCCGCGGGCGCGCACGCCGACGTTGGCCGCGAGCGCGTGCAGCAGGCAGGACGAATCCATGCCACCGCTGAACGCAACCGCGATCGCGCCCGGCGGTAACATGCAGAGCGCGTTGTCGATCGTGGACCCGATGGCGGCTTGGCTCATGCGCGCATCACGCCAGACGTGCCGGCAATTTGCAAATGCCGCGACGCCGGCGGACAGCGAGCGCGCAGTTGCGGGCCGGCGCGGCTGCGTTCAACATGCGCGCCACACATGACGACGACCGTGACCCTCCCGCAGCGCGCGACGCTCGCACAATGGCTCGCCTACCAGCAGCACGTGCACGCACTCGGCGTCGACCTCGGACTCGAGCGCGTCAGCGAGGTCTGGCGACGACTGGGCGCGCCGCGAATCGCGGACGTCGTCGTCGCGGTCGGCGGAACCAACGGCAAGGGCTCCACGGTCGCGTTCCTCGAAGCGATCCTCGTGGCGGGCGGCAAGCGCGTCGGCTGCTTCACCTCGCCGCACCTGCTGCGCTACAACGAGCGCGTCCGCGTCGCCGCGCGCGACGTCGACGATGCGGCGCTGATCGATGCGTTCGAGCGCATCGAACAGGCACGTCATTCGGACCCCGGCGCAGTCGTGCCACTGACCTATTTCGAATTCGGCACGCTCGCCGCATTGTGGGTTTTTGCGCATAGCGCGCTCGACGTCGCGGTGCTCGAGGTCGGCCTCGGCGGCCGCCTCGATGCGGTCAACATCATCGACGCCGACGCGGCCGTCGTGACGACGATCGACCTCGACCATCAGGACTGGCTCGGCGACAGCCGCGACGCGATCGCGCGCGAGAAGGCCGGCATCTTCCGCGCGCTCGCGCCCGCGGTTATCGGCGATCCCGACGCGCCGCCCGCGCTCATCGATGCGGCGCGCGCGATCGGAGCCGTGCCGATCATTGCGGGGCGCGACTACTTCGTCGAATCCGGCAGTAGTGCGGATTGGGTCTTGCGCTTTGCTGCGGGCGGCCACGCGCTCGTCGTCGCGGAACCGACGCTCGCGGCGCCCGTGCAACGCGCCAATGCCGCCGCCGCCATCGTCGCGTTGCGCGCGCTGCAGGAGCGGATCCGGCTGCCGATCGATGCGATCTCGCGCGGCGTGCGCGCTGCGCACGTCGCCGCGCGGCTGCAGCAGTTCGCGCTGCGCGGCGGGTACGCGCTCGTCATCGACGTCGCCCACAACCCGCAGGCCGCGCGCGTGCTCGCGCAGTGGCTCGCACGACATCCGGCGCGCGGCCTGAACCGCTTCGTGTTCGGTGCGCTCGCCGACAAGGACGCCGCGGGAATCTGCGCCGCGCTCGCCGGTCATGCGGCAACGTGGCATCTCGGCGGCCTCGCGGGCGATTCGCCGCGCGGCCTTTCGGCAGCCGCACTCGCCGACCGAATCGCGGCGCAGGTCGGCGCAGGCGTCAGCATGCATGTGGATGTCGCGGCCGCTCTCGACGCCGCCGCGCAGGAAGGGGTCGCGGGCGATCGCATCGTCGCGTTCGGTTCGTTCTTCGTCGCCGCAGCGGCGCTGGGATGGGCGGCCACGCGTGGCGAAACCTGATCGCAGCGGCGTCGCGTGATGCTGGGGCGCGACGCGTCTCGACTCCTGACGCGTGGCCGACCCTGCGGAAAAATGAACGAGGCGTCGCGCGAGGCGCCGGATGGTCGCCGCTGGCCGCTATAATCATTGGGTCATCGGAGGAAATATGGATTCCGCCTTGAAGCAAAGACTGTTAGGTGCCGCCGTCCTGATCGCGCTCGCGATCATCTTCGTGCCGATGTTCTTCTCCAATTCTCCCCCGAAGCAGGACAACACGACACTCGGGCTGAGTATTCCGCCCGCGCCCGAACGCAACTTCGAGACGCGCAATCTGCCGGTCGATGCGACGCCGAAGTCCGCTTCGCCGCCGACCACGGGCGCCAAGCCCGCGCCGACTGCCGACGATCCGAACAAAGTCACCACGGTCACGACGGCCGCGCCGCCGACGTTCGAGGCGCCCGATCAGGTCGTCGCGACGACCAAGCCCGGCACCGCCACGCCGTCGGCGACGCCCGCGTCCAAGCCTGTGGTGACGCCGCCGGGGCCGATTCCTCCGCCGGCACCGGCCCTACAGGATGACGGCCGCTTCGTCGTCAATCTTGGCGTGTACGCCGACGCGGGCGGCGCCGCGAGTCTCGTGGCGAAGGTCAAGAAGCTCGGCTATCCGGCGTTCGCCGAGGCGACCCAGTACCAGGGCAAGTCCGCGCAGCGTGTGCGCGTGGGCCCGTATGCCGATCGCGCCGCGGCTGAAAGCGTGCGCCTCAAGATCAAGCAGTCCGAAGAGAAGGTGCCAAGCAGCGTCGTCGACCTCGGTGACTCGGCGAAGTCCGAAGTCACACACCCCGAATCTGCGAAGGGCGAGCCGGGCAAACCCGACGGCGGCAAGACGACGAAGGACGCGCCGTCAAGTCCGGCGCCGAGTCGCGCCGGTGGATTTACGGTCCAGCTCGGCGCGTTCAAGGCCGAAGACGAGGCGAACAAATTGCGCGACCGCCTGCGCAACGGCGGCGTGTCCGCGTTCATCGAGAAGAGCAAGGGGGCCGAGCCGACGCTGTGGAAGGTTCGCGCCGGGCCGTATGCGGATCGCGCGGGCGCCGAAACGGCGCTCGCGAGCGTCAAGCAGAAGTTCCAGCTCAGCGGAATGATCACGACCCAGCCATGACCGCAGACAGCGTCGAGACGATGCGCGCTCCGCGAAATCGACGCGTCGTCGTCACGCCCGGCCCGACGCGAAGATGAATTGGGTCGACTACTGCATTCTCGGCGTGCTCGGGCTGTCCGTCCTCATGGGCCTGTGGCGCGGCCTGATCGGCGAGGTCCTCGCGCTCGCCTGCTGGGTCGTCGCGATCTGGGTCGCATGGCGCTTCGGCCCACAAGTTGCCGCGCATTTCACGTCGATCGAGCTGCCGTCCGCACGCATGCTGCTCGGCTACGTCCTGTGTTTCGTCGCCGTGCTTATCGCGGGAGCGATCGTTGGATTCCTGCTGCGCAAGCTGATCAGCGGCAGCGGACTCACCGGCACCGACCGCCTGTTCGGAATGGTCTTCGGCCTAGCGCGCGGCGTCGTTCTCATGACGCTCGTCGTGCTGCTGCTGGGATTCACGCCGTTCCCGCGCGATCCGTGGTGGCATCAGTCGCAGCTGCTGCCGAGTTTCCAGAATGCCGCGCAGTGGGCCTCGGCGCATATGCCGGCCGAGGCGACGAAGTATCTCGACCTGCGCGGCCTGTTGCCATTGCCGCCTGCGCCGGCGGCGCCCGCAAAGGCGCCCGCACCGGGTTCCGCGCCCGCGCCGCCCGATCCTGCGAAGAAGACGCTGACGATCTGAGCCCGCCCGACAGTCGGCGCGACGGTCTCAACGACGCGTGATCCGCGTGCTCCGGCGGTTGAATTGGCAGGCATCCGGCGCCATTTGTTGGATATCGTGGCGGCAAGATTGCGCACTGCTTCAAGCCGGACTGATGCGCCGGTCGCGCGAGCGGCGGCGCCGGCCGAAAACACTTCGTGCCGAGCCAGATTCGACCAAGTATCATGGCGCCGCCTCGCGCCGCCTAGCACGCTTGGACGCCCGCCAGGTTTCGGGGCAACGATTCCCTCTCTTCGAGCAATCAGCATGTGTGGAATCATCGGCATCGTCGGCAGGTCTGAAGTCGCGCCGGCGCTCTACGACGGCCTGACCGTTCTGCAGCACCGCGGCCAAGACGCCGCGGGCATCGCGACCGTCGACAACGACAAGCTGCGCCTGCACAAGGGCGCGGGGCTCGTCAGCGACGTGTTCCAGCGCGAGCACATGCTCAAGCTGCGTGGCCGCATCGGCATCGGCCATTGCCGCTATCCGACCGCCGGCTCGGAGAGTTCGGCCGAGGCGCAGCCGTTCTACGTCAATTCACCTTACGGCATCGCGCTCGGGCACAACGGCAACCTGATCAACACGCAGGACCTGCGCCGGCAGATGTACGAGGAAGACCGCCGCCACATCAACACCGATTCCGATTCGGAAATCCTGCTCAACGTGTTCGCGCACGAACTGCAGATCCAGGAGCGCCATGCGCTGACGCCCGATCACATCTTCAAGGCCGTCGCGGGCGTGCACGCGCGCGCGCGCGGTGGCTACGCGGTCGTCGCGCTGCTGCTCGGCTACGGCGTCATCGCTTTCCGCGACCCGCACGGCATCCGCCCGCTCGTGCTCGGCGAGCGCGACACCGCGCAGGGCAAGGAATACGTCGTCGCGTCCGAATCGGTCGCGCTAGACATCCTCGGCTTCCGCCTGATGCGCGACGTCGCGCCGGGCGAGGCGGTGCTGCTGACCGAGGACGGGCAGCTGTTCAGCCGCCAGTGCGCCGAACATCAGATGCAGGCGCCGTGCATCTTCGAATTCGTCTATCTCGCACGCCCGGATTCGATGATGGAGGACGTGTCGGTGTACAAGGCGCGCCTGCGCATGGGCGAGCG
>JBDTYX010000318.1:0-3200 GCA_040005435.1 Rudaea sp. | reverse complement strand
GCGGGATCGGCAGGTGACGCATCTCGTAGTCAGCCGTGTAGAACGGCGTCGCGAGATCGTAGTACCCGGAGTTGAGCATCACGTGCAGCCGCGGGTTGTACTTCATCGCGGCGGCGAGATCGGGGATCACGTTCGGAAAACCGGGGACCGCAAACTGCCGGCCCGGCTGCTTGTGTTCGAACTTCCAGCCCGGGAACGTGCCTTCGGCGAACAGGTTGTAGGTCTGGTCCTGGCCGAATTTCAGCTGCTTGCGCACGTAGTCGTTGAACGCGGCGACATAGGCCGACGAGATAGCCGCGGACTGCGGATCGTAGGCCGCGGCCTGGTTGAGGCTGTCCATCGTGGGGCCCGAGAAGCGCGAGTCGAGGCGCCCGGTCGTGAGGCCGCGGTCGATCTGCAGCGTGTGCTCGAACTCGCCGCCGTTGACCCGCAGGTCGGCGCGCTCAATGTAGTCGACCGGCAGGCCCGTGTAGCCGCGCAGCTTCTCGGCGATCGCGTGCTTGCGCGTGGCGTCGAGCGCGGTGCCCGCCGCTAGCGCCTGCGCGTAGTCACCCATCGCGAACTGCTCAACCTCGGCGAGGAACGCATGCAGGTCCGCAGGCTGTCCATTCTGATTGGGCAGCTTCTTGTGGTACCACGCGGTCGCGGCGTAGCTCGGCAGCACGAGCTGGTAGGACAGGTCGACGCCCGGGTTGATCTCCGGGAAATCGATCAGCATCGCCATGTTGAGCACCTGCGAGAGCAGGATAACGCCGTTGAGATCGATCGCCTTGTCGTTCTGCAGGATGTTCGCGAGCACCGCAGAGCGCGTCGTGCCGTAGCTCTCGCCGAACAGGTATTTCGGCGAGTTCCAGCGGCCGTACTTGGACATGAACTTGCCGATGAACTGCGCGAACGCGTTCGCGTCGGGGTCGACGCCGAAGTACTCCTTCGGCCCCTTCTCCTTGTCGGCGAATGTCGAGAACCCCGCGCCAGGCGCATCGATGAACACGAGATCGCTAACGTCGAGCAGGCTGTAGTCGTTGTTGACGAGGCCGTAGGGCGCAGGCGCGGTGTGCTGGTCGTCGTCGGTGACGACGCGCTTCGGCCCGAACGCGCCCATGTGCAGCCACACGGTCGCCGAGCCCGGGCCGCCGTTGTAGATGAACGTGACGGGTCGACGCGAGGAATCGGTGTCCTTCTTGAAGTAGGCCGCGTAGAAGATGCTCGCGGTGCCCTCGCCCTTCTTGTCTTCGAGGATCAGCGTGCCCGCGATCGCCTTGTAGTCGATGCGCTTGCCTTCGACCGTCACGCTGCCGTCGGTCGTGACCTCCTTCGGCGCGAGCTTGGCAGGCTTCGCGGACTCATCCTTCTTCGGCCCCTCGACCTTGCCCTCCTTCGCGGTATCGTCGTCGGCGACAGCGAGGCCGCTGAGCGAGAGCGAGACGGCGAGAGCGAGCACGGAGCAGAGAATGCGCATGGAGTCCCCTTGGCGACGATGTCGAGAATATGCGCGATTCTGCGCGCCGTTTAGGGCGTGCCACAATCCCATTAGTCATGCTCCCGCGCAAACCGTTGACAGTTGATGACTTCCGGCATTGCCGGGCGCGGCCGCAACGCGCCAGAGTGCGGACGGGTTTCGCATAGAGGACCGCAGGGATGGAACTCCGCACCGTCATCGTTTGCCTCGCAGGCCTACTCGGCCAGCCCGCATTCGCGGACGTCCGGGCCGTCGCGCCAGGCGTCGACCTCATCGCGGGCGCATTCATCCCCAACACGCAGCCCGACGGCAACAGCGTCGTCTTTCGCGCGCCTCAGGGCCTCGTCGTAGTGGACACCGGGCGCCACGTCGAGCACACCCAGCGCATCCTCGACTACGCGAAGTCGGCGGGCCTGCCGATCGTCGCGGTCGTGAACTCGCATTGGCACCTCGACCACGTCAGCGGAAACCCGCGCGTGCGCGCGGCCTATCCCGACATGAAGGTCTTCGCGAGCGACGCGATTGAGGATGCGATGAGCGGATTTCTCGCAGACTACCGCAAGCAGCTCAGTGCGGCGCTCGCCAAATCGAAGAACGAGAAGCAGCTCGCGGGCTGGCGCGCGGAGATCGCGACGATCGATCAGGGCCGCGCGCTGTATCCCGACGTCGTCGTGACCCGCAGCGGCACGCGGCGGATCGCCGGCGAAGACTTCAGCGTGCATCTCGCGAGTCCCGCTGCGACCGCAGGAGACGTCTGGCTGTTCGAGCCGAACTCGCGCGTGCTCGTCGCGGGAGACCTCGTGACGCTGCCGGTGCCGTTCGTCGACACGGCCTGTCCTGACGCGTGGAGGTCGGTACTCGACGAGCTGCAGCGCGTCGACTTCAGCGTCCTCGTACCTGGCCATGGCGCGCCGATGCGGCGTGCTCAATTCGAAACCTGGCGAAAGGCCTACAATGATTTCGTCACGTGCGGCGCGGGCCCGCAGGACAGCAAGGCGTGCGCGGAAGGCTGGCTCGCCGATGCGCAGCCACTGCTGGCAGACACCGATGCGGCGTTCGTCAGAACGATCGCGGCCTACTACGTCGACAACGCGCTGCGCGCGCCGAAAGCCACGCTCACCAAACTGTGCGCCTCGCACACCCCCTCACCGCGCCACTGACGCTGCCGTCCATCACCCACGTCCCAGGAGACATCCGCATGCGCAATCTGCTCGCCACCCTTGGCCTCGCGGCGCTTTCAGCCGCGGTTCCCGCGGCGCCCACGCCACCCTTGTTCGGCTGCCCTGCAAACATGCCGGAATATCACCAGTTCGATTTCTGGATCGGCCGCTGGGAGGTCCGTGATCCGACCGGCAAAAACGTGATCGGCCACAGTCGCATCGAGTCCGTCGCGGACGGCTGCGGCATCTCCGAGCAGTGGAGCGGCGGCAAGGGCAGCAACGGAGTCAGCTACAACGCGTTCGATGCGCAGACCGGCCACTGGCGTCAGTTCTGGATCGGCAACAATCCGGACGGCGTGCTCGCTCTCTCGGGCGGCGTCGAACACGGCGACATGGTCCTCGTCGGCACGCGCAACAACGCGAAGACCGGCAAGCCGCAGCAACAACGTATCAGCTGGACGCCAAACAAGGACGGCAGCGTGCGGCAGCACTGGGAGACGTCGGAGGACGCGGGCAAGACCTGGAGCAGCGCGTTCGACGGCATCTATCGCAAAGCGGGCGGCTGACCCGCCGCTGCGCTT